>JBEKFH010000079.1:0-14221 GCA_050013415.1 Streptosporangiaceae bacterium | reverse complement strand
CGGCACCGCGCCGACGGCTGCGGGGATTCCCCGTGAACGCCGGGGGACCGCCGTGAACGCCGAGAATCCCATGGCGAACGCCAGTGGATCCGCCGTGAACGCCCGGGGGGATCCCCATGAACTCCAGGCCGGTGACCCGGCCATGGCGAATCTATTTCCCTACCGTTCACCTAGCGTTTTCGGTACGGTCATCCTTTCAGAACAGTATGAAATGTCCGAGGACTAGCGGCCCTGAGCGCAGCGGAGCCGAGAGAGCGCGAGGAGGCAAACGATCATGTCCGTCGCGCTGAGCCCCGCGTCCTCGTCCGCTCCGCCGGACGAGGACGTCCCGCGCAAGATCGTTGCCCGCTCGCCGGCCGGCGACCGGGTGTTCCGCGGGGTACTGCGGGGCGCGGGAATCGCCATCCTGGTGATCACCGCCATGATCCTGGTGTTCCTGGTGCTGCAGGCGATGCCGGCCTTCCGCGCGGAGGGCCTCCGCTTCTTCACCATCTCGACGCTGAACTACGGGACCAACCAGTTCGGCGTCGCCGCGCTGCTGCCCGACTCCGTGCTGATCGCGCTGATCGCGCTCGCCATCGCGATTCCGGCTGGTCTCGCGGCGGCGATCTACATCTCCGAGTACGCGCCGCTTCGGCTGCGCCGCCCGCTCATCGCGGTGATCGACCTGCTCGCGGCGATCCCCAGCATCGCCTTCGCACTATGGGGACTCATCTTCCTGATGCCCGAGATCATCGGCACGGACAGCTGGCTGGCCCGGCACCTCCGCTTCATCCCGATCTTCCATTTCCGGCTCAGCTTCACCCCGTCCAACTTCGTGGGCTCGTCGTTCATCGCCGGAATCGTGGTCTCGATGATGGTGATCCCGATCATCACGTCGCTGTCACGCCAGGTGTTCTCTCAGGCGCCGCAGGGCGAGCGGGAGGCCGCGTACGCGCTCGGATCCACGCGCTGGGGCATGGTCAAGACCGTCGTGCTGCCCTTCGGCAAGGGCGGCGTGATTGGCGCCAGCATGCTCGGCCTGGGCCGGGCGCTCGGCGAGACGATCGCCGTCTCCTTCATCCTCACTCCGCCGACCGACGTCTTCAACTACCACATGATCGAGGGCGGCGGAAACTCGATAACGGCCGAGATCGCGAATAATCTCCTGCAGTTCTCGCCTAAGGGGGACTCGTTCCTGCTGGCCGCCGCGCTCACGCTGTTCGTGATGACCCTGCTCATTAACTCGTTCGCATCGATCGTGATCAACCGGTCACGCTCGGGTGCCTCCACCGAGGCGGACTGACCGCCCTATGGCTGAAAATATTGACGTCGCAGACAAGGAAGCACGGATGGCGGTAGGCCCGGCGCCGTCCGGGCCGCAGGCCCGGACGCGCATCACGGCGATAACCCCCGCGGGTGCCGCGACCGTCGGCGGGGCCGCGCTGGCGGCGCTCGGGCTGACCTGGGTGCTCTACGAGCGGGTGCTGCCGTTCAGCGGCGTGCTCGGGTTCTGGCTGAGCTGGTACGTGATATTCCTGCTGTTCTACGGACTGATGGCCGCGATGCAGTGGGACCGGCTGGAAGCGACGAGCCGGGTGAGCGCAGTCGCCTTCGGCACGGCTGGCGCGCTGGCCCTGGCGATCGTCGTAGCGGTCGTCGCCTACACGCTGGCCAAGGGCTGGACCGCGGTCACGCATCTCAGCTTCCTCACCGAGAGCATGGCGAAATCGGGCCCGCTGCTCCCGCTGTCGGTCGGCGGCTGCCTGGGCGCGATGGTCGGCACCCTGGAGCAGATCGGCCTGGCGACCGCGTTCTCCGTGCCGCTCGGCGTGGCCGCGGCGCTGTTCCTGGCCGAGGTGGGCGGCCCGCTGGCCAGGCCGGTCCGCACCATCGTCGAGGCGATGACCGCACTGCCCGACCTCGTGGCCGGGCTGTTCATCTACGTGCTGTTCATCATCTCGCTGGGCTTCTTCAAGTCCGGCCTGATGGCGGCGCTGGCGCTCAGCGTGACGATGATGCCGATCATCTGCAGGGCATCTGAGGTGGTCATCAGGCTCGTGCCCGGCACGCTGCGGGAGGCTTCCTACGCACTCGGCGGGAGCCAGTGGCGGACGGTCTGGAGCGTGATCCTGCCCACCGCGCGCTCCGGCCTGGCCACGGCGACCGTGCTGGCGATGGCGCGGGGTATCGGCGAGACCGCGGCCGTGCTGTTCACGGCCGGGTTCACCAAGACACTGAACGTCAACCCGCTCAGCGGCCCGCAGATCAACCTCCCGCTCTTCGTCTGGAACTACGTGCACCAGGAGGGCGACATCCCGGCCGACTTCGCGCGCGGCTTCGGCGGCGCCTTCGTGCTCGTGGTCCTGGTGCTCGGTCTTTTCACCGTCGCGCGGCTGATCGGCGGCGGTACGCCGGGCGAGTTGACGAGGCGGCAGCGACGCCGGCTGGCCGCAGAGGCGGCCAGGGCATGATGCGGGCTCGCCTCGGGGCGGTTTCACCGCATATCATTGTCCCTATCATTCAGATAGGGAAATTCGCTAAACTAGGGAAGAGCCATGCGCCGCTCGGCCGGTAACGTCGCGCCGTGGCCCAGGATCATCCTGGCCCTGAGCGGCGTCGCGTCCATGACCCTGGGCCTGGTGCTGCTCCCGGCCGCCCCGAGTTCGCTCGCGGCGACTCAGGGCAGCCCGCCCGCCGCGGCCCGCGGCTCGGGAGTGACCGTCCATGGCCCGCACATGCTGAACCCGGCCACGATCAACCCGGCCACCGGGGCGGCGCAGCTGTTCCCCCAGGCGAGCACGGTAACGGTGAGCCAGACCGACAACCTGGTCAACCAGCAGCTGAAGGTGTCGTGGACCAATTTCACGCCGACCACGGCTGACACCGAGCCCTACCAGGCCGCGATCACGCTCTACCCGGTGATGGTCGCTGAGTGCCGCGGCGACAACCCCAGCAGCCTGGACAAGTGCTTCGGTGCCACCCAGAGCGGCGTGCCGGGCGGCACCCTCCCGGCAGGACCGATCAACACCGTCTACAGCACCACCGCCGCCAACGGCACGGGCACGGCCGACATCCAGATCCTGACCTCGGTGCAGAATCAGTGGCTGAACTGCAACACGACCCACCGGTGCTCGCTTGCCATCGTTCCGGACGAGGGCGGCAACAACCTCGTTCCGCCTTACGACTGCACGAATCATCTCTATGACGTCTACTCGGCGACCGGCTCCTTCGCGTACGGCGGCGCGCCGTCCGGCTCGCCCGCGTGCTCCTGGGACGACCGGATCATCATCCCGCTGCGCTTCGCGGCCACGCCGCAGGACTGCCCGATCCGGAACGCCAACCTCAAGATCATCGGCTCGCCGATGCTGGGGCGGGCCATGCAGCAGTGGAACGCCAAGCTGTGCGCGGGCGCCGATCCCTTGACGGTCCAGTACAGCTCGGCGCTGCCCGAGCCGGAGGCTATCGCCGCCGTCCAGTCGGGCCTGGGCGACGTCGCGCTGACCACCAGGCCAGCCGCCTCCGCGGTGTCAGGGAACAAGCGATACACCTACGCACCGGTCGCCGTCTCCGCGGTGTCCATCGCCTACTGGGCGGACAACGACGCGACCGGGGATCCGTACACCAGCATGAAGCTCGACCCCGAACTGGTCGCGAAGCTGCTCACCACGTCCTACGCCCTTTCGGGGGTGAGCTGCGCCCCGAACCGGTCGCCGGGCTGTGACAAGGGCGTCGACGGGAATCCCGCCGACATCTTCGTCGACCCGGAGTTCGAGAAGCTCAATCCCGGCATCAGCAACGTGTTCCTCGGCAACGCCACGTCGCCGGCCGACGTCCCCATCGTGCAGTCCGGCCACAGCGACATGACCTACGAGGTGACGCGCTGGATCGCCGCGAACGCCGGCGCGAGCCAGTTCCTGGCCGGAGCGCCCGACCGCTGGGGGATGCGCGTCAACTATTACTTCAACGGCGTGCAGTACCCGACGGACGCGTTCCTCGCCCAGGATCCCACGTCTCAGATGGCGCACGCTTACTCGCCGGTATTCCCGCTGAGCCTGGCGGTCAGCGACATGGTCGAGAACTGGCCGCCCGGCACCGAGGACCAGCTCCAGGGCGGGACCGGCCTGCCCGGCAACTACACCAGGCTGTCGATTGAGCTGCCCGGCCAGCGCGCGCTGTTCGCGGTGCTGGACCAGGGCGATACGGCCGCCTTCCTGATGCCGACCGCGGCGATAGAGAACCACGCGGGCCGCTACGTCACGCCGACGCCCGCGTCCATGGCGGCGGCCCTGAAGTCGATGACGACCAGCAGCAACGGCATTACCCAGCAGGTCAGCCTGACCAGCAAGAACCCGGCCGAGTACCCGCTGACCATGGTCGTCTACGCGATGGTGCCGACCAGCGGCGTCTCCCCGGCGAAGGCGGCCGACATCGCCCGGTGGCTGCGCTACGTCGCCGGGCCCGGCCAGGTCCAGGGCTCCGCGCCGGGCCAGCTGCCGGCCGGCTACCTGCCGCTGACCGCCAAGCTGCGGGCCGAGACGCTGACGGCGGCGAACGCCGTGCAGAACCAGACCGGGACCACGAAGAAGCCGGCCCCCAGCGCCAGCCCGAAGCCGTCCGCATCGCCCAGCGCAGCCAAGTCGGTGCAGGCGTCCCCGTCTCCCAGCGTCTCGCTGCCGGCGATCAGCCCGAAGATCACGACCGTCGCGGACCGGAACCCGCTGACCACGGGCATCACCCGGTACGTCCTGCCGGCCATCCTGCTCATCGGCGGCGTGACCGCACTCGGCGGGGGATCGCTGCTGGTCGGCAGCACCGGTGCCATCGGCGTGCGCGCACGGCGCCTCTACCATGCGGCCCGACGGCGGAAGAGGAAATCGTGACCAGTGCCTGGAGGAAACTGGCGAGCGTCGCTGGCGCCGTCGCCGTGACGGCGCTCAGCCTGATCTTCATGGCGGCTCCCGCCAGCGCGGGCGGCTACGTGACGATCAACGGCTCCGGGTCGTCGTGGAGCGAGGTGGCGCTCGACCAGTGGTCGCAGGATGTCCAGTCCAGCGGCATCACGGTCAACTTCAGCCCCGACGGCTCCGCCGCCGGCCGCCAGGACTACATCGCCGGCCAGGACGACTTCGCCGCCTCGGATCCGCCGTTCCGCAACGGGAGCGACAAGCTCGCCGGCACCGGCAGCCAGATTCCGTTCGATTACGGATACTCCTACATCCCGGACACGGCCGGCGGAACAGCCTTCATGTACCACATCGTGGTAGCCGGCCACCTGGTGACCAACCTGCGCCTGTCCGGCGAGACCCTCATGAAGATATTCACCGGCCAGATCACGAACTGGGACAATGCCGAGATCACGCATGACTACGGTGCCCAGCTGCCGAACCTGCCGATCACGCCGGTGGTTCGCTCGGACGGATCCGGGGCGACCTACTTCTTTACCCGCTGGATGGCGCACACGTACCCCAGCGAGTGGAACGCGTTCTGCGAGAAGGTGACCAACGGCAGGGTCAAGCCGCCCTGCGGGCAGACCGAGTTCTACCCGACGTCCGGCTGGGGCAACGTCAAGGCCGAGAACGGCTCCAACAACGTCGCGACTTACATCACGTCCAGCTACGCCGACGGCGCCATCGGCTACGACGAGTACGCCTACGCGCTGAACTCGCACTACCCGGTCGTCGCGATGCTCAACCCGGCGGGTTACTACGTGCTGCCCAGCGCGTCGAACGTCGCCGTCGCGCTGACCAAGGCGGTCATCAACGAGGACACCCACAGCGTGAACTTCCTGCAGCAGAACCTCGACAGCGTCTACACCTTCACCGACCCCCGGTCCTACCCGCTGTCCAGCTACAGCTACCTGATCACGCCGCGGACCGGCACGAAGGCCCCGCCTAACTTCACCGCGGCGAAGGGCAGGACGCTCAGCACGTTCGTCAACTTCCTGCTGTGCGGCGGCCAGCAGCAGATGGCGGCGCTCGGGTACTCGCCGCTGCCACTGAACCTGGTGAAGGGCGGCCTCCTTCAGGTCGACCACATGCCCGGGCACGTCGCCACGCCCAACCCGGTCACCCTGGCCGGATGCAACAACCCGACCTTCACCAACGGCGTGCTCACCCTGCTGAAAAATGCTGCGTATCCGTCACCGTGCGAGAAGGTGGGCGAGCCCCTTGACTGCGTCGTGCGGGACGGGAAGGCGACCACGCCCGGGTCGGGCACCGGCTCCAAGAAGTCACAGACGACCGGAGCGTCGACACCCGGGGCCAGCGCGTCGGCGAGTCCGGGGACCGGGACGCTGGGCACCGGGACGGGCACCGGCACCGGCACCGGGGCGGTGAGCGTCACCGGCCAGGTGGTGGACGTGGCCGACGCCAGCGCGGACCGGCCGCTGCTCAGCGTCCTCACCGCGGTGGCGATCCTGGTCGCGGTCGCCATGCCGCCCGCGCTGGGCATCTGGCTGCGCCGGCGGCGCGGCCGGGCACCCGGCTAGCCCGCCGGGCTGCCCGGCCCAGTATCCCCGGCAGCCCGGCCCAGTGTCCTTGACCAGCAACGCGAGCGGAGCACATGGCGATCCTGGAGGAAACCGAGAAGGCGTCAGGCCCGGCCGCGGCCGGGCCGCCGCCAGACGCGGCGCGCCCCGGCTCGTCGGAGGCCGACTGGGGGCCCCCCTCGGCCGCTGCCCAGGCTGAGGCCGCCCCGGGGAAGGCTGGGGCCGCCCCGGGGACCCGGCAGCGGCCCGTGCTGCGCGGCGTGGGCATCGGCCTGACCCTGCTCGGCGTGTTCCTGCTCGGCTTCGCCGTCTACCTCTACGGGCTGTCCGGCGTGCAGGAGGCGCGCAGCCAGACGATCCTGTACTCGGCGCTGAAGATCAAGCTCGCGAACCAGGTCGCACCACTCGGCGCGACGACGCCAGGCACGCCGGTCGCGATCCTGAATATCCCGAGCATCGGCGTGCGCAACATGGTGGTGGTCGAGGGCACCAGCCCGGAGAACCTTACGCTCGGGCCCGGGCACCAGCGCGATACCCCGCTGCCCGGCCAGAACGGGGTCTCGCAGATATACGGGCGCCGGGCAACCTTCGGCGCGCCGTTCGCCCGGCTGGACCAGCTGCGGCGCGGTGACAAGATCAGCGTGATCACCGGCCAGGGCACGTCCTCCTATACGGTCGAGGCGCTCGGGAGCAGCAGGCTGCTGGTGCAGGACCCGGCGGCGAACAGGCTCATCCTGCTGACCGCCGGGTCGCCCTACGTCCCTAGCTCCTACATCTACGCCGACGCGGACCTTACCTCCGCCGTGCACCAGGATCCGGGCGGCCTGCCCGCCATCACCCCTGCGGAGACCGCCCTGAGCGGTGATGACAGCGCCCTGGTGCTGACCATGGTGTGGGGAATGGCGCTGGCGCTCGTCTCCGCGGCGGGCACGGTCGCCGCCGCCCGCTGGTCGCCATGGCTGGCCTATCTCGCGGCGGCGCCGCTCGCGCTTGCCGTGCTGTGGAACCTGTACCAGAGCCTTGCCGCACTGCTGCCGAACGTGTACTGACGGGTCGCCGGTGACCCGATGACCGAGCGCCCGATGACCGAGCCAGAGAGCGGAGCCCAGCAGATGAGTGACCTTGCCGCGGAGTATCTTGACGAGGAGCCGGGGGCTGCGCCGCCGTGGACCGAGGCCCGGCGGATGAGCGACGTCGCCGCGGAGCACCTGGACGAGCAGCCGGGTTCCCCGCCGCCATGGAGACAACCCCGGCGGATGAGCGATATCGCCGCGGAGCACCTGGACGAGCAGCCGGACTTCGGGCCACGCCGCGCCGGGGTGGACACCGCCCTGATCGACTCCGACGGCTACGGCCCGGCGCCCGGCCCGGCTGGTCCGCTCGTCGGCCTCGAGGCACGGGAGGTGTCGGCCTGGTTCGGCAGCCACAAGGTGCTGGAACGGGTGTCACTACAGATGGAGCCAGGCACGGTCACGGCTCTCATCGGGCCCTCCGGCTGCGGCAAGTCGACGTTCCTGCGGATACTTAACCGGATGCACGAGATGGTGAAGGGCGCCGCCCTGGGCGGTGAGGTGCTGCTCGGCGACGAGGACATCTACCATCCTGGCAGCCGCCCGTCGGACATCCGGCGCCGTATCGGCATGGTCTTCCAGAAGCCGAACCCGTTCCCCGCGATGTCGGTCTACGACAACGTCGCCAGCGGTCTGAAGCTGGCCGGCATCAAGGTCCGCGACAAGGACTTCGTGGTCGAGTCCAGCCTGCGCCGGGCGGGCCTGTGGAACGAGGTGCACCGGCGGCTGAAGTCGCCGGGCGGCGCCCTGTCCGGCGGCCAGCAGCAGCGGCTGTGCATCGCCAGGTCGCTGGCCGTCGAGCCGGCCGTGCTGCTGATGGACGAGCCGTGCTCCGCACTCGACCCGACATCGACGCGGCGGGTCGAGGAGACGATCGCCGAGCTGCAGGGCCAGGTGACGATCGTCATCGTCACGCACAACATGCAGCAGGCGCAGCGGGTCTCGAAGAACTGCGCCTTCTTCCTCGCCGCGGAGAACACCCCGGGGCACATCGTGGAGGCCGGGCCGACGGAGCGGGTCTTCGAATCCCCGGCCGACCCGAGGACCGCCGACTACGTGCACGGTCGGTTCGGCTGAGCGGACGGCCCGGGAGTTGAGCACAAAGGCCCCCGGGCTGAGCACAAGGCGGGGGCAGGGACTGGTGCGCCGGGGCTGACAGCCCTAGGTTGGGCAGCAGGCGCACCCGGTGTTCCGCGAGGAGGAGAGACCGCGCATGGCAAAGATAACCGTCACAGTCGACGGGGTCAGCTACGTAGATCACGTGGAGCCCCGGCTACTGCTCGTGCACTATCTGCGGGAGTCCGTCGGCAAGACCGGCACGCCCATCGGATGCGATACGTCCAACTGCGGTGCATGCACCGTGCTGATGGACGGGATCTCGGTGAAGAGCTGCTCCGTGCTGGCCATCCAGGCGGACGGCTCGCGGATCACCACCATCGAGGGCATGGCCAACGGCGAATGGCATCCGCTGCAGCGCGCCTTCCACGAGGAGCACGCGCTCCAGTGCGGCTACTGCACGCCGGGCATGATCATGGCCGCGGCCGATCTGCTCAGGGAGAATCCGCACCCGAGCGAGCAAGAGGTCCGCGAAGGCCTGGAGGGCAACCTCTGCCGCTGCACGGGCTACGAGAACATCGTCCGCGCCGTCCGGCGCGCCGCCGAGGCAGGAGCCAGCGAATGACCACGCAGACCGAGACCAGGCAGGCACCGGGCGCGGAACTCGGCAAGGCCCGCCTCCGCAAGGAGGACGAACGGCTGATCACCGGCCAGACCAACTGGACCGACAACATCGTGCTGCCCGGCATGCTGCACATCGCCTTCCTGCGCAGCCCGTTCGCGCACGCGCGGATCACCTCGGTGGACGTCAGCGCCGCCCGCGGCGAGCCCGGGGTGATCGCTGCCTACTCCGGCGCGGACTTCGCCGACGAGCAGGGCAGCCTGCCCTGCGCCTGGCCGGTCACGCCCGACATCGTGATCCCCGCCCACCCACCGATGGCCACCGACGAGGTGCGCTACGTGGGCGAGGCAGTCGCGTGCGTGGTGGCCCGCGACCGGTACGCGGCCGCTGACGCCCTGAACGCGATCGTCATCGACTACGAGCCGCTGGAGCCGGTGCTCGACATCCGGACCGCCCTGGACGACGGCTCGCCGAAGGTGCACGAGGCGGGCAACAAGAGCTTCGAATGGGTCTTCGCCAACGGCGACCTGGACGCGGCATTCCGCGACGCCCCGGTGGTGCTGGAGCGGAACTACCGGCAGCAGCGGCTGATCCCGAGCGCGATGGAGCCGCGCGCGGTGGTCTGCTCCTGCGTGGGCGGGGAGTTCACGCTGTGGTCGGCGACCCAGATCCCGCACGTGCTGCGGGTCATGCTCGCCCTGGTGACCGGCATCCCGGAGCAGAACCTCCGGGTGATCGCGCCGGACGTGGGCGGCGGATTCGGCTCAAAGCTGCAGGTCACGGCCGAGGAGGTGCTCGCCGTGCTGATCGCCCGCAAGCTGGGCAGGCCGGTCAAGTGGACCGAGTCGCGCAGCGAGGGCAACATGACCGTGCACCACGGCCGGGACCAGTGGCAGCGGATCAGGATCGCAGCCGAGCGCGACGGCAAGATCCGGGGCCTGTCGGTGGATCTGCTCGCCGACATGGGCGCCTACCTGATGCTGGTCACGCCGGGCGTGCCGCTGCTCGGCGCGTTCATGTACAACAGCATCTACAAGATGGACGCCTACTCGTTCCGCTGCACCGGGATCTTTACCACCAAGATGCCGACGGACGCCTATCGCGGCGCGGGGCGGCCGGAGGCGACGTTCGCCATCGAGCGGATCGTCGACGAACTGGCGGCCGAGCTGGATATCGAGCCGCTGGAGCTCCGCGAGCGGAACTGGATCAAGCATGAGGAGTTCCCCTATACGACGATCTGCGGCCTGACCTACGACTCGGGCAACTACGAGGCGGCCACCGCGAAGGCCAAGGACCTCTTCGGCTACGACGACCTGCGCGCAGAGCAGCAGCGCCGGCGGGCCAGCGGCGACCCGGTCCAGCTGGGCATCGGCATCTCCACCTTCACGGAGATGTGCGGGCTCGCCCCGTCCCGCGTCCTCGGCTCGCTCGCCTACGGCGCGGGCGGCTGGGAGCAGGCGTCGATCCGGATGCTGCCGACCGGCAAGGTCGAGGTGGTGACCGGCTCCAGCGCGCACGGCCAGGGGCACGAGACCGCGTGGAGCCAGATCGTGGCGGACCAGCTCGGCGTGCCGTACGAGGACATCCGGGTACTGCACGGCGACACCCAGGTATCGCCCAAGGGGATGGATACCTACGGGTCCCGGTCGCTGGCCGTCGGCGGGATGGCCCTGGTCTCCGCCTGCGACAAGGTCATCGAGAAGGCGAAGGCCATCGCGTCCGCGCTGCTGGAGGCGCCGCCGGAGGAGGTGGAGTTCGCGGCCGGGGTGTTCAGCGCCCGCAACGGCTCCGGCGCGTCCAAGACCATCCAGGAGATCGCGCTGGCCGCGTTCGCCGCGCACGACCTGCCGGACGGCGTCGAGCCGACGATTGACGCCGACGCCACCTACGACCCGGACAACTTCTCGTTCCCGCACGGCACGCACCTGTGCGCGACAGAAGTCGACACGGAGACCGGTTTCGTCACGATCCGCTCCTACGTGGCGGTCGACGATATCGGACTGGTGGTCAACCCGCTGATCGTGGAGGGCCAGGTGCACGGCGGTCTCGCCCAGGGCATCGCGCAGGCGCTGTATGAGGAGGCCGTCTACGACGACGACGGCAACCTGGTCACCAGCACCCTCGCCGACTACCTGGTGCCGTCCGCTGCGGACCTGCCGTCGTATGTCACCGACCGGACCGAGAGCCCGGCCGCCAACCGGCTGGGCGTCAAGGGCGTCGGCGAAGCCGGGACAATCGCCTCCACGCCCGCCGTGGTCAACTCGATCGTCGACGCGCTGCGCCAGTTCGGAATCCGAGACATCACCATGCCCTGCACCCCCGAGCGAGTCTGGCGCGCCATCCAGACCGCCCGCGGCGGCGACCAGGACGGCGCGGCCCGGCAGCACGAGGCCCGGCAGAGCGACCGGACCCAGGGCAACAGCCCCTCGGGCATCGCCGCAGACCACGATGAGGCACAGCAGAGCGGAGGCGCGGCATGATCCCGGCGAAGTTCGACTACGTCCGGCCATCGTCGCTGGACGAGGCCATCAGCGCGCTAGCCGGCGGCGGCGAGGACGCCAAGGTCATCGCCGGCGGCCAGAGCCTGATGCCGCTGCTGCGGCTCAGGCTCGCCTACCCGGAGCTGCTCGTGGACGTCGGCGGCATCGACGAGCTGCGCGGGATCAGCGACCAGGGCGACTCGCTGCGGATCGGCGCCAGCACCACGCATTACGAGGTCGTCGGCGATCCGCTCATCGCGGCGCACTGCGGGCTACTCGCGGAGGCCACCGGCACCGTCGCGGATCCCGCCGTGCGGCACCGCGGCACACTAGGCGGCTCGCTCGCGCACGGCGACCCGGCCGGCGACCTGCCCGCGGTGATACTCGCGCTCGATGCGACGCTCACCGTCCGGGGACCCGGAGGTGAGCGGGAAATCGGCGCCGCCGACTTCTTCGTCGATTACCTGACCACCGCGCTGCGGCCCGGTGAGATCCTCACCGCCATCACCATCCCCAAGCTCGGTGATGGCTGGGGCTACCGGTATGAGAAATTCCACCGGACAGCGCAGTCGTGGGCGACGGTCGGCGTGGCGGCGCTGGCCCGGCGCTCGAATGGCACGGTCGCCGAGGCTAGGATCGGGCTGACCAACATGGGCTCTGTCCCAGTCAGGGCCGCGGCGGCAGAATCGGCCGCGGCCGGCGCGCCCGCCAGCCGCGACGCGCTTCGCTCCGCCGCCGCTCACGCGGCCGACGGAACCGAGCCGCCCGGCGATCTGCATGGCGCGCCCGACTACCGCCGTCACCTGGCGCGGGTGCTGACAGGAAGGGCACTCGCAGCGGCGGCAGGAGTCTGAGCGATGGAACTAGAGCACTCATTCACCGTTCCGGTCCCGGTGGACAGGGCGTGGGATGTGCTGCTGGACGTGGAGAGGGTGGCGCCCTGCATGCCGGGCGCCTCCCTCGACTCCGTGGACGGCGACGAGATCAAAGGCCGGATCAAGGTCAAGGTCGGGCCCATCTCGATGGTCTACGCCGGCACCGCGCGGTTCACCGAGCGGGACGCCGCGGCGGGCGTGATGAAGCTGGAGGCGTCCGGCAAGGAGACCCGCGGCGCGGGCACCGCCTCGGCCATCGTCCGCTCGGAGTTGCATGCCGAAGGCGATCAGACCAAGGTGGTCGTGCACACCACGCTGAACGTGACCGGCCGGCCCGCCCAGTTCGGCCGGGGCGTGATGGCCGAGGTGGGCGGCAAGCTGATCGGCATCTTCGCCGCCAACCTCGCCGCCATGCTGACCGCGGACAACCCGGCTGACGGCCAGGCCGGGGCGGGCCAGTCTGGCCAGGCTGGGGCAGCGGCCGCCCAGGCCGGCGAGCCCGAGGCTGACCTGGCGGCCCTGTCCGTCGAGGAACTGCACCTCGCGCTCCGCTCCTACAACAGCCTGCGGCGCGAGGGGATTCATACCGTCGGGGAACTCGCCTCCCGCAGCGAGCGGCAACTGCTCGCCATCGACAACATCGGGCCAGCCTCCGTCGAGGAGATCCGGCAGAAACTCGCCGAGCGCGGGCTGTCGCTGGGCGATGCCGCGGGAACTGCCGCGGCGAACGGCACGATCCCGGCCGCAGCGACCACTGCGACCGCCGGGACCGCCGGGACCGCCGGGACCAGCCGGACCGCCGGGACCAGCCGGACCGCGGCGGGCAGCGGTACCGCGGGAGCTGGCGGGGCTGCCGCAGGCAGCGCAGCGGCGACAGACGCCCTTTCCGGCGCAGCGGCAGCCACACGCACTTCGGCCGGCGGTTCCCCTGCGGCCGGAGCGGCCGCGCGGGGCAGCGGACCCACCGGCGACAAGGCCGCCGCCAACGGCGACTACGCGGCGCGCCCGGCCCGGCCGGCCTACAGCCAGCCGGACGATGACGCCATCGACCTGCTGAGTGTGGCGGGCCTGCCCGTGCTCAAGCGCGCGATCCCGGTGGTGGCCGGCCTCGTCCTGGTGGCCGCGGCGGTCGCGGGACTCCGTTTCCGCCGTCGTCACCGCGCCGCCCGCTGACCAGCCCGCCCGGCCGCGGCGGCTCCCTGGGGGAGCACCATGCCGCCCGCTGACCAGCCCGGCCGATCGCGACGTGGCGCCCCCACGGGGGCGCACCTTGTCGGCCGCGAACCGCCTGCGCAACGTCCGTGCGAAGGTTCGTCCTTTAACTTGTACCGCACTGTATTGACATTTTAGACCGAATTATCCGTTATAAACTTCGACTAATCCGGTACATGTTGATGATCATTCCTGTCGGTTAGGGTGGGACGGTGACGTCAAGCCGGGTGGACCGGAAGTTTGCCGAGGAAATGGACGCCGCCACCCGCAATCGCATCGAGGCGATCGGCCGCTCGCTGGCCCGCCGCGCGCTGAACCCGCTCTCCGCCTGGCAGTCGATGCTGCACATGCTGTCCGCGCCGGAGCCCGCCCCCGGCACCCTATCGCCCTACGTGGCGTTCTTCCGCCTCGACCACCGCCCCGGCGGCCGCGACAAC
>JBEKFH010000078.1:0-14283 GCA_050013415.1 Streptosporangiaceae bacterium | reverse complement strand
CGGGCCGGCCAGCCCGTTGCTTATCGCGTACCGCACCGCCTGGGCCCGGCTCTGCACGCCGGTCTTGGCGAAGATCCGGTTCACGTGCGTCTTGACGGTCGCCTGGCCGAGAACGAGCCGTTCGCCGATCTCCCGGTTCGACAGTCCCTCACCGATGAGCGTGAGCACCTCGGCCTCCCGCGGGGTGAGGTTGCCGGGGAGTCCGGGGAGCGGGCGGGCCGGCTCGCCCGGGACGCTGTCGCCGAGCGCGCTGACCAGGCGTGCCTGTACCACCGGGTCCAGCCACGTCTGCCCGCGGTGGACCGCGCGGATGGCGGCCTCGATCTCCTCGGCGCTGGCGTCCTTGGTGAGGTAGCCGGCCGCGCCCGCGCGAAGCGCGGAGAACACCGATTCGTCATCGGCGTAGGTGGTGAGCACCACCACGCGCGCGGCGCTGCGCCCGGCGATCTGCCGGGTGGCCTGCACGCCGTCCATCTCCGGCATGCGCAGGTCCATCAGCACGACGTCGGGAGCGAGCTCGCCGACCATCGCGACGGCCGCCGCCCCGTCCGGCGCAGTGCCGACGACCTCGATGCCCTCGCAGAGCCCGACCAGCATGGCCAGGCCGTCGCGCACGGCCCGCTGGTCGTCGGCGACCACCACCCGCACGGCCTGGGCGCCGGTCATGCCGGCGCGCTCACGACGACCGACCATCCCGGTCCCGCCGGCCCGGCGGCAAAATCACCGCCGAGCCGCTTGATCCGCTCCCGGACGCCCGCCAGGCCCCAGCCGCTTCCCTCGGCCGCCAGCGCGCTCTGCTCCCCGCCGTCGTCGGTCACCGCGAGCCGGACCCCATCCGCGTCGAAGGAGAGCTCGACGCGCGCGGCGGCCCCCGCGGCGTGCCGCGCGACGTTCGTGAGCGCCTCGCCGGTCACCCGGTACAGGGCCAGGCCGAGGTCGGGCTTCACGGGCCGCGGCGTTCCCCGGATGGTGCAGGCCACCGCGAGGCCGAAGTCCCGGCGGAAGTGCTCGACGAGCTCGGGGATCTGGTCCACGCCGAGCCGGTCATCACGGCGCAGCGCGCCGACAGCGTCGCGCGCTCCGGCCAGGCCCTGCTTGGCCAGGCCGGCCGCGTCGTCGATGGCGGCGCGCAGCCCGGCCGGGACGTCCGCAGTGCCCGCGAGCTTGCGCGCCATCTCCAGCTGGATCGCCAGCCCGGACAGCGACTGGGCCAGGACGTCGTGCAGGTCGCGGGCGATGCTGGCCCGCTCCTCCGCCGCGGCCGCCCGCGCCTGGTCATCACGGGCCTCCTCAAGCTCAGCCAGGAGCAGTTCGGTGCGCTCCTGGCTGAGCCGGTAGCGCCGCAGCAGAGCGCCCGTGACGCCGAGCACCGCGCACAGCAGTGCCGACGCGGCGATCGACGCGGCACCGGCACCTGCGGCCGAGCCGAGAGCGACAGCGACGCCGGCGGTGACCGCCGCCCCGGCCGCGACGGCGAACGGCGGGGAAAGCGCGACCCCGGCGGTGAACACGACCGCGCTGCCGGGCAGCTCCGAGACCCCGTTCGGCTGGAGCACGGCGATCGCGACCGCGCTCGCGCCGAAGACCGCGAGCTCGCCGACGCGAACGGCGACCTGGCCCCGGAGGCCCGGCCGGAGGACCGGCCAGCCGAGCATCTCGACCACGAAGACGGCGAGGCAGACCGCCAGGGCCAGGTGCCGTCCGGACAGCCCCACCGCAGGCTTCGACGTCACCGCGACGAGCACGACGATGCCGGCGACCCACCAGCGCAGCGGGGCGAGCTGCCGGCCCTCGCGGCGGAAGCGGCGCAGGGCTTCCGCCTGCGCCGCCATGACCCGGTCGCTCATGGGGAAATCTTACGGCCGCCGCGGATCCCCGGCCCGGCGCCGTTGCCGGCCGCGAGCACCTCAGCCTGCCACGGTCTCGCGCCGGCCGGCGGGCAGGATCTCGCCGGTCCGGCGGGTCCGCGCCCCGCGGATCCTGATGACGACCAGCCGGGAGATCACCTCGGCCAGCGCCATCAGCACGAGCGCCGCGACCCACGCGTCCTGGCTGGTGATGTCGTGGGCGATGGAGAAACTCACGATGGCGTGCGTCCCGCCGTGGCTCCAGAACTCCTCGAAGCCGAGGCGGCTGCCGAGGCCGATGATCCACAGCGCCGCCGCGATCACGCCGGCCTTGGCGTAAGCGTGGCCGTCGCCGGCCCGCCACACCCGCGTCGTCGCCGCGCAGGCCACGCCGAGGACGAGCCCGATGCCGCCGAGGACGACATAGAGGGTGAGGTCATTCCCGGCGACCGGGACACCGCGCAGGTAGTACAGGGCCGCGGCGGCAACGAGGATCACGGGCCGGAGCGCGGTCTTCAGGTCGAGGCGGCTCCCCCTGATCTGCAGGATCACGAGAGCGATGAGGGCGATGTTGATGAGGTAATCAGTAGTTGTCATGCAGACCAGTGTCAGATTCGGAGCGCCACAAGTCGCCAGCCCGCGGGTTGGTCTTCCCGGCACCCCGCCTCAACCCCAGGGTTTAGACCGCAGCCCGGTCAACGTCGGCGCAGGCTGCCCGAAGAGTTCCTGGGGCTGTCCCGGCCAGAGTTGCTGCCGGTTGGCTGCGGGCCCGGCACTGGTTCTGAGCAGGCCGCTGGTCGTGTAGACGTCTCCGTTGCCGTTAGTCGCCCGCATTTCTTCCCCAGCAGGCCCAGCTGCGCGGGCCGGTAGTCACCGGCGCCGGGCCTCAGTGGCCGCGGCGCCGGTGACCACCGGTGTTCTCAGGAGCTGGGGGTGAGCCAGCTCAGCGGGACCGCGTCAGCCATGGCCTGGTAGCCGAGGTCGCCGGGGTGCAAGCCCTCCGGCGTGGCGTTGTACACAGGGTTGAGGTATTCCGGGTTGTCGGGGTCAGCTGTGACCTTGGAGAAGTTGACTACGCCGTTGAAGGCATG
Source organism: Streptosporangiaceae bacterium (assembly GCA_050013415.1). Classification (GTDB taxonomy): domain Bacteria; phylum Actinomycetota; class Actinomycetes; order Streptosporangiales; family Streptosporangiaceae; genus Palsa-506. The sequence continues at coordinate 11,345 of JBEKFH010000078.1, read as the reverse complement.
GCTGGTGAGGATCCAGTTGTTGACCTCCTCGCGGAGCTGCTCGCCCTTGGCGGTGCCGTAGTTGCCTCCATAGGTGGAGTGGGACCCCATGAACGGGGTGAGCGTGCCGGCGTAGATCTTTACCCCGTGCGCGTGGGCCAGGGAGATCAGATCCCGGTAGCCGGCCTCGATCTGCGCCGCCGTCACGGTGGGGTTGTTAGGGGCGGAGCAGCCGGTGTCCGGGTTCCCGCTGAAGCCGATGTCGTTGATGCCCTCCAGCAGGATCACCGCCTTGACGCCGGGCTGGCCCAGGGCGTCACGCTCGAACCGGGACTCGGCGCTCACGCCAAAGCAGGCGGAGTTGTTCAGGACGCGGTTGCCGCTGATGCCCTCGTCCACCACAGCCGGGGCGTGGCTGCCCTGGGCGGTGCTGAGGCGGCGGGCCAGGTAGTTGGGATAGCGGTCGTTGCCGCCGGTTTGCGACAGGTAGCCGTCGGTGATCGAGTCGCCGAAAGCCACCACGGTGGTGGCGCTGCCCGGGTCGCGCACGTCGACGCCGTCCACGAAGAACCACGACGAGGCGGTGCTGGTGTAGGCGGTGGCGGCGGTGGCGGCAGCCTGGTTACCCGAGGCGATGTAGTTGGTCTGCTGGGCGTCGCCGTGGTTGGTCGCGGGGCCGGTCGCGGTCGGCAGGTACACGGACACGGCCAGCTCCTCCAGCGGCCGGACGTGCATGGGCAACGGGTCGCTCAGCGCCTGCGCGCCGGCGGCTATCGTGACCGACGGGCGGCCGCCGAAGGTCAGCCTCTGGCTCGTCCCGGGGACGATCTGGGCACCGAAGAGGACCACGCCGATGCTGACCGCGCCGACGGTCAGCGGCTTGCTGCCGAAGGTGTTGCTGACCCGCACCCGGACCTGATCGCCGCCGACGCTGGTGTAGATGATGTTGCGCACCGTCTGGTTCTTGAACCCGGCGTACGCCACCGAAGACTCCAGGGCGGTGCCCTGCATGGGACTGGCCGCCCACGTCGCCACCCAGCCCGAAGAACCGGACCCGGCAGTCGACGCCGAGGCGGACGCCGCCACCGTCACCGTCCCCACGAGCAGCTGACCGAGGCGGGTTGAGTCGGCTGCCGGAATCTGCCGGTTCGCGAGTGAAAGGGCGCCGGACCCATTCCCCACGTGTACACCGGGACGTTGGCAGCGTCAATCGTGCGGGGGAGGAAGTGGTTCCCGGGCCGCCGGCTGTGCGCGAGGAGGTCAAGAAGGACACGGACCGGCCGCGCATCGTGTCGCGGCCGCCGCTCGCGTGGCTGGCCTGGGCTCGACGGCGACCGCCAGTAGAGCCTGCTGGCTGCTGGCCTTGACGGCAAGCATCGCTCCGCGGCGCGTGACGGCGGCAACACCGCGCTACGATTCCCTTGTCTTTGCCTGCGAGGAGGGGCCAGTGACGGCAGGGCCGGGAGACCAAGGACGAGCTGGACGGGCGCGCAGGCCGCGCGCTCACCGCGCGGACTTATGCAGACCTGGGCGCTCTCGATGCCGACCTCCCGGCCGGGCTGACCCCGGCCCGGCCCGCACATAAACTCATCCGGGCACGTCCCCCGCGGCGCGTGAACAAGCCAGTCAAGTGGATCGCCTTCGGATTCATCACCCCGGCCATGCTGGCGTTCACCGTTGTTGTCGTGACCGTCACCGGCAACCACCCCGCCGCACAGTTGATCCTCGGGGCAAGCTTCATCTATTTCTGGGCGTGGCTGGTAGCCGGCGCCCAGATGCTCTACACCTGGCACGAAGACCGCTCCGGCCGGGCGCTGCCACCGCGGCCAGCGCAGCGCCGCCGGGCGATCGAAGGTGAGCGGCACGGCGGGACAGGTGATGACCTGATCTGCTGCGAGGCACGCCCGATGTCCCGGCCCGTCACCTGCCCGGGCCTAGCGTGACCTAGCGCACCTGCGGCTGTTGACGGCCGCCGACGATCGCACCACGATGATGACGACAGCCCACCCCCAAAGGAGCGGTCGCATGATCCTGATCACCATCACGATACCGATCCGGCCCGACAAGATGGACGAGTGGCTGGCGCTGGCCGATTCCTACGCCAAGGACGTCAACTCCGAGGACGGCTGCCTGTTCTTCCAGTTCTCCCGCAGCCTTACCGATGAGAACGAGTTCGTCTGCATCGAGGGCTTCAAGGATGCCGATGCGGGCGCCGCCCACGTCAAGCAGCCGTACGTGAAGAGGTTCTTCGACACCGCGCCCGACCTCGTGTCCGCGCAGCCGCAGATCATCTACATCGACACGCCGCATGACGGCTTCGGTCCGATGGGCGAGATCCAGCCTCGCTGACCGGCCGCTGCTGACCGGCGGCTTTGGCACCGCACGCGCGGTCGGTCCAAGCCAGTGTCAGGTTCGCTCGACGTACCGGGCCGCGCCTGGAGGGCACGGCCCGGCCGTCGGCTAGGCGCTGACTGTCCTCTGTGTCATGACTTGGGCATCAGGACAGCGTTAATAATGTAAACGGTCGCGTTGGCGGTGTGCACGTCGCCGCATTGCACCGCAGCGCCGTTCACCTCATAAGTCGAGCCCATCTTGGACAGCTTGACGGTGCCGCCTTCCAGGGTCTTGACCTTTGTACCCATGGCGAACTGGCTGGGAGTGATCTTGCTGCCGACCACGTGGTAGGTCAGGATCTTGGTGAGCTCGGCCTTGTCGGCGAGCACCTTGGCCAGGGTGGCCGAGGGGATCTTCGCGAAGGCCGAGTTGTCCGGGGCGAACACCGTGATGTTGGCCGCGGAGTTCAGGGTGTCCACCAGGTCCGCCTTCTTCACGGCGGTGACCAGGGTGGACAGCAGCGGGTTGGCGGAGGCCGCGGTGGCGACCGGCGCGGTGGACATGCCCGTGAAGCTGCCGGCCCCGGCGGACGGGACAGCGGAGCATGCGGCGCCGAACGGAGCCGCCATCGCGGACGCGCTTGACGACGGTGACGCGGACATGGACGTGGAGGGGGACGCGGCGCTTGCCGTGGTGCCGCTTGAGCCGCACGCGGTGGCGCCGAGCGCGATGGCCGCCGAGACGGTGGCGATAGCTGCGAGCTTGTACTTCACGGGAACTCCTTCTGATGGAAACGGACTGATCTTCTGGGTGGAGCGTTTTCCGGGGTGGAGCGTTTCTGGGTGAAGCGGGCGGGCCGGTCGGCGGCGGACAGGGGCAGGCGGGGGACAGGGCAGGCCAGACGGCTAGGTGACGGTCACGGCGACGCTGTCCCATCCGGTGGCGCCGTTGGGGAAGATGGGCACCCGCGTGGCCGGCTGCGTGGCGCCGGACTCATCGGTGGCCCTGACCTCGAGCTGGTGCAGTCCCGGGGCGGCGTCCCACTCCCACACCCACTGCCGCCAGGTGTCGATGCCGGGTACCGCGGCGAGCTTGGCGTCGTTCCAGGCACCGCTGTCGGCCCGGACCTGGACCCGGCCGATGCCGCGGTGCGGTGCCCAGGCGACCCCGGCGACCGCGGTCCGTCCGGCCTTGATCTGCTGCAGCGGCCTGGGCACGTCGATCCGCGACTCGGTCTTGATCGGCGCCTGCGCCGAGTAGCCGCGCTGCACCCAGTAGGAACGCTGGGCCGCGAAGGTGGTCAGCTCGATATCGACCAGCCACTTGGTGGCTGAGACGTAGCCGTACAGGCCGGGCACCAGCATCCGGGCCGGGAAGCCATGCTCGATCGGCAGCGGCTGGCCGTTCATCCCGACGGCGACCAGCGCGTTGCGGCCGTCCATCACCGTTTCCACCGGGGTTCCGCAGGTCCAGCCGTCCGATGCAGTGCTGAGGACCTGGTCGGCGCCGCGCCGGATGCCGGCGTCTCGCAGCAGGCTGGCGAGGCTGGCGCCGAGCCAGCGGGCGTTGCCCACATAAGGGCCGCCGACCTGGTTGGACACGCAGGCGATCGTCATGTCGGCCTCGGTGAGCGGCCGCCTGAGCAGATCCTCGAAGGAGAGATCAAGCTCGCGGTCGACCATGCCGTGCACCCGGAGCCGCCACTGGTCCGGCGGCAGCTGGGGCACCAGCAGCGCGGTGTCGACTCGGTAGAAGCTGGCGTTCGGCGTGGTGAAGCTGCTGATGCCGGGAACCGGCAGCTGGGCGCCCGCGGGGGCGGCCGGACCGACGATCGCCGGGCGCGGCAGGGCGACGTCGGCGCGCGCCGCGCTAACGCTGAACCGGCGCAGCAGCACCTCGCCCAGCCCTCCGCCGGCGGCCGCGACGGCCGCGGTCCCGGCCGCGGCGAGCAGGAACCCGCGGCGGGCCAGCCGCGCCGTGCCAGCCTCCGCCGGCCGGAGGGCGGAAGCGGTCACGCGTCCGGCAGTAGCTGCGGCTGGCCCGGCTGCGGGCTCCCCGTCGTGTGCCGCCGCGGATCGCTGGCTGACCAGGGCGCGGACGAGGAGCGTCAGGGCAAGCGCGCCAGCGGCCGCGCCGATCAGGGTCGGCAGGCTGTCGGCCGGGCCAGCTCCGGGAGTGGTCAGGACCCCAGCCAGCCCGATTCCGCCGAATACGGCGATCCCGGCGAATCCGTACGCCCGCCTGCGCATCGCCAGCAGCCCGGTGACGGCTGCCAGCAACGCGAGCACCACGACGATCCCGCTGAGCAGGACCAGCTTGTCGTCGGTACCGAAGTGCTGGACCGCGAAATCCTTGAGCCGGACCGGAGTCAGGTTGATGGCGGCAGTGCCCACGGCGATCACCGGCAGCCCCAGCGGCCCGGTGACGGCGGCTGCCAGCTGGGCGATGCCGATCGAGACAGCGGCAGCGAGCAGCCCCACCGCGGCGCTGGCCGCGCTGCGGAGAGTCCGTCGTGCATATCGCCGCGTCATCATGGCTCTTGTTCGCGGCCTGGGCGAGCATCGGTTCGTCCCGGACGGCATAAAATTGGCCAAAACCTCGTCGGAGTGCTGCCGAGCCTGGCCGGGCGGCTGTCGGGGTTCCGGGGATACCGCCAGCACGGCTGCTAGCGTCACGGCCCATGACGGACATGGTCTACGTGGGCAATGCGGCGGTTGATGGCCCGGCCAACCGCGGCTGGCTGCTTGGTCACTTCATGCCCGAGGGTGACCTGCGCCGCAGCGACGCTGTCGAGGTCAAGTGGGGCGTCCATCCGCCCGGCGACGAACGCGCCCAGTGGGTGACCGGCGAGCGGCGCACCGGCCTGCACGTGCTCATCAGCGGCAGGTTCCGGATCGAGCTGCCGGGCCGCAGCATCCTGCTGCAGCGGCCGGGCGACTACGTGGTGCTGTCCGGCGTGGGCCACTCCTGGCGCGCCGAGGAGGAATCAGTAGTGCTGACCGTCCGCTGGCCCTCAGTGCCTGGCTACGCCGTGCCCCTGCCCGGCGCAGGGCATTAGCGACCGCGACTGGCTGCCCGGTCACTTCATGCCCGAAGGTGATCTCCGGCGCAGATGCTGTCGAGATATGCGCTCGACACCCTCTCGTAACGATATGGAAACGTTGGGGCGCATTGTGAACAGGAGCGGTTGACGACGGCGATGTTAACGCTCACCCTGCTGTCATCACGATGGGACAGCCGAGCCGGCGGGCATTCCGGTAGCTGCTCGCAGATGTCGTGGAGCGGAGGGAGCGGTGGTGGCATCCGAAGTCGAGTCACCGGCCCACCCACCGGTCATGACCGACGTCGCCCGGCTCGCACGGGTCTCGCACCAGACGGTTTCGCGGGTCCTGAACCAGCCCCAGGGCGTGCGCCCGGCGACGCGGGAGCGCGTGCTGGCGGCCATCGATGCCCTCGGCTATCGCCCTAACTCTGCGGCTCGCGCGCTCGTCACGGGACGGTCGCTCACCATCGGCGTCGTCAGCTACGGCGGCACCCTCTACGGGCCCGCCTCCAGCATCGACAGCATCGAGAAGGCGGCGGCCGAGGCTGGCTACTTCGTCTCCATCGCCGCGATCCATGACCTTGGCCATCGGGCGCTCGGCAAGGCGGTGGACCGGCTGAGAGCGCAGGCGGTCGACGGGATCATGGCGGTGACGCCCTTCCCCCTGTCGCTCCCCGAGAACATCCCGGCGGTCATGCTGCACGGCGGTGACCCGAAGTCGCGCATGCCGTCCGTCTCGGTCGACCAGGAACTCGGCGCGCGACTCGCCACCGAGCATCTTCTCGGCCTGGGTCACCGGTCGGTCTGGCATGTCGCCGGGCACGAGAAATGGAGCGAGGCTCATCGGCGCATAGCCGGCTGGAAAGCTGCCCTGGCGGACGCCGCGGCCGACGCCCCGCCGCCTCTGCAGGGCGACTGGAGCGCTCAGTCCGGTTACGAGGCGGGCCTTCGCCTGGCCAGGGAACCGGCCGCCACGGCTATTTTCGTCGCCAACGACCACATGGCCCTGGGAGTGCTGCGCGCCCTGGAGGAGGCGGGCCGCCGCGTGCCCGGCGACGTCTGCGTGGTCGGCTTCGACAACATACCGGAGGCCGGCTTCCTGACGCCGTCGCTGAGCACCGTCCGGCAGGACTTCCCCGAGGTAGGGCGTCGGAGCGTCGCGCTGATACTGGACCAGATCGACAAGGGTGCCCGCGAGCCGATCTCGGTGTCGGTGGAGCCAGAGCTCATCGTTCGCGAGAGCTCGTCACCGGGGGATTCACCCGCCACCTCGTCACCGGGGAATTCACCCGCCACCTCGTCACCGGAGGATGCACCCACCACCTCGCGCGGGTCACGATGACAGCGCGCATCGCCCGTCCGGGCCGACCCGAAGCGGGGCTTGTCACGAGCTCACGCCTGTCCTTTACTGCGGCTCAAAATGTTAGCGCTCACAATCTGCTTCCAGGGCTGGCGGCACAGCACATGGCGTACTTAGCGACACCGCTGCGCGGATGGAGGACAGGCCGTGGCTGACCCCGTAACTCCCGGCGGTCTATCCGGCCCGGGCCTGGTGGTGGAGAACAGCACGGGCTACGAGGCGCGCGCCGTCACCAAGAGCTTCGCCGACGTCACTGTCCTGCGGGAGGCAAGCGTCCACTTCCGCCCCGGTGAGATCCACGCGCTCGTCGGCGAGAACGGCGCCGGCAAGTCGACGCTGCTGAAGGTCATGGCCGGGGTCTATTCCCTCGACAGCGGAAGCCTGGTGCTGGGTGGCGCCACCTTGCCGCCGCTGAACCCGCGGGAGGCCCAGCGCCGCGGCATCTACCTCGTGCCGCAGGAGCCACGGCTCATGCGCGACTTGTCGGTGGCTGAGAACCTCTACCTCGGGGCCCTGCCGACCGGGCGGCTCGGCTCGGTCGCCTGGCGATCGATGAACGACACGACCGGCGGGCTGATCTCGTCGGTCGGCCTGCGGGTCCACCCGCGCACGCTGGCCGGCGAGCTGTCGCTGGCGCAGCAGCAGCTGCTGGAGTGCGCCCGGGCGCTCTCCCACGGCTGCGGGATCATCTTCTTCGACGAGCCGACCTCCCCGCTGACGGCCCACGACGCCGACAAGCTGTTCTCGCTCATGGACCAGATGCGCGGCCGCGGCCTGACCCTGGGGTTCATCAGCCACCGGCTGGAGGAGGTCGAGGCGATCAGCGACCGGATCACGGTGCTTCGGGATGCCGCCGTCGTCGCTCGCGAGGAGCGTGGCACGGCGACGCGCGAGAAACTGGTCGCCGCCATGATCGGCCGCCAGCTCACCGTGTCCCGGCGGACGGGGCACGCGTCTGCGCCCGGCGCGGTCATGCTCGACGCCGACAAGGTCTTCGCCCCCCCTGAGGTCAAGGGCATGTCCGTGCAGGTTCGCGCGGGAGAGATTGTCGGGCTGGCCGGGCTCGTCGGCAGCGGGCGTACCGAGTTCGCCGAGACCCTCTTCGGCCTCCGCGCGCCCTCCAGCGGCACCGTGCGCGTCGGCGGGCGAGACATCACCGGCCGCGGCCCGCGCAGGTGCATCGACTCGGGCTTGATCTACCTCGCGGAGGACCGCGGCCGCACCGGGATCTTCGCCGACGTCGACATCGTGCGCAATGCCACGTCGGCGATCGTGGGGAGGCTTCCCCGGCGGGCCAGGACCTTCATCCGGCCCCGGCAGGAGGAAGAGCTGGCCCGGGCGGGCGCACAACGGATGGATGTGCGCGCCAGCTCACTCGGCGCGCCGATCAAGACGCTGTCAGGAGGCAACCAGCAGAAGGTAATGCTGGCCCGCTGGGTGCTGGCCAAACCGCGGGTGGCGATCTTCGATGAGCCGACCCGCGGCGTCGACGTCGGCGCCAGGGAGAGCATCTTCATGATCATCGAGTCGCTGACAGCGGACGGCCTCGCTGCCCTGGTGATCTCCTCGGAGCTGGAGGTGCTGGTCCGGCTGTGCGACCGTGTCTACGCCGTATACGAGGGGCGGATCGTTGGCGAGGTCGCGGGTGCTGACATCACGCTGGAAGCCCTGGGCCAGCTCGTGGTGGGTGCGTCATGACGACGGCAAGGGACATCCAGACGGTCCTGCCGCCCGAGGAGGACAGGCGGCAGAGCCGGGCCATGAGCGAGCTGCTGGGTCGCCGCGAGGTGCAGGTGGTCGCGGCCATGATCGTTATCGTCGCGGTCAGCACGGCCTTTCACCCGTACTTCTGGGCGTCAGGCAACTTCGGCTACATCCTCGCCGATTCGATGGTGATCGCGCTCCTCGCCCTGGGGGAGACGTTCGTGATGCTGGGACGCGGCATCGACCTGTCCGTCGGATCCATCATGGGCCTGTCGGCGATCATCGTCGGATTCCAGATCCAGAACCACAACATGACCCTGCTCCCTGCGGTCCTGCTCGGCGCGGTCGTCGGTGTCGTCCTGGGGCTGGGCAACGCGCTGCTCGTCGCCGTGGTGCGGCTGCCTCCGATCATCGCCACGCTGGGCACGCTCGGCGTCTACTCGGGCCTTGAGTTCGTCGTCACCAACGGAAACCAGGTCGACACGATCCCGAACTCGATGACCAACCTCGGCAGTAACCAGGTACTGCCCGGCATCCCGGAGATCTTCGTCTACACCCTGCCGCTCGTGCTGATCGCGGCCCTGGTCCTCCGGCATACCGTGTTCGGCCGCTCGATCTACGCCGTCGGCGACGACGCGGAGGCCGCCTACAAGGCCGGCATCGGAGTACAGCGGGTCCTGTTCATGACCTATCTCATCGCTGGCCTGCTCGCGGGGCTGGCCGGCGTGGTGTTCCTGATCTACACAAGCGGCGCATCCTCGACGACCGGCGTCAATGACAATCTCAGCGCGATCGCGGCAGCCCTCATTGGCGGCACTGCCCTCACCGGCGGCCGCGGCGGGGCGTTCGGCGCGCTTATCGGCAGTGTGTTCCTGACCGTCACCCTCACGGCCATGAGCTTCGCCCATATGCCCGACGTGTGGCAGCCGGCCGGCGTGGGCGCGCTCGTCCTGCTCGCGGTCCTTTTCGACCGCCGCGCCAGGGATGCATCGGTCGCGCGGCGCTCGAAGCGGCGGAGGTGGCGGCGATGACGACCCTGGCCCTGCCGCGGCGCTGGCGGTTGCCCGGATGGGGCGTGTGCCTGCTGGTTGCGCTGGCCGCTGAGCTGATCTACTTCACGCTGACCACCAGGCACTTTGCCGATGGCGGCACCGGCATGCTCGATCTGACCGAGCAGTTCGTGCCGATCGGCCTGATCGCGCTTGGCCTGGCCATGGTGATTCTCACCGGCAATATCGATCTGTCGGTAGCGGCCAATGCCAGCCTCGCGTCTGTCTTCGCCGGAACGGCGCTCGAGCATGGCTACGGCACCCTGATCGCCGTGCTGCTGGCCATCGCCGTGGGCACCGCGGTCGGCCTGTTCAACGGCCTTGTCATAGCAGTGCTCGGGATCGACTCACTGCTGGTGACGCTCGCCACTCAGTTCATCGTGACCAGCATCGAGACATCGGTCGCCGGCTACTCGCCGCCTTACGGGTTCGCGTCCTCTTTCCTGCGGCTGGGGCAGGGGGCTATCGCCGACGTCCCGGTGGCCCTGCTGGTCTTCCTGCTGCTAGCCCTCGTCACGATCGCCATCGTCGACTACACCACATTCGGCCGGTCGATCACCCTTATCGGCTACAGCCGGCGGGCCGCGGACTACACCGGCATCACCACCCGTCGCGCCCTGTGCGCGGTGTTCACCCTCAGCGGCGCTCTGGCGGGGGTGGCCGGCGTGCTGCTCGCTGCCTACTACAACTCGGCGCAGCCCGAGACCGGCTCCATTCTTCTGCTGCCGGCCATCACCGCGGTGGTGCTGGGCGGGGTAGACATCTTCGGCGGCCGGGGCCGGATAGGGGAGGTGGTCATCGCCGTTTTCCTGCTGGGGTTCCTGAGCCAGGGAATGCTCATCGAAGGCGACAGTTCGCTGGCCGTAACGATGGTCACGGGCCTGCTGCTCATCGGCGCGCTAGTGCTCAAGGTGATGTTTGAGCGGAACTTCCGGGCGTCGTGGGCGGCGAGGATGCGGCAACTCCGGTCTCCGCTATCGCACCTGGGGCGACCTGGTTAGCGCCGCGTGCGGGTCGGGCCGCACTCACTGAGTTCCTATCGGGCGACCGCACCCGACGGAAAGGAAACACCTATGCCATGAGTAGTACAAACACGTCCCAAATTAGCCAGTAAACATCAAGGAGGATTAAATGCACAGGATCAAGAGAACGGCGAGCACGCGGTCCCTGCGTGCCGGGCTTCTGCTGTCCCTCGCCGCGGTCATGCTCGCTGCCTGCTCGTCGAGCACCTCCGGGGGGAGTTCTGGGGGGAGCTCTACCCCGGCGCCATCGAAGACGGCATCGTCAAAGTCGCTCGCGAGCAAGCACATCACCGTGGCCATCGTGCCGAAGCTACTGGGACTATCTGTTTTCGAGGCAAACGTCCAGGGCGCCAAGCAGGTGGCCGGCAGTCTCAACGAGAGCATCGACTACACCGCCTCGGTGGACGCCAGCGGGCCTGACCAGGCCGCGGTGATCATGGGCCTGGTCAACAGCAATAACCCGCCGAACGTCATCGCCTACTCCGCCAACGACCCGACGTCTGAGGTGCCAGCACTGCTGGCGGCCATGAAGGCCGGCATCAAGGTCATCGGCTTCGACTCCGACGTCACGCCGAACGGCCGCTCCTACTTCATCCAGGACACCGCGTATCCGGCGATGGGCGAGGCACTGATCAACGCGGTGGTGGCCAAGTTCGGCAAGGTCGGCACCATCGGGATCCTGTCGTCCACCAAGGACGCCACGATCCAGAACGCGTGGATCGGCGCCATGCGGACCTACATCAAGTCGACCTACCCGAAGCTGAAGATCGGCCCGATCGGCTACGGCCAGTCCAACCAGGCCACCTCGCAGTCCCAGGCGACCAACCTGATCGAGTCCAACCCGCACCTGCTGG
>JBEKFH010000077.1:0-14348 GCA_050013415.1 Streptosporangiaceae bacterium | reverse complement strand
CGGCCAGGTCGGCCTGCACCAGCATCCGCCAGACCGTCGGCGGCGCGCACAGCGACGTCACCCCGCAGGCCGGGATCGCGTCCAGCAGGATCGCGGGGGAGAACCGCTCGTGGCCGAGTACGAGCGCGGCCGCGCCGGCGATCCACGGCGCGAACACGTTGCTCCAGGCGTGCTTGGCCCAGCCGGGCGAGGAGATGTTCAGGTGCACGTCGCCGGGCCGCAAGCCGATCCAGTACATCGTGGACAGGTGGCCGGCCGGGTAGGACGCGTGCGTGTGCTCGACCAGCTTCGGCAGTGACGTGGTGCCCGAGGTGAAGTACAGCAGCAGCGGGTCGGTGGCCAGGGTCGGGCCGTCCGGGACGAACTTCTCGCTCATTCCGAACGCATCTCCATAGGCCAGCCAGCCAGCCAGAGCACCATCACCGCCGACGGCGATCCGCGTCCAGTTCCCCGGCAGGCCGCTGAATCTCGGCGCCAGCGCGGACTCCGTGATGACGTGCCGGACGTCGCCGCGCGCGATCCGGTCGGCCAGGTCGCCTGGCCCGAGCAGGGTGGAAGCCGGGATCATGACTGCGCCGAGCTTTATCGCCGCGAGGATGACCTCCCACAGCGGCGCAATGTTGCCGAGCATGAGCAGCAGCCGGTCGCCGCGGCCCACCCCGTGCCCGCGCAGCCAGTTCGCCACCTGGTTCGACCGGGCGGTGAGCTCGGCGTAGCTGAGCCGGGTGTCGCCCGTCTCGGTGACGACGCGCAGCGCGGCGGCACCGGGATGCTCGGCGGCGAGCACGTCGAACCAGTCGAGCGCCCAGTTGAATTCATCCAGTCTCGGCCAGGAGAACTCGTTCCTGGCCGACTCATAGTCCTCGCGATGACGCAGCAGCAGATCGCGCGCGGCGCGGAAGGCCTCGGTGCCCTTGCTTGATTCAGTCATGCAGCCATGGTGGCACCCGTCGGCCTCGCCGGGGCAGCGACCTGGGTCAGGCCCGCCGTGCTCGCCAGGACCCCCGGGCCGCGAGCTGGACCGAGGTCACTCCCCCGGGGGAGTGGTCAGCACATCGCGCACTTTCTCCAGCAATGCCTGCGCGGTGAACGGCTTCTGGACGAACGCCAGCCTGCCGCCGACGATCCCCTGGGGGTCCAGCAGTCCCGCGGTGTCGCCGGACATGTGCAGGACGCGCACCCCGGGCTTCAGCGCGGTGACCTGCTCGGCCAGCTTGGGACCGGAGACGCCGGGCATGATGGAGTCGGTCAGCAGCAGCTGGAAGTCCCGCGACGACGCGAGCGACAGCGCTTTCTGGCCGGTAGTCGCCTCGAGGGTGGCGTAACCGTTCCTGCGCAGGATCCGCGAGGTGACCTCCAATACGGCGGCCTCGTCGTCGACCACGAGGATCGTCTCCCCGTGCCCCTGGGCGCCGGGTCCCGCGGTGGCTGACGCTGACCGGACGGGTAGGCCGCTGGCCGGGAAGCGGACGAAGAAGGTCGTGCCGGCGCCTTCCTCCGAGTCGATGCTCACGCTGCCGCCGGCCTGCTCGACGATGGTGTGCACCGTCGACAGCCCCAGGCCAGTGCCCTGGCCCAGCGGCTTGGTCGTGAAGAAAGGCTCGAAGATCCGGGGCGCGACGTCCGCGCTGATGCCGGTTCCCGTGTGGCTCACGGCGAGCTCCACGTACTGGCCGGTGCTGCCGCCGGGCTGCGGGAGGCCGGAGCCGTCCCCGGGACGCGGGCGGCCGCGGCCGTCGCCGGGACGCGGGACGGGGACGGCCCCGGGTTCCAGGAGGCTCGTCCTGATCGTCAGGGTGCCGCCCTCCTGCATGGCGTCGCGAGCATTGATGACCAGGTTGAGCAGGATCTGCTCGACCTGGCTGCGATCGGCCATGATAGCGCCAAGATCCGCCGTCAGGTCGACCCGCAGGTCGATGTGCGAGCCGATGCTGGCGGACAGCAGCTCATGGATGCCGGTGATGATCGCGTTCAGATCCAGCGCTTCTGGCTGGCTGACCTCCCGGCTGCTGAAGATCAGCAGCTGCCGGGTGAGGCGGGCGGCGCGCAGTGCCGCTGCCTGAATCTGCTCGGCGTCGGCCTGCACGGTGGGCCGGTCAGCCGTCTCCTCGGCCACGAACCCGGCATAGCTGAGGATGGCGGCCAGCATGTTGTTGAAGTCATGGGCAATCCCGCCCGCCAGCTGGCCTAGGATTTCGAGGCGCTCGGATTGATGCAGCTCTCGTGCCATGGCCTGCCGCTCGGCCTCAGCCAGGTTGCGCTCCGTCATGTCCCGGGCGACGGTCGACGCGCCGATCACCGTGCCGCCAGCGTCCCGGATCGGCGAGATGCACACCGACACGTCGATGATGCTTCCGTCCTTGCGAACGCGCTTCGTCTCGAAGGGCCCGACCCGCCCGCCGCGCCCCAGCCGGTCCAGCAGAGGTACGAGCTCACTGGGCCGGTCCGGCGGGATCAGCTCCGACACGTTGCGCCCGAGCATCTCGGCGCTGGCGTAGCCGTACATCTGCTCTGCGCCCGCGTTCCAGCTCGTGATTGTCCCGTCCAGCGTCTTGCCGATGATGGCATCGTCCGACGACTCGACGATGGCCGCCAGGCGCGCCAGCTCGAAGTCGCGGCTGGCTGCCGGGCCTGCGCTCTCTGGCCCCACGATCCCCCCGTATGCGTCCGCTGGCGACGGCCGTCCCGCCGCGTGCCTGGCAGGGAACCGAGCCGGCGGTCATCCGGCGTGTCGGGGCACTCAGCAGTAAGGAACGGAGCAGTCAGACAATTAGTAGCAGTACAATTACTGAAAGTAAGAATATGGCCAGGACCTGACCGGGTCAAACAAGTTGCTCAAAGTTGCTGAGGTCAGGGTCCTGCCCGAGATCAGCGATGACTCTGCTGATCAGGTCCCGTGCATGCTGGCCGTAAATGGCGCGCCTGGAGTAGTGCTCGAAAACCTTCGCGTACATGGCGATCTCGCGCGGCTGGGTAATCCTGATCGCTGCCGAGTATGTCTCTATATGAGCTTCCCGGTCATCGAGGATCCAGAATCCGCCGAGCATCATGTAATGCCGGACGCCGGTCGGCACTATGCCGAGGCGGACCCGCGGTAGCTGCGATGCCTCCTGCAGGTGCCGGAGCTGCTCCTGCATCACGTATGGGTCGGCCAGGGCCGCGCGCAGCGCCTGCTCGCCCAGCACGAAGTGGAACAGCCGGTCTCCTGCCTCCAGCAGCCTCGCGCGCTGCATCCGGGCCGCAACCGTGGACTCGACGTCGGCCGGGACGCCGACCATGTCGGCGAACTCGGAAATTCGCACTGCTGCGTAGGCGGGCGTTTGCAGCGCGCCGGGGATGATGGCGGGATCGAAGATGCGGAAGTGCCGCGTCCTGGCTTCGTTGGCCAGCAGTTCCTGCTGGTAGTTGGCGGTTCCCGTGCGCAGCAGGCGCCGCAGCTCCACGTACATCTTCTCGATCCCGCGGGCGGTGGCGGTCAGGTCCGGGACCTGGCTCTCGGCGCCGCAGTGGAAGCACCACAGCTCGATGTCCGCATCCGACGGCATGGAGCTGCCATGCTCGATCTTGGAGATCTTGGTGAAATGCCAGCCTGCCAGGGCGGCGAGTTCCCGCCCGGACACGCGGGCATCCTTCCTGATGTCACGCAGCCGGTAGCCGAGAGCCTCCCGGGCCTGCTGAACCTCATTCGGCATGTCTAGCCCGATTTGGCATGTCTAGCCCGGGCTATCCCTGTCAGCCAGAATGCCAAACCCGTCCCCCCCCCGCCGCCTGCCAGGTATTCTTTTCGCTTCTCGCGATGGCAGGCATGACGCCAGCACAGTCCATCTGCTCGTCGTTCCTACCCGCGTGCTGGCCCGTCTGCCGTCCCGCAGGGCAGGTACTTCCAGAGCGCCGGCGGCACCCGCACCACGGTCTCGCCATCGGGAATGCTCAGCTCGGCGAGCAGCCGGGGCTCTGTCACCACGTAGCCCTGGACCAGGTAATCCTCGCCATCTCGGTAAAGCCGAGGAGAGCCACCGGATCCAGTCTCGCCGCCAAGGAAACGTAAAGACATAGAGCAACGTCCCCCTGTAAAAGTTGCCGGATATTGCTTAGGTCGTAAGTCAAAACCGTACGTCAGTTGTGTCCGGCCGTCAATTTGTCGTAATTCAGGGCGGGCCTGCTGCTTCCCGGACGCGGTCACTGCGCAAGGCCCCGGTGCCCTTACCCGATTCGGTCCTGCAGGCGCGCTGGCTCCCGCTGGCCGGGCGCGTTTGCGCGACCTCGCCGAGCGCGCTGGCCACGCGCGGCGGCGGTCCCTCGATGCCGGTGCGCTCGTGATAAGAGGCCGTCGCGCCAGTGTGCTGGGTCCCGGTAATAGCCAGGGTCGTTGGTCCCGTTAAGAGGGGGATTACGCCCCGGGCAGCAAGGAATTCGGCCTCTAGGCCCCATCCGGATCAAACACGGAAAGTGGTGATAAGAACACAGAGAGTGTTGCCAGGGGGAAATAGAAGTGCTGAGCTACCGAACCAGAATCGTCGCCGGTGCTGTTGCCGTCCTGCTCGCTGGAGGGCTTGTGCTCGCCGTCAGCCACCATCAGCCATCCACCGCCAGCGCCAGCTGCCTGCCGCCGATCCGCATCCCGTTGCCCCCGCTGATCGGAAGCTCGGTGTCGAGCATGGCCACCCTGGCATCGGAGACCTCGCAGTTCGGCTACATGCCGGTCGTCCGGGTCTACTACCCCGGGCTGCCCGCCACCGACGCCTGGAGCACCGGCCTGGCCGAGGCCAACAACTCGGCGGTCATCGTCAGCTTCAACGCCGACCCGGCCGCGATCATATCCGGCTCCGACAACGCCGCCCTGGCGCAGTTCTTCGACACCGCGCCCACCGGAAACCCCATCTATTACTCCTACAACCACGAGCCCGAGACAGCCATCGCGGCCGGCCTGTACACGGCCGCGCAGTACCGTCAGGCGTGGACGGTTGTCGCCTCGATCGCCGACCAGGCGCGCAACCCCGACCTGCACGCCACCCTGATCCTGATGGCCTACGACCTCAACCCCGCCGCGCACCGCAACTGGCGCGACTACCTGGCCGGCGCCAACAGCATCTCTACCCTGGGCTGGGACGCCTACCCGGCGGGATCCGGCGACGGCGGCACCAAGGAGCTCACGCCGCCCGCGCAGTTCATGGGCCCGGCCGTAGCCGCGTCCCACTCCGCCGGGCTGCCGTTCGGGTTCTCCGAGTTCGGCACCTCGCTGGTCACTGGCCGCCCTGCCTGGCTCACCTCCGTCGGCAGTTACCTGATGACCAGCGGCGCCCTCTTCGGCACCCTGTTCGACTCCTCGGGACCGCAGCCGCCGATGGCGCTCACCGACCCCGCCTCCATCAGCGCATGGCGCGACGTCGTCACTGCGTCGTGTAACGCCAGCGGCATCAGCGACGGTCTCGGCAGTACCGGAGATTCCCCGGTGCCGATCCCTGAATTCTCCCAGCTGGTTGACCGCGCAGCGGTTCTTATCCGGGGTGGCGGCTGCGGGTCATGGTGCCCGCCTCCGGCGGGCTGACATTCCCGCTGGCTGACATTCGCGTGACCGCGGGAGCGCCATTGCAGGCGTAATCCGAGATCCTGTGCAGGAACAATGCGAGAGCCCCGCCCGGCGCTGCCGGGCGGGGCTCTCGTCGTTCACGGCGTTAGCAGGTACTCATTCTCGCGCAGCCCATGGGCCCGTTGTGCCTGAGTCTTTGTGCCCGGGCTGATCAGAGAGGGAATGCGGCCCGGGAAGGACAGGGATTCAGCCTCTGGGGCTCCGCTCTGCCAACACGGAGAGTGGAACTAGGAACACGGAGAGTGTTTCTAGGGGGAATTAACATGCTGAATGACTTCACTAAAATCGTCGCCGGCGCCGTCACCGTCCTGCTTGCAGGAGGACTTGCGCTCGGCACCACCCAGCACCAGCCAGCCACCGCCAGCCACCAGCAGCCGGCCACTGCGAGCAATCTCGGCAGTGCCAGCCACGCCACGCTCGACAGCTTCTTCTCGCAGCCGCTGATCGGCAGCTCGGTTGCCAGCTCGGCCACTCTGGCCCAGGAAACCTCGCAGTTCGGCACGCTGCCCATCGTCCGGGTCTATTACCCCGGGCTGCCCGCCGCCGACGCCTGGAGCACCGGCCTGGCCGAGGCTAACAAGTCAGCGGTCATCGTCAGCTTCAATGCCGACCCGACCGCGATCATATCCGGCTCCGACAACGCCGCCCTGGCGCAGTTCTTCGACACCGCGCCCACCGGGCATGCCATCTACTACTCCTACTACCACGAGCCGGAGGTTCCCATCGCCACCGGCCAGTTCACCGCCGCGGCGTACCGTCAGGCGTGGGGGGTCATCGTGGGCATCGCTGACCAGGCGCACAACCCGGACCTGCACTCCACGCTGATCCTGATGGCGTATGACCTGCAGTCCTCCTCGGGCCGTAACTGGCTCAACTACCTGCCCAGCGGGAACGTCATCTCCACCCTGGGCTGGGATGCCTACCCGGCGGGCTCCGCCGACGGCGGCACCAAGGAGCTCACGCCGCCCGCGCAGTTCATGGGCCCGGCCGTGGCCGCGTCCAAGTCCGCCGGGCTGCCGTTCGGGTTCTCCGAGTTCGGCACCTCCGTGGTCAGCGGCCGCTCCTCCTGGCTGACGTCCGTCGGCAACTACCTGGCGAGCAGCGGTGCTCTCTTCGGCACCCTGTTCGACGCCGCAGGACCGCAGCCGTCCATGGCGCTCACCGACTCCGCCTCCATCAGCGCATGGAACAACGTGGTGGCCAGTTCCGACCACGCCAACGGCATCAGCGACAGCTGACCCGCCCGCTGGCATCCACCCAGGCCACGCCGGCATAACCGTCACGAGGCGGTTATGCCGGCGTTCTACGTCTGCCCATTGCCGATGCGTTGCGATGCGGATGCCAACGTCAATGCCGCAGCGCCGCTCGCCCTTCCTGGCGAGTGGCACCGCGGCATTTCGCCGCCAGCTCGGCCGAGACGCCGGCCGATCTGGCTCCCGCGGCGTCAGCCGCGATAGCGTTTTCCGACGTGCCCCCCGGTCATGCCCGCAAGACCCGAGAAACCGGCGCCCGCGCCATGAGCGACGGCGCTGGCGGCCGGGCCGGCCAGCGGCAGGACAACCGCAAGGAAATGCCCCCGGGCAAGAAGGCCGCGAAGCGGGGCCCGCCCGGCGTCGCCGCGCTGCTCGCCACGGCGGTGGCAGGCATCGGCGGAGCGGAGCGGCCGGGGCAGGTCGCCATGGCCGAGGCGGTCCAGCGTGCGATAGAAACCGGCGAGCACCTTGCTGTCCAGGCCGGGACGGGAACCGGAAAGTCGCTGGCCTATCTCGTCCCCGCCGCCCGCCACGCGGTGACCCAGGGCGCCACCGTGGTCGTATCAACGGCCACGATCGCGCTGCAGCGCCAGCTCATCGACCGCGACCTGCCGCGGCTGGCCACCGCGCTCAAGCGGGCGCTCGGCAGGCCGCCCGTCTTCGCGATCCTGAAAGGCCGCCGCAACTACCTGTGCCTGCAGCGCGTCCATTCCGGCGCGCCGGAGGAACCAGCCGACATGCTGTTCGACCCCCGCACGGTCTCGGCGACCGCGCGGCAGGTGGAGCGACTGCGCGAATGGGCGGACAGCACCGCGACCGGCGACCGCGACGAGCTGGTGCCCGGCGTCAGCGAGCAAGCCTGGCGCCAGGTCGCCGTCACGGCGCGGGAGTGCATCGGCGCCCAGCGCTGCCCGTTCGGCACCCGGTGCTTCGCGGAGCTGGCCCGCGACGAGGCCGGCCGCGCGGACATCGTCGTCACCAACCACGCGATGCTGGCCATCGATGCCCTGGGGGACTTCGACGTCCTGCCCGAGCACGATGTCGTGATTATCGACGAAGCGCATGACCTGGTCGACCGGGTCACCTCGGTCGGGTCGGCGGAACTGTCCGCGCCTGCCGTCGAGGCTGCCGCCCGGCGCTGCGGCCGCATGATCGAGGACGCGGCGGCCGGCAGGCTCAGGGAGGCGGGCACGGCGGCTGCGCGCGTGCTTGACGAGCTCTCCTACGGGCGCATCGACGCGCTGCCCGCGCCGCTCGCGGTGTCGCTGGCCGCCATCCGGGACGCTGCCCACGGCTGCGCGACGGAGCTGCGCGCCAGCGCGAAGAACACCGAGGAAGATCCAGAACGCATCGCACAAGCCCGGGCCGCCCTGACAGCGCTCGACGACCTGCGGGGCGCGGCCGACAGGATCCTCGGCGCGTTCGGCCCGGACATTGCCAGCCGCTCCGACGTGGTGTGGATGGACCGGCCCTCGTCCCCCGAATCGTCCCGCCCGCCCACGCTGCGCGTGGCGCCGCTGGAGGTCGGCGACGTGCTGGCGGAGCGGCTGTTCAGCCGGCACACCGTGACGCTGACCTCCGCGACCCTGGCACTGGGCGGCTCCTTCGAGCCGCTGGCCCGCCAGTGGGGCCTGCCGACAGCCCTGGCGGGCGCGCGCGACCCGCGCCCCCAACCCGCGGTGCGCGCAGAACCCGGAGCCCGTCCGGAACCCGGAGCCGGTGCCGAACATGGGGCACGCGCGCAGCCCGGAGCGCCTGACCCGGTCGGCGACGCGGCTGATGCTCCCGGCGACCTGCCCGGTGCACCCGGCGGGCAGGCGACCTCCGACGGGCCGGCCGACGGGGCCGGGCCGGCCGACGGGGCCGGGCCGGCTGACAGTGACGGGTTTGCGGACGACGCTGCGCACTCGCTGGCCTGGTCCGGGCTCGACGTGGGCTCGCCGTTCGACCATCCGCGCAGCGGCATCCTCTACATAGCGCGGCACCTGCCGCCGCCCGGCCGCGACGGGCTGGCCGAGTCCTACCTGAACGAGCTGACGGAGCTGATCACGGCCGCCGGCGGACGCACCCTCGGCTTGTTCTCCTCCATGCGGGCCGCCCGGCAGGCCGCGGACGAGCTGCGCGGGCGGATCGAGTTCCCGCTGCTCTGCCAGGGCGAGGATCCGACCTCCCAGCTGGTCAGCGCATTCGCCGCCGACGAGCCGACGTGCCTGTTCGGCACCCTGTCGCTGTGGCAGGGCGTGGACGTCCCCGGCCCGTCCTTGCAGCTCGTGGTCATCGACCGGATACCGTTCCCGCGCCCCGACGACCCGCTGGCCTCGGCCAGGCAGCGGGCGGTGGCGGCCCGCGGCGGCAACGGCTTCATGACCGTCGCGGCTGCGCAGGCGGCGCTACTGCTGGCGCAGGGAACCGGCCGGCTGCTGCGCACCATGAGCGACCGGGGAGTGGTGGCGATCCTCGACCCGCGCCTGGTCACGGCGCGGTACGGCGGCTTCCTGCGCGAGTCGCTGCCGCCGTTCTGGACCACCACCGATCCCGCGGTCGTGCGGGCTGCCCTGCGCCGCCTGGCGTCCTGAGTTCCGCCGCCGCCCGCCCCCGAAGCCGCGAGCAGCCGACGAGTTCACGAGTTGCCGTCTGCGGTTCCGCGCGGAACGATCCATTCGGCCGGCTGGCCGGTGATCTGCGTTATGCGCTGATAGTCGCCGTCATAGTGCAGGACGGTCAGGGAGTACCGCTCGGCTGTCGCGGCCACGATCAGGTCAGGAATCGACACCGACCGGTGCTGGGCAGTCTGGGCGAGCAGCCCCTGAACTTCGATGGCCCGCTGAGCGATCTCATCGGTCAGCGGGAAATACTCGAACGCCGTGCGCTGCGCGCGGAAGTGATCATGTTCCGCGCCAGTGCGCGCGCTGTAAAGGATTTCAAGGTCAATGATCGGGCAGGTTCCGACGAGACCGCGATCGACGTGCGGGGCCAGCGCCGCCCGGACGGCCGGCTGGCCAAGCCGCGCCCAGACGCTCGTGTCCGCCAGGTACCGCGCTACCGCCACGCGGCTGCCATGACATCGGGGTCAGCCAGATCGGGAAGCGCGCCAGCGGCCAGCTCATCCAGGTGGCGCCGGCGCAGTTCACTGCTAACAACGCTGCGCAGCGCCGCATTGACCGTCGCCTTCTTCGTGGTGGTGCCCAGCACAGCAGCGGCCTGGCGCAGCAGATCATGATCGAGATCGATTTGCGTTGCCGACATGATCACCATCCTATCTGGCAGTCTCTTAGATTGTACATAATATATCTTGCAGAACATACATATATCACTAGGTTCTATGTACAGATCAATGGAGGGCATCGCACTGCCTCATGCTTGGTCCAGTGAGTATGCCCTGACGGCTTGCCTGCTCGCCGGCGGGAGGCTGCTGTCGGTTTTCCGCCAGCTTCAGCGGGCTGGCGACGGCAGGCTGGAAGCATGTCAACGACACCCGAAGTGACACTCTCCTACCAGGTCACGGCGATCGAGTACCAGGTCACGGCGATCGAGCCGGATGCTCTTTGCCAGCTCCGCCAGCGCGACGACGCTGGTCACCAGCCGCGCGTCATGACCGATGACGGTGGCAGCCCGCTCCGGTGCTGCCTGCGGCCGACTCGTCCCGGGGAGCGGGTGGCACTGGTCTCCTACGCTCCGCTGCGGCGCTGGGCGCGGCAGGATCCTGGCGCCGATCCCGGTCCGTACGACGAGGTCGGCCCAGTCTTCATTCACCCGGAGCCGTGCGGCGGGCCGGAGCAGGCTGGGTTCCCGGCGTCGCTCGCCCGCACGCACCGCGTGCTGCGCGCCTACTCCGCCGACGGCCGGATCCTCGGCGGCGAGCTCATGGAGCCCGACCCGGCGGACCCCGTGACCAGCGCCGAGGCAGTCCTCACGGCGCTCTTCAGCCAGCCAGAGGTCGCGTTCGTGCACCTCCGGGCTCCCGCCCACCTGACCGCTGCCCCGGCCACGGCGGCATGGAATAGCGTGTCAGCATGAGCGCCCCGCAAGGTGTGCCGGCGTATCGCCCCGCCACGCTTACCGATCTGGCCGGCTGGCTGGCTGACGCCGCCGAAGGTGAGCGCTGGCGTCTTGTCGTGGAGTTCCTTAAGGAATACCGGCACGAGCTGACAGTAGATCGCTGGCGGCTACTGGCTGACGAGCCCCCGTCGATCGGTAAGAACACTGGGATGTGCTGCTCGCAGCACTGTCGGAATATCTGGCAGCCAGGGATGGCCGGAGGGCCCCGCTGTGGGCCGAGGACCGGCAGCTTCGTCAGTTCTGGTTCCCCTATGACACCCGGGCAGCCCGTGTGGATGCTCTCGTCCACGCGCCCGCTGCATTCCGGCGGCGGGGCGTGTTCGTAGCAGCCCACGATCTGGAGGTTGCGTGAGCCAGCAGGAATCGCCGCTGCTGGACCGTGAGCGGTCTACGTCGCGCCAGGTGGCGATAGTGCGGCGCCACGCGTATTCGATCATCCGGGTTTGCGGGTTCTCGCCGCGTCGCCCGAGCACCTGCTGGCCATGAAGACGCTTGCCGCGCGCAAGCAGGACGTCGAGGACATCCGGTTCCTGGCCGGCAAGCTCGGGCTGTCATCCGCCCGGAGCGTCCTGGCAATCTGCGCTGATGTCTTCCCCGGCGAGCAAGTCCCAGCCCGCGCGCAGCTTCTGCTGGAAGACCTGTTCAGTCCAGACGATCGCGAAGACCGGATGCGGGAACCTCAATAACGACATGGCCAGAGTGCGGACTGGGACTTCACCGCCTGGTACAACCTCGGGCCATGAACTGGCCTCGGCCCGGCCTGGGCCATCTGCTGGGCTGGGTGGCCAGCGGCTCCCAATGACGTGGCTGGGACTCCACTGCGGAAACAGCGACAGTGCAGTCCCAGCCACGTCATTGAGTTGACCGCCGTGCGGCCGCTGGAGCGGCGCGGGCGGCGGTGATGACGTTCCTGGGCCAGGGTGCTGATGAGGTTCCTGGGCTAGGCGGTGATGACGTTCTGGACCAGGCGTTTGTCGAGGTCGCCCGGGCAGGAGTCCTCAGAGCACGTCGTGGCCGGGGTGGTTCTCCGCGGGCAGCGGCGGCCGTTCGGCGGGGATGGTGCCGAGCCGGCCCGCCTGGAAGTCCTCGAACGCCTGCACAAGCTCGTCCCTGGTGTTCATGACGAACGGGCCGTACGCCGCGACGGGCTCCCTGATCGGCTGGCCGCCGAGGATGAGGATGTCCATCCCCTCGCTCGGCCCGTCGGCCCGGCGGTCCGCCGCCATAGTGATCACATCGCCGTTGCCGAACACGGCCAGCTGGCCCATCCGGACGGGCCGCCGCTCGTGCCCCACGCTGCCGGAACCGGCCAGCACGTAGCCGAGCGCGTTGAAGTCCGGCCGCCACGGCAGCCGCAGCTGAGCACCCGGCTCGAGGGTGGCGTGCAGCAGCGAGATCGGCGTGTGCGTGACGCCGGGGCCCCGGTGGCCGGCCACGTCGCCGGCGATGACGCGGATCAGCGCGCCGCCGTCCGGCGAGCTGAGCAGCGCGACCTGGCCAGCCCTGATGTCCTGGTACCGCGGTTTGGTCATCTTCATCCTGGCGGGCAGGTTCACCCAGAGCTGGAAGCCATGGAAGAGGCCGCCGCTGATGACCATGTCCTCGGGGGGTTCCTCGATGTGCAGGATCCCGCCGCCCGCGGTCATCCACTGGGTGTCGCCGTTGGTGATCAGCCCGCCGCCGCCGTTGGAGTCGTGGTGCCGGAAGGTGCCGTCGATCATGTAGGTCACGGTCTCGAAGCCGCGATGCGGATGCCAGGCCGTTCCCTTCGGCTCACCCGGCGCGTACTCGACCTCGCCCATCTGGTCCATATGGATGAACGGATCGAGGGTGCCCATGTCGACTCCGGCGAACGCTCGCCGGACCGGAAAGCCCTCGCCCTCGTACGCCGATGGCGCCGTCGTCACGCTGACGACTGGCCGGTCGGCCGCGACGGCGGGATCGGGCTGCTGGACGCGGGGCAGCACAAGGGTGTCCGCGACGGTGACCGCTGGCATGAAATCCTCCTTGAGCAACGTATTGCCTGCTCCGGCCCGGCATCGACTGGCGGGCACGATGTTCATTGCCGCCAACGGTATTTGAAAGCGCAACATTCCCGCCTGGCTACAGCGGCAGGCCGGCCTCCAGGTGGGCGAGAGCCGCGTCGATCCGGCTGAACATCTCGGCGGGGCCGCCGCCCGGCGAGGTCAGCGTCACCGCCATGATCACGCCGATCATCGCCCCGGCCAGGTTGCGCGCCGCGAAGTCATCCGGGGGCCGGCCGGCCCGTTTCGCCAGGGCCTCTGCCGTCACCCCGATGGTCCGGGTGAACTCATCGACGGCCCTCGCCCGCACCTCGGGAACCGACCTGGTCAGCTCGATGGTCTCGTGCATCCGGGCCAGCTCAGCGGGGCTCAGCGCGGCTGCCAGCGCCGCCGAGGCCGCGCGCATGGCGGCGATCGGGCTGAGCTCGGCCGGCTGCGCCTCGAACGCTTCGAGCGTGATGATGTCCAGGTCGTCCTGCAGCACCACGTCCTCCTTGGTCGGGAAGTAGCGGAAGAACGTGGCCGCGGAGACCTCGGCAGCCGCCGCGATCTGCTCCACCGTGGTGGCCGAGTAGCCGCGCTCGCGGAACAGCCGCAGCGCCTGCTCCCTGATGACGGCGCGGGTCCTGGCCTTCTTCCGCTCCCGGAGCCCGGCCGGCTTGCTCGCGGTTGCCTCGGCCGCCCCGGTTATCTCGGTCATTCCGCTGTCGCGACGTCGCGCGGCGCGTCCGCCGGTGCGTCCGGCGCTGTCACCGGGGCGGGCGGCCGGGCCCAGCGCGGCAGGAACGCCAGCCCCAGCAGCGCGGATGCCAGCGCGATGCCACCGCACACCCACAGCATGACGTCCATGCCGTGCACATACGAGAACCGCACGGCCTGCAGCAGCGGCGCGGAGCCGACGGCCCGCGCGGTAGCGACCCCGCTGGCCACGCTGCCGCGCGCGGCATTGGCCGCCGCCGCGGGAAGCCCGCTCGCCGTGAGCCCGCTGCGGTAAGCCGAGTCGATGATCGTTCCCAGCACCGCGACCCCGATCGTGCCGCCCACCTGGCGTAGCGCGGTGATCAGCGCGGAACCTGACCCGCTGCGCTCGGGCGAGAGGGCGCCGAGGGCGGCGTTCAGCGCGGTGGGCATCGCGATTCCGAGGCCGAGTCCGGTGACGGCGAACCAGGTCGCACCGAAGCCAGTGCCGCTAGTGACGGTGGTACCGGCGCCGATCGCCAGCGCGGCGGCCATCACCGCGAATCCGATAGTGACCAGCACCTTGGCGTTGACCATCGGCTTTCCGGCCGGGCTGCCGGCCGGGACCTTGGCGGGGGTCTGCAGCCGCTGCCCGATGGCGAGGCCGGCCGCCAGGCCGCCGATCAGCGGCAGCAGCCGCAGCCCGCTGCTCTGCGCGTCGAGCCCGCGGACATCCTGGAAGTA
>JBEKFH010000076.1:0-14408 GCA_050013415.1 Streptosporangiaceae bacterium | reverse complement strand
CTGACGGTTTCCTGCTCGAGTAGCGCAGCGGTGAGCTGGTTGAGGGCCTCTCTGTGCTCGGTGAGCAGGTCGCGGGCTCGGGTTTCCGCGCTGGTCAGCAGGTCGGCGACTTCCTGGTCGACGAGCCACTGGGTGTGCTCGGAGTAGCCGCGCGGGCCGAGGGCGGCGTGCCCGTCGGCGTGGCCGGTGTAGCTGACCGGTCCGAGCTTTTTGCTGAGCCCGAACTCGCGGACCATCTGGGTAGCTAGGGCGGTGGCGGAGGCCAGGTCGTCGGAGGCGCCGGTGGAGGCCTCACCGCGGATAAGGCGCTCGGCGGCCCGGCCGCCGAGGCGGACGGCCAGGGTGTCGGCCAGGTAGCTCTCGCCGTACAGCCGCCGGTCGTCGGCGGGGAGCATCTCGGTGTAGCCGAGGGCCTGCCCGGCACCTAGCACGGTGACCCGGCTGACCGGGTCGGCGTGCGGGGACAGGGCGGCGACCAGGGCGTGGCCGGCCTCATGGACGGCGACGGTGGCGAGCTCGCCGGGCGCCAGCGGGCTGGTGTGCCGGGTACCGAGCAGCACGCGGTCGCGGGCACTGGCGAAATCGGCGGCGGTGAGCATGGTGCGGCCGGCCCGGACCGCGGTGACGGCGGCCTCGTTGACCAGGCTGGCCAGGTCCGCGCCGGAGAATCCGGGGGTGGCGGCGGCGACCTGGTCGAAGTCGCTGTCTGCGCTGAGGGTCTTGCCGCGGGCGTGGGAGGCCAGGATGGCGCGCCTCTCGGCCCGGTCGGGCAGCGGGACGACGACCTCGCGGTCGAACCGGCCGGGCCGGCGCAGCGCGGGGTCCAGGGCGTCCGGGCGGTTGGTGGCGGCCAGCACTACGACCCCGCCGGAGTCCTCAAAGCCGTCCATCTCGGCGAGCAGCTGGTTCAAGGTCTGCTCCCGCTCATCACTGCCGGCGAAGCCGCCGTGGTCGCGGCGGGCGCCGAGGGCGTCGATCTCGTCGATGAACACGATCGCCGGCCCGCGGGTGCGGGCCTGCTCGAACAGGTCCCGGACCCGGGCCGCCCCGACGCCGACGAACATCTCCACGAACGCCGAGCCCGAGACCGAGAAGAAGGGGACGCGGGCCTCGCCGGCGACGGCGCGGGCCAGCAGGGTCTTGCCGGTGCCGGGCGGGCCGGCCATCAGCACGCCGCGCGGCCCGCGTGCCCCGGCGCGGTGGTAGCGGCCGGGGTCGCGCAGATAGTCCACGACCTCGCCGATCTCCGTCTTCACCGCGGGGTAGCCGGCCACGTCGGCGAACCGGGTGGCCGGCCGCTCGGCTTCGATGACCCGCGCCTTCGCCTTCGTCAGGCCGCCCAGGCCGCCGACGCCCGCCGCCTGCCGGCGGGCGCTGCGGATGACGAGATAGAGCACGCCGCCGATCAGCAGCAGCGGCAGCAGCCCGATCAGCACCGACAGCAGCGACGAGGACGCGGCGGTGGCGGTGGCGGTGACCTGGACATGGTGGGCGGCCAGGTCACCGGCCACGCCGTTGCCGCCGAGCGCCACCGGGATCGTGGTGGTGAACGGCTGCCCGCCGGCCAGGCTGCCGGTGACCTGACCCGCCGGGTTGATGGTCACTGCGCGGACCGTTCCGGCACCGACATCTGTCAGGAAGCGGGTATAGCTCAGCGCCGTGCCCGGGGCTGCACTGCGCGGCAGGGTCAGCAGCGTCAGCAAGCCCGCTGCGAAAGCCGCCGGCAGCAGCCACCGTCGCCACGGGCCGGTTGCCTGGCCAGGCGGGCCGGGCTTGGACGTACGCATATTGGTGCTCCTTCCAGATGCCCGGTAGCACGCCGGGCAGGTCTAACGGGGGCCTGGCGGCCAGCGCATGATCATCAGGCGTGGCTGTGCTCGGGCACGCGCCGCTCGGCAGGCCGAGCGCTCGCAGCCAGGTGCGCGGCGTGGATCCGGGCCTGCCAGGCGCCGGCCGCGACGAGCAGGACGAGCAGGATGATCACCGACTCCACGCTGAGCGCGGCGATGCCCAGTGGGCAGTGCCAGTTACCGACATCGCCGTGATCGCCAAGGAAACCCCCGCGCAGCCCGCGGGTCAGCAGGTATCCGCCCATGGCCGAGACCGCCACAGCGGCGGCGGCGGCCCATGCCAGCCAGTGCGGCCGGGTGATCAGCACCCCGCCGATCAGGACCGCCGCAGAGATGATGCCGAGGTATCCGATGCCGACCAGTGGGGTCGGGCCTAGTGTGCCCGGCAGATCGACGACGTGGATCACCGCGAGTGCGACCAGCGCCAGCGCGCCTATCGCGCGGGCGGTCACCGCCGCGCTCTGATCCGGCTGCCATCGGGCGATGCGCTCAACCATTGCTGTCCTCCTGTTGTTGGCCGTCCCGCTCAGAGGGCGGTAGTGGCGCGTTCAACTACTAACACGCATAGGAGAGCCGGTCGGTTCAGCGGGAATGAATCGGCGAGTGCGACTTGGATCACACTCGGCTCGAGCCGGCTGGCGTCACCCGGCATCCGAGAACACGTCGTGAGTCTGAATCCGACCGTGCAGCTCACGGCGATGCTCAGCGTGCACGGCATCCATGTCGCGGCCCCGACGACTATTCGCCCGGCCGCTGCAGCGCGCACCGGGACGCAGCGGGGCCGGATCCAGGCCCATGGGCACGAAGCAGCGCATCCGCCCGAACCCGCCGGGCGGCGGTCGCAGGCTACGGCCCGCACGGTGCGGGCGGATCATGACGCCCACCCGCTCACATGTCCGGTTCGAGGGAAGATGAGCACGTCATCACGATGCGACGGCCAAGTGCGGGAATCCACTGCCTGGTAACCCACCTAGAGTCGATTACCCAGCTGCTGGTGATAACGATGCGCGGCCCGTCGCCCGCATGCGGGTCGCCGACCTGCAGATCGAGCAGACACGCCAGTTCATGCTCAGCGCCCTTGACCTGCAGGCGGCCGACGGCCCGCCACCCGGCCGGGACCCAGACCAGCCGCTCGGACCGGAAGCTGACCTCAGGGAAGGACCCGGCGTCCAGAAAACCGGGTCCTGTCAGCAACCGGTCCAGCACCGTTGACCCGGTGCTCACCGCGTTCGTCCTGGCGACCAGCCTCGCTGTTGAATCCTCGATTGGGTCGGTGACCAGCACCTCGCCGGTCAGGGGAAGGCGTCCTCGCACGGGCCGGCCCGCGAACCACGCAGTAAACGATGCATGTGACTGGGCCGGATCGAGTCGCCAGCTGCCAGCGGCCAGTCGCGGTTGGCCGCCGGGTCTGGGCTGAATGCCGGGCGTCGTCGTGGTCACGACGATCTCCTCCGCTTGCCGAGCCAGCCAGCCGACGGCTAGACGGGCCTAGTGCCCTGTCCGCGGGGCCCGACAGGCTGCTGTCTGTTACTAACACGGATAGTAAACTGGCTTGGTTCATCAGATTGCGCTGACGGACTACCTCCCTGCCGGTAGAGCTGACCGGCGATCTCTGTGCCGGAGCGGTGCCTCCGGGACCTGCTGCTACGCGCGCGGAGCATCCAGGTTCCGGCTCAGGCCAGTCACGCCGCGATGGCCTGGTGTCGCGCCCGCCATGCGGCCTCGGCTTGTCCCATCGGCGTGGAAGGCGGTCCCTGGACGAAGGGCCAGATCTCCTCGGCGATGGCGCGCCAGTCGGCGGTCGCGGACAGTTCACCGAGGACCGCGAACAATCCAAGGTTGATGCGCTGGAGGATCACGTAGGACCGCGGGACGCTGATGTAATCGGCCACTGGGCTGCGTAGGTCAAAGAACCGGCGCACTACCGAGGAGGCGTAGTCGCCTGTGATGGTCAGCGGCCCTGGCTCGCGGATGGTGTCGTAGAAGACAGCCAGGTGCTCGACGATCGCCGAGGTGCTGAGCGGCGCGCCGGGGCGCAGGAATCCGGCGTCTTCGAGGCTTCTGCGGAACGCCTCGGGGTCGTGCTCGACGCATACGGTACGGGCCATCTGCAGGAGCGGCTGCAGCTCGTCGGCCGTGAAGTGCTTGACAAGCCCGAAGTCGAGGAAGGTGACCCGGCCGCCGCGGTGGAACAGGTAGTTGCCCGGGTGCGGGTCGCCATTGAATGCGCGGACCTCGTACAGGCTGCGGAAGACGAAACGGTAGATCGTCTCGGCGGCCAGGTCGCGTTCGCGCTGCGGCCAGCTGGCCGCCTCGGCGAAGCGGGCTCCGCCGGAAAGCTCGCTGGTCACCATTCTGCGGGTGGACAGCTCGCTGATGATCGCGGGGACGTGAATCGTGGGATGGCCGTCGTAGTAGGCGGCCAGGAGGCGCTGGTTCCCGGCCTCGCGCCGGTAGTCAAGTTCCTCACCGATCCGGTCTCGCAGCTCGGTCAGCAACGCGTCGACATCCTGGGCCGGCGCGGTGATCCGCAGCATCCGGCGCAGCAGCGCGACGTTGCGCAGGTCGGCCGCGATGGTCTCGGCGATGCCCGGGTACTGGATCTTGACGGCGACCACGCGGCCGTCGGGGGTGACCGCGCGGTGCACCTGCCCGATCGAGGCGGCGGCTATCGGCCGCGGATCCCAGCGGGCGAACGCCTGTTCCGGCGGCGCGCCGAGTTCTTCCTCCACGACGGCCGCGGCCAGCTGGGGGCTCATCGGCGGGACGCTGTCCTGCAGGCGGGCCAGGGTGTGGCGGACAGCAGGGGACAGGCCGCCGTCGACGTAGCTGGCCATCTGGCCAATCTTCATCATGACGCCCTTCATCGCCCCCAGCGTGTCGGCGACGTCCTCGGCGGTCTGCAGGGCCAGGTCCTCTCGCAGCAGCTGACGCTGCTCGCCCGCGGCCGCGAACAGTCGTGGTGCACTGCCCGCATAGCGGATCCCACCCCGCACGAACAGCCGGAGCGCCGCCAGCCCGCGGTCGTACCGCAGCCGTCCGGGCCGCCGGCGCAGCAGGACCAGGGTCAGGGCCGCGACTGCGACGCCGGCCATTGCCGCGGCGGCGAGCCTCCGGGCCTTCATGCCGGCCTCGCTGCGCGCATCCGCAGGGTGATCCGCTGCCGCGCCTCGAGCACGCCCGGCTCGCTGAGGAACAGGGCATCGAGGACGCCCAGCGACTGCCGGATCTCCGTCCTACGGCCGGGTGCCAGGGGCCGGGGCTGTGGCGCGCCGTAGCCGTACATCTCGCGCGCCCACTCCGGGAGCACGGCGATCGCGCCGTCGCGCAAATCCTGCCAGAACCCGGCGACTTCCTGGTCCAGGCCCGGCGGATCGAGCAGGTAGGCCATCGACTCCCTGGCCACTGGCGTGCAGCGCAGCTCAGGCCGGACCGATGCAACATACCGGTCGAGTTCCGCGACGCTGGCGGGAATCAGAGGCCGGGGCACGCCGACAAGCTCGGCCGCGACCATCATCTCCGCGACGTAGCGATCACTGTCTTCCGCCGAGAGCGGCGTCCCGAACGCCTGGCCGGCCGCCAGGCTGGACTGGACCAGGGATGCGTGCACCCACAGCAGCAGGGCGGAATCGCCCGCCGCGTACGGGCGGCCGGTGACCGCGTCGACGCCGCGGACATGATCATGGACGCGGCGCACCCGGGCCGCGGCCGCCGCGGCTGCGCCCCGCTCGCCGAAGGTGATCGTGGCGAGGTACGCCGACGTGGCGGCGAGCCTGCCTGCCGGATCCCGGCGCCAGCCACTGTGCTGATCGACACCGGCCATCGCCAGCGGATGCAGCGCCTGCATCAGGAGGGCCCGTAGCCCGGCCACCGGCGAGGCCAGGTCAGCGCTCACCTGCCAGGCGACGCTGGCAGGCCCGAAAAAGCCATCGTCTGCGGCGTCTTCCGGCACCCCGGACGCATATGCAGCCGCCGAGCGCTCGATAAGACCAGTCGCGGTCGCATACAGATCCGCCAAGTTAACCAGCTCCTCAGGTTCGCGGCGACACAGTCGTCGTCGCCACTATCCGGTTGAGCATGTCCCGGGCTTCCCCGGTGATCCTCAGCCGACTCTTCTACTAACACGGTTAGGAGCTAGCAGCCGTTCATCACGGCAGCTGATGACCAGTTACACGGGCGGCGGGCGGCAGTTGGTGGCTGCTCCTGCTCGGTGGCTGCTCGTGCTCTAGCCGGCCGAGAAGGTCCCCCGCCAGCGCTCCGCCAGGAACGCAAGCCTTTGCAGGGTGGCTTCCGGCGGCTCTCCCGTCGCCTTACACAGCTCGTGCAGCAGCAGCTCGGAGACCACGTGCAAGCCGGCCATGAAGTTGCCCATGCCGTCCGCGTCGTGCGGAGTGAGCGCCTCGACCGCCCATGACTCGAGCGCGGGCGAGTCCAGGCTTGCGGTCAGAAGCCCGATCGCCAGCTGCATGGCGGCGGCCACAGTCTCGCCGCTGGCGGTCTGCACGGCCGCGGTCTGCACGGCCGCGGGCTCGCCGAGCGTGATCTCGCCGGGCTTGATCTCGCCGGCCATGATCTGCACCGCCGCGGTCTGGCCCCGGACGGCGGCTGTGCCGGGCCCGGGCCGGGCGTTCCCGCGGTCCCGGCGGCGCCGTGGCCGCCAGCGGCGGCGGGCCGGGGTGTTTGTCGGGCGGTCCTGCCGTCCGGTGGGCGTGCTGGGCAATCGGTTCTGGGGATGGATCCTCATACCTGGCAACACGAGGCTGGCCGGAATGTTGTTCATTGCCGACTGCCGGGCCGGCGCTGCCGCCGGCGGTCGCAGCGAAACAGGACCAGCTGGACGGCCGGCGCAACCGGGCATGGCGGGCCAGGTGTCATGCTGGACGGGGGGTGCCACTGGACGCGGCAGGCCAGGAGTAGTGCTGGACAGCGACTGCAACCGGGCCTGGCGGGCCAGGGTTGTGCTGGTCTGCTAGGCAGTCGGGAGCCGGCCTAGCGCGAGTGCGAGTACGGCTGGGACCAGCGCCAGCAGTAGCGGCGTCAGGGCGAGCGCGGCGGCGGCGATGCGGAGCAGCTGCCGGCGGGCGCGGCCCAATGGCTCGGCGGGGCCCAGCAGCCGGTGTATCCGCTGCACAGCGTCGGTGCCAGCCGCGGCGAGGGCGGGAGCGGGGCGGCCGGCCGAGGCAAGAACGACCAGGGCGGTGGCGAGCGACCGTGGATCGCGGGCCCGTGTCGCCGCATCGTCGGCGTGCATCTCAGCCAGCCGCGCTACCTGCGCGTCCGCGTCCCGCATCAGCGGAAGGAACGGAAGCACCTGGTGGCCGATTTGCGCCATGGCGATCAGCCGGTGGTGGTGGCCTGCCAGGTGGGCTCGCTCGTGCGCCAGGACCGCGTCCAGCTGGGCGGGATCGAGCACCTGCACCGCGCCAGTGGTGAGGATCACCGTCGGATGCCGGCCGGCGACGCAGTAGGCGGTCGGCTCGGAATGTTCCACCAGCACGGCCCCCAGGGCTGGCTCGGCATGGCCGACCAGCCGCGCGGTCTCCGCGTGCTGCAGTGCCTGGCGCCCGGCGGCGCGCAGATGGGCCAGCGCGGTAAGCGCGGTGCGGGCCGCGACAGCGCCTGCCAGGGTGAGGCCGAGCCCGGCCACGGTGGCACCGCCCGGCGTTCCGTAGGTGGCGCGAAGCCGCAGCACGCAGGCTCCGATGAGGTGACTCAGCCCCCCGCTGATGGCGGGGGCATGTACCGCGAGCGTCAGGCCAGCCAGCCCGAGGGCGGCAACGACCGACCATCCGGCGGCCAGGTAGGTGACGATGGCCAGCAGCGGCGCCCGGGCCGTCCAGCTGGCCTGGCCCAGCATCCTGGAGCCCAGCGTGCCGACGAGGGCCGCGTACGCAACCAGCACCGCGGCAATGGTCACCGGGCCTCGCCTGCCTCAGGCTCGCGGCCCGCATGGTCGAGCGCCTCGCGCAGCAGCGCAGCGTCGTGCGGGCTCATCTGGAGCGCGAAATGGGCGAGCGCCGTGCGCCGGTCCGAACTGGTGCCCAGCGCGTCGTTCATCAGCGCCGCGGTGTAGCCAGACCGGGAGCCGGTGGGCTCGTAGCGCCACGCGCGGCCGTCCCGTTCCCGCCGCAGCCACCCCTTGCGGTACAGGTTGTCCATTACCGTCATCACGGTGGTGTAGGCGAGTGCCCGGTCATCGTGCAGGTCGTCAACCACCTCGCGGACCAGCGCCGGCCGGCCCCACTCCCACAGCCGGTCCATGATCACGGCTTCCAGCTCACCGAACTGACGCATCTTCGACTCCCGGACATGCCCGCGCCGCAGGATCCCGCCACTACCTACTAACACGGATAGAACAAGCCGCTGGTTCACCCGATTCCCCCGGCTGCCGACCCAGATTCCGAGGCCGGCCGCCAGCCTCGCCGCGTCTTCCCCCCGGGGCGGCCCGGCTGCCGCCGGCGCCGGCCTCTGCCGTATCTGACGGCGGCCGCGGTGAACGCCAAACGTCTACTATGCGTGTTAGTAGTTATGTCTTCCATTCATTCAGCCGCGCCGCGCGCTACCGGCGGCGAGCTGCCCCGCAACGCCGATGCCGATGCCGCGGTCCGCCAGCTGTACTCGCTTCACGCCAAGGCCCTGCACAGCTACGTCCAGCAGTTCTGCCCGGACCGGGCGAACGCCGATGACATCGTACAAGAAACATTCATCCGGGCCTGGCGTCACCTGCCGCAGCTGAGCGCCGACGACCGGCCGATCCGGCCATGGCTGTTCCGCGTCGCGCGCAACCTGCTGACCGATGCTGACCGGGCCGCACGGTCTCGGCCGGTCACCGTGCAAGCTCAGCCCGCCGAAGACGTCCGCGACGATACCCGGCTAGAGCAGGTCCTGGACCGGCAACTTGTTTCCGACGCCCTGCAGCACCTATCGCCCGCGCACCAGACCGTGCTGGTGGAGACCTTCTACCGGGGGGGAACCCTGGCCACGGTCGCCCGTCAGCTCGGGATACCGCCCGGTACGGCAAGATCACGGCTGCACTACGCGCTGCACGCCCTCCGTCAGCAGCTGCAAGAGCAGCACGCGGCCGCGTAATGATGAATAGCCACCTGCCCGGGGACGCCCCGGCAGCCGACGCCGACGGCGGGAGGACGGTGCCGGCGGCGGGCATCCGGCCGGGCCGGCGCCTGATCGCTGTCATGCTGCTCGGCGCGGCAGGCCTGGACCTAATCCGATGCGGCCTCGTCCTGGTGACAGCTCGGCACGCGGGGCCGGCCGCGGGGCTCGTCGCGGCCGGCCTGGCCGCGGCCGCACTGAGCTTGTGGACCGCGCGCAGGTATCAGGGCAGCCGGCGCTGGTCAGGATTGGCCGCACTGCTGATCGGCGCCGCGTCGGCACCGCAAGCCGCCGCCTCCGGCTTCCACGCCCCCTTCACGGCACCCGACACCGCCACCGCCGCCCTGGGCATACTGCTGACCGTGACCGTCCTGGCCACCGCCGGCCGGACCGGGCAACCAGGACCAACGACCGAAAACCCCTGCACCATCGGCAGGCGAGCGACCCGATGACCCGGAGCGCACGCCGGCGGCCGGTGCGGAGCGTATTAGTGAAACCGGCCCTCTCCGGGGTGAACCAGCGGGCAGACAAGAAGCGTAGGAGTGGTCATGGAGAAAACACGGCGGACGGGACTCAACTGGCAGCACCTCGGGTCTCGGGTAGCCGGGGCCGGGCTGCTCGCCGCGACGGGGGCGATCCATCTTGACCTGTACCTGACCGGCTACCGGTCGATTCCGGTGATCGGCTGGCTTTTCCTGCTCCAGGTGATCGCCGCCTTCGGCCTCGCCGCCGTCGTGCTGGCGTCCGGCAGCCGGCTGGCGGCCGCGGCCGGCGCCGGGTTTGTCGTCTCGACCCTCGGCGGCTACCTCCTGTCGCTGTGGACCGGTCTGTTCGGGTTCAAGGAGATCCGGACAACCGCGGGGATCGTCGCAGGGGTGATCGAGGTAGGCGCCTTCGCGGCGCTCGCAGCCCTCGCCCTTTCCCCCGCCGCGCAACGCCAGCCGGCCGCGCCAGTGGCGTCCCGCAGTGCCGTGCTGGCCAGGCTGCAGGCGGGCATTCCGGGTGCCGGGCGGACGATCGCCGCGGCGTCTGTTCTCGCCCTGGTGCTGCTAGGCGTCGCCGTTGCCGGGGCGGGCGGCCCCGGACCGTCGGCCGCAGGCGCCCTGGAGACGGCGAAGATCGGCGGCGTGACCGTGCTCACCAACGCCGAGGGGTTCACGGTGTACTGGTTCGCTCTCGATACCCCGGCCAAATCGAACTGCAACGGGGCATGCGCCGGCTACTGGCCGCCGGTGACCGGGACCCCGGCCGCTGGCCCGGGCGTGACCGGCCGACTGGGCACGATCAAGCGGTCGGATGGCGCGACGCAGGCCACCTACAACGGCCATCCCCTGTACACCTACGTCGCTGATACCGCCCCGGGCCAGGCCCACGGCAATAACGTCAACTTGAACGGCGGCCTATGGCATGAGGTAACCGTTTCCGGCTGAACTTCGCCTGCATCCAGCCCTCGTCATCCACCTCTGCCAGGTAGGCCGCTGCGGGTAGTGACCAGCCGCCGTGAAATGCCGTTCCCGATCGCCGGGTGCTTCTGGCGCCGGGCCAGCAAGTGGGTGAGCGGGTCACCGCCAGCGATCCGGAACGGCGACAGGCGGTGGAGAAGATCGGCCGGGCGTAGAGCAACAACGTGACGTCGGCGATGCAGATCACGCGTGCAACGCGTGGGCGACGCGCATGATCAAGAGAATCACGTAAGCCAGTCCCAGGAGCCGCGGAAACGAAAGCTCGGTCAAACGCTTGTATGCCAGCCAGATGCTCAGCAGGCGTTCCTTGATCATCAATATGGGTGAGGGCGGATCCGGGTTTACAGGGTGCGATGCATGCGACGGATCCGGAAGAGGCCGCCGGGGGACGGCCGCAGGCGACGGCAAGCGACCGGCACGGAGGGACGGTGGATGACGCCAGCCGCTCATATGCCTAGTCCGAGGGAAAGTGATTACTTCATCGCGATGCGACCGCCGAGTGCCCGGACCCACTGGCTGGTTATGCACCTTGAGCCGATGACCCAGCTGCTAGCAACGATGAGGCGCGGCGGGCCGCCTGGCTGCGTGCCGGGAAGGTCCAGATCGAGCTGGCACGCCAGTTCATGTTCGGTGTTCTTGACCTGGAGGCGGCCGACGGCGCACCATCCGGTCGGGACCCAGACCAGGAGCCCGGACCGGAAGCTGATCTCTGGGAAGGTGCCCGCGTCCAGGAAACCGGGTCCTGTCAGCAGCCGATCCAGCAACGTTGACCGGGTGCTGACCGCGCTCTCCTGGCGGCCAGCCGCGCAGTTGAGTCCTCGATCGGCTGGGTGATGCGCACCTCGCCGGCCAGCGGCAGGCGTCCTCGCACCGGCCGGCCGCCGACCCGTGCGGCAAACGACACATGTGAGCGTGCCGGATCGACCCGCCAGCTACCGGGGGCCAGCCGCGGTTGCCCTCCCGTTCCGAGCTGAGTGTCGGGTGTCGTCGTGGTCACGGCAGCTCCTTCGCTTGCCGGGCTCCGAGGCCAGTTCTCCCCGCCCGCGACCTGCCACTGGGCCCGCCTCGGTGCCTTCGGTTGCCGAGGCGGGCCCAGTTTGCCGCTGACAGGGGTGTTATCCCTTTGTTGTGGTGAGGGCCAGCGTCCTTCCGCCTTCCTGGCCTGGGATCTCCTGGCCGCCGACCACCAGGACCGAGCCCGGGCCCGCACTCGCCACACCCGACAGCACGTTGTCGGACAGGTCGGCCAGCTGGCCAGGGTCAGCGGCCGGACTGACCGACCAGCTGGTCCCGTTGAACTGCTCGGTCAGGGCCAGCTGTCCGCCATCGGTCTGCTCGGTGGTACCGACAGCCCAGATATCGGTCGGCGGCAGCACCTGGATGCCGCTGAGCTGACTGCCCTCGCTGCCCGGGTTGGGCACCCTGGTCAGCACCCACTTGCTGCCGGTCCGCTGCAACACGTAGGGCACCCGGAAGTTCTGCCCGGCATCGTCGGCGAAGCCCGAGGCCCACACCTGGCCGGCGCCGTCCGAGCTGACCCCGGTCAGCTGGTTCAGGTCGCCAGAGTTGTTGATGTCGGGCGTGGGCACGATCGACCAGGCCGTCCCGTTCCAGTGCGCGGACAGGGTCTTCGCCCCGTCGCTCCGGTCGGTGCCCACCGCCCACACGTTGTCCGGGCTGATCGCGGCGATTCCCGAGGCGAACTGGAACGACCCGTCCGGCGTGGGCGAGGTGACCGCCGTCCAGGTGCTGCCGTCCCAGTGCTCGAACAGCAGCTGGATCGTCTGGTTCGCCTCGTTGCTGTCCCAGCCGGCCGCCCACAGGTCGTCGGGGCCGGTGCCGGAGATCGACGTCAGCGTGTCGGAGTCGCCCGTTCCGCTGGCCGGGTCCGGGCTGGGCACGATCGACCAGCTGGTCCCGTCCCAGTGCTCGATCAGCGTCAGGCCGCCGCTGGTCCCCACCGCCCACGCGTTGCCCGGGGTGAGGTCATCAACCCCGGCCAGGCTGGCCTGCTGCCCGGCGGGCTGCGGGACGGACACCTGGGTCCAGGTGCCGCTGACCCGGTGCTCGGCCAGCGGGTGGTCGAACGCATTGGGGTCGGAGTGGGTGCCGACCGCCCACGCGTCATTGGGTCCGGAGGCCGATACGGCGGCGAAACCGCTGTTGGTCAGCTGGGTGGCCTGCGGGTTGACGGTCGCCTCGGCCTGCCAGATGCTGGGCACCGGCGCTGGCGCGGCCGGGGCTGCGGTCGCCACCAGGGCGGCGCTGCTGGCTCCGCCGGCCGAGATGGCGCTCACCCCGGTCAGCCCGCTGACCGCGGTGGGCGTGGTCAGCGTGCTGGTGGTCCCGTTGCCGAGCTGCCCGAACGCCCCGTCGCCCCAGGCGTCGACGGTGCCGCCGGCCAGCAGGGCCAGGCCGAACAGGGCGCCGGCCGAGATCGCGGTGACATGCGCGAGGCCAGGAACCTGGACCGGCACGTTGCTGCTGCCGATGCCGCCGGGGAAGCTGTCCGACTGGCCGAGCTCGTTGAAGCCGTTGTCACCCCAGCCCATCACCTCGCCGTTGGCCAGCAGGGCCAGGCTGAACTGCTGGCCGGCCGAGACAGCCACGGCGCTGGTCAGGCCCGTGACCTTCACTGGGACCGCGCTATCCCCCGGCTGGGCGCCGTTGCCCAGCTGGCCGGCGTCGTTCTCGCCCCAGGCCTCCACGGTGCCGTTCGACTTCAGCGCGAGCACGTGCTGGCCGCCGGCCGCGACGGCGGTCACCCCGGTCAGGCCCTTGACGGCCACCGGCACATCGCTGTCGGTCAGCTTGCCGTCGCCGAGCTGCGCGTTGCCACCGTCCCCCCAGGTCATGACCGTGCCATTAGTCAGCACCGCCACGCTGTACTCTTGGCCCGCGGCTACGTACTTCACGCCGGTCAGGCCAGTGACCGGCACCGGGACGTCGCTGCTGGTGGTCGTGCCGTTGCCGAGCTCGCCGTGGCTGTTGTCGCCCCAGGCCTCGACCGTGCCATCAGACAGCAGCGCCAGGCTGTGCTCCGCTCCGGCTGAGACCTGCATCACGCCGGTGAGGCCGCTTACCGTGGCCGGGTTCTCGGCGTCGCCGTTGGCGCTGGCGGCGCCGTTGCCGAGCTGCCCCGCAGTGTCGTTGCCCCAGGCCAGGACGGTGCCAGAGGAGGCCAGGGCCAGCACATTCCGCCCGCCGGACGAGATAGCCTGAATGCCGCCGGAACCGCCGACCGCGACCGGCGTCGTACTCGGCGTCAGCGTGCCACTGCCGAGCTCGCCCGCGCTGTTGTCACCCCAGCTCATCACGCTGGTCGTGGCCGCGGGCCTGGCCCGGGCCGCCGCCGCGCCAGTGGCCGCGGCCGCCGGGGACACCGGGCCTCCGGCGAGGCCGGTGGCCGCCGCCACGGCGGCCACGAGCGGGATGGTAAAGCCTGAGATTAGCCTGGGCACGCGCATGTGAGCTCTCCGGGTGGGTACGTCGGCGATCTGTCAGCTATAGACACGGGCCAGGCACCTGTCCCGTTCAACCGCGACCATGACGACCACCAGCCCGGCCGGGCCGCCGTCCACGTCGTCTGCCTGGTTCGGTCAGGTTCACGATGCGCCTGGCCGGGGCGAGCCGGCATCCCCACGGGCTGCTCTCACCCGGGGGATCCGGGATGACTGTCGCCTTCTCGCAGGCAAGGGCCACCGTGGCCGAGATCCAGGCCCGCAAAGGACATGACCAATCTGCCTGGCGGCAGCAAGGGCACGCCTGTCGTCCAAACCCCCAAGGCCTGAGGTCAAGACAGGCAGCGTTCGCCGGGCACGCCGACTGGAGGACCGGAGTACCGCCTGGCGTATGAGCGGACCGCACGCGAGCTGGCCCAGACCGACGCGGTGATCCGGGATCTCGACTCGCTCAGGGTTGACCTTGGCATATCCAAAGCCGAACTTGCCCGGCGCGTCAACCGTAACGCCTCCAGCGTCCGGCG
>JBEKFH010000075.1:0-14582 GCA_050013415.1 Streptosporangiaceae bacterium | reverse complement strand
CGGCGAGCCGTTCGTCCTTGCGGTCCCGCAGCATGAACTCCATGCTGCGGGCGAGGTCGTGGAGGTGCTCGCGGGCGTGGCAGAGGTCCACGATCTGGGTGGCCTCGGGGAACTTCGCGGCGGCAATGCCCCAGATCCGGCCTGCGTGATCCGGCGCGGTCTATTGCCGGTGCCAGGCCCTGAGCGGGCCGGGCCCGGCGCTCAGTTCTTATTCTTCGATCGCCCCGCCGATCCGGTATTCGAGGGCGACACGATTTACTCCGCCTCCGAAGTGCTCTCGGTCCGCGCGCGGCGGCCTGTCGTGAAGGGGACAAAATCCGTCCGCTCCTGCCCTTTACATCCGAGAACCACCCATGGTTGAGGTGTCACGCAACGATTGGCACCGAAACGGATATCGCGCTCCTGCACCGGGCCTGCTCGAAGGAAACGGGCCGATCATCCGTATCGCGGTGCGAGACGGCTTGTGAGCCGACCCGGCGAATCGGGCCTACTGTCGGGCCACGCATCGGAGCATAGGGGCCGGACACGACAGCGGCCGCCGGCACTCCCCGCGCAGTAACGATCCGGCATCCGTTCTAGCATTCTCGCTATCTAAGGCATGAGCATGGTCCTAGCCCGGTCGGCGCCAGCCCGCGCCGACCGGCCGCTGACCGGCAGGTAGCCAACTCCAGCAAGGATCGGAATGAACTCCGGCCACGCACAGCCGGCGCTCGGCACAGATAACGCCGGTCAGCCGACACGGGTCATGGTGGCGGCGGACGGTATCTGCCGGACCTTCGGCGGCGGGCACACGGCCGTTCATGCTCTGCGCGGGGTCTCGTTGACGGTGGACCGTGGTCAGCTCGTTGCGTTGCGCGGGCGATCCGGGTCTGGGAAGACCACGTTGCTGAACATCATCGGTGGCCTGGACGACCCGACGGCGGGCCGGGTATGGGTGGACGGCCGCGAGGTCAACCGGATGACCGAGCGGGAGCGGCTGGCACTGCGGCGGGACCGGGTCGCCTTCATCTTCCAGTCCTTCGGGCTCGTGCCGATGCTGTCCGCGGCGGAGAACGTCGGGATTCCGCTGCGTATCGCGGGCGTGCGGCCCAGCGAGCGCCGGGAACGGGTCGCGGCCATGCTGGCGCTGACCGGGCTGTCCGGCCATGCCGCGCACCGCCCGGATGAGCTTTCCGGCGGTCAGCAGCAGCGGGTGGCCATCGCCCGCGCGCTGGCCGGCCGGCCGGGCGTGCTGATCGCGGACGAGCCGACCAGCCAGCTCGACCTGGAGACCGGCCGGCAGATCATGGAACTGCTGCTCAGCGTCGTGCGTTCCGAAGGGATCACCGCTCTGGTCGCCACCCACGACGAGGCGCTAATCGACCTGGCCGACAAGGTCATCTCGCTGGAGGACGGATCCGTCGCCAGCGCCGAGGGCGGATAGGAGCGATCTATGGGCGGGCTGGGGACGACCTTCCTCGGCCGCCGGGCCAGGTCCTCGTGGCTGCTCCTGGCCTGCGTCGCGGGCACGGTCCTGGTAACCACCGGGCTCGCCGCCGTGCTCTGGACCTTCGCGGTCGCGGTGATCCCGTCGGGTGCGCGGAGCATCCTCGCTGCCCCGCAGGGCCGGATCATGAGACTCAGCGGCGTGGCGGACACCGGGCAGGCCGCGGCCGACTCGCGGCTGATCCAGGCCACGCTGCGCAAGGCCTGGCCGGGGGTCGGTTTCCAGATGGAAAGCGCGCTGTGGGCGGACCCGATCCAGCTTCCGTCGTCGGCCACCAGCACGCAAACCGTGCAGATCCAGCCCGCGTCGCTGGAAGGGATCAGCGCCCAGGTGACGCTGACCGCCGGGGAATGGCCAGGTCCGCCGCACCACGGCGGTCCGCTGCCCGTAGCACTGCCGGCCGCTGCGGCCAGCCAGCTGCATCTGACAGTCGGCTCGGTGCTGACGGGCACGCCTCAGTCGGGCGGGGCGCCGACCTCGCTGCAGGTCACCGGGCTGTTCCGGCCCAGGAACCCGGCGTCGCTGTACTGGGCGGTGGACCTGCTGCCCAGCTCAGGGATCAGCGTCCGGCATTACTCCATCAGCAACGCAGGGGTGAGCCAGGGGGCTACCACCGTCAGCTACGGCCCCGCGGTGGTGAACCCGGCCGGGTTCGGCGGGGCGCTCGCCGCGAGCCAGGCCTCGTGGATGGTGCTTCCGCAGGCGTCGGCGATGGCCCGCGGGAACATCAGCGCGCTCGCCGCGAGCACCCGCCAGGCGGTCTCGCGGCTGACCGTGATCCTCCCGGAAGGGCTGCAGGTGACCTCGGGCCTGCCGCAGATCCTGGCCGGCATAGCCAGCACCATCGTGCTGGCCCGGTCGCTGTTCACGATCGCCGCGCTGCAGTTGCTGCTGGTCGCCGGGGCGGCACTGGCGCTGGCCGCACGGCTGCTGGCCAGTCTGCGCGAGGAAGAGTCCGCGCTGCTGAGGGCGCGTGGCACCACCAGGTGGCAGGTGACGCGGCCCGCGCTGGCCGAGGCGGTGCTGCTCGGCGCCGCGGCCGGCCTAGCGGGCGTGCTCTCGGGCACCCGCCTGGCCGGCGTGCTGGCTGGCCTGGGCAACCTGCACCTGGCTGACTATCCGGGCCGCGGCATCACCCCGCTGGCCTGGCTGTCGGCCGTATCCCTGCTGGTGCTGTGCGCCGCGGTGATGACCTGGCCGGCGTTGCACGCCCCGAGCCCCGGTGTGGCTAGGCTCCGCCGGAGCCGGCAGGCCCGGCTCGCGGGGATCGCCTGGGCGGGCGGCGATCTGGCCGTGCTGGCGCTCGCCGCGATCTCGGTGTGGGAACTGCGCGGCTATTCGGCGGTCGCGCATCCGGCAACGGGATCGCTCGGGATCGATCCCGTGGTGGCCGTGGCCCCCGCCCTCGCGTTGGCCGGGGCGGCGCTCATCCCGCTCCGCGGGCTGCCGCTGCTGGCCAGGGTGGCCGATAAGGCGACCGACCGCGAGCGGTGGCTGGCCGCCGCCATGGTGAGCTGGCAGATCGCCAGGCGGCCGATCCGCCAGGCAGGGCCGGCTCTGCTCGTCGTCGTCGCCACGGCTACCTCCACGCTGGCGCTGGCTGGGTACGCGAGCTGGCGGCAGTCGGCCGCGGACCAGGCCGCCTTCGCGGTGGGCTCGGATGTGCGAGTGGACTCCGCGGGCGGGCTGCCGCTGGCCGCGGGCGGGGCGATCACCGGGGCACCGGGTGTCACCGCCGGGACGGCGGCCAGCGTCGCCGGCATCGGCCACGGGAGCCAGCTGATCGCGCTCGATGCGAGCACGGCGGGTAAGACGATCCTGCTCCGCCCCGACCTGTCGCCGCTTCCGCTGAGCGCGCTGTGGCGGCGCATCACCCGGCGGCTGCCGGGGCTGGCGCTGCCCGGCCAGCCGGGCCGGCTGGAGATCCGTGCGGCCCTCGGGCCAGGCCCGGAGGGCAGTGCGGCCGCGGTACGGAGGGATCTTGGCTCAGCCACCGTCGCGGCCTGGGTCCAGGATGCCAGCGGCGCCACCTACGAGCTACCCGGCGGGAGCCTGCCCGCCGACGGCCGACCGCGCGCCCTGGTCTTCATGCTGCCAGGTCCGCGGCAGGCCAGCTACCCGCTGCGGGTGATCGGGCTCACGCTGGCCTATACCCTGCCGCCGTACCACCCGGCGCACCCAACGTCGGCCCCGACCGCCGGCCTCAGCATCGAGTCCCTCGCGGTGGCCAGGACGACCAGCGGCCCGTTCGGCAGGCCGTTCGGTGACGGTAACGCGATGGCGGCATGGCAGGGCATCGGATTGTCACCCTTTGTGCCCACCGGCCCGCCCGGCGCGTTCGAGGCGACGCCGCCATCGGACGGGGCCCCGCCCGAGGTCCTGGGCTGGCAGGGCGTCGCCCGGGGCGCATGGCGGCTGGCCTTCAGCACCGGACATGCTCCGTCGCTGACGGTCATGGACGACGTCGACCTAGCTCCCGGGATCGCCTTCGGGCAGGTCGCGCTCACGGTGCCGTCGTCGCCGTACCAGGTCGTCCCGGCCATCGCCACCGCCGGTTACCTGGCGGCCAACCGGCTCGGCGTCGGGTCGACCGTCTCGGTTTCGCTCAGCGGGTTCCGGGTCATGGTCCGGATCGTGGCGTCGGTGGCCAGGTTCCCGACCGTCTTCGGGCAGAACCGGGCGCTGATCGCCAATCTCGCGCAGATCAACGACGTCC
Source organism: Streptosporangiaceae bacterium (assembly GCA_050013415.1). Classification (GTDB taxonomy): domain Bacteria; phylum Actinomycetota; class Actinomycetes; order Streptosporangiales; family Streptosporangiaceae; genus Palsa-506. The sequence goes on along the minus strand of JBEKFH010000075.1, from coordinate 10,380 downwards.
TCGTCGCCAACCAGGTGCAGCCATTGCCGGTGACGCGCTGGTGGCTGCGCACCGCTGCCGGCCGGGTACCGCGCTTGCCGGCCGGTCTCGGCGTGTCCGTCACCGACCGGGCCGGCCATCAGGCGGATCTGCTCAACAACTCGCTGCTGAAGGCCCCCCGGCAGGCCATGCTGGCCATCGGGCTAGCGGCGGTGCTGCTCGGCGTGCTCGGGTTCTCGGTCAGCGTCGCGGGCAGCCTGCGCTCGCGGCGGACGCAGAGCGCGGTGTTCGCCGCGCTGGGGGTGGGGAAAAACGCGCAGGCCGGTCAGCTGTGCCTGGAGCAGTGTGCGCTCAGCATTCCGGCTGCGGCCGCGGGCCTGCTGGCCGGGATCGGCCTGGCCTGGCTGCTGGTGCCCGCGATCACCCTGACCACGGATGCAGCGGCGCCGGTGCCGTCAGCCCTGGTGATACTGCCGCTGGGCCCGGCCGTTGCGCTGGCCCTGGTGACCGCGGCCGGGCCGGTCGCCGCCGCTGCCCTGTCGGTTCTGCGCCGACCAGACCCAGCGGCGCAGTTGCGAGCGGAGGCCGGATGAGACCGCTGCAGCTGCGGCTGCGCACCGGCTGGGTGACGCTGACCGGCACCGGGGCCGCCGCCAGCATCGCGTTCGGCATGCTGGTGTTCGCCTCCGTGCTGGCCAGCCTGGCGATCCCGCGGGAGAGCGCCGGGTTGCGCAACGAGGCTCTGCAGCGCGTGATCGCGGCTTCGCCGGCCGGCGACCGCGCCGTCACCATGACGGCGGTCATGGTATCCCCGGTGACCAGCGAGGCCCTCCAGGTTCAGGCGACCGATGTCGCCGCGGCCAGTGCCTCCTTGCGCTCGCGGCTGGCCGCGAGCGGCGTGCCGGTAGCCAGCAAGCCGCCCGCATGGTCGAGCCTGACGACGGGCTACATACAGGTCACCGGGGCGGCCCGGATCGCCGGACAAGGCCCGCCGCAGTTTCAGATGACCTACCGCACGGCGCTGGCCCGCTACAGCCACGTCGTGGCCGGGCGGCTTCCGGCCGGCGGCTCGGCCAGGGTGGTGCAGGCCGCGGTGACCACCGCCACCGCGGCCAGGTTCGGCCTGCGGATCGGCAGCCGGCTGAAGGCGGGGCCGGTGCCACTGATCGTCACGGGGATCATCCAGCCGGTGCTCCCAGCTTCGGCCTTCTGGAGCGCGGATCGCCTGGCGGCCAGGCCGCTGCTGACGCCCGCCACGTCGGCTGGGCCGTCGTCCTGGACCGGTGGGCTGTTCATCGGCCCAGGAGGGCTCACGCCGATCGAAATCAGTCTTAATCCCCCCATGAGCGCGACCTGGTGGTGTCCGGTCGCGCTCGGTCGGCTCACCGCGGGCCAGGTGGGCGGGCTGGAGGCGGGCCTCGGCAGCATGACCGCCTCCGGGCTAACGGTGAGGGCTTCCGGGAACTCGGTCACGGCGACGATCACCTCCCAGGTTCCCTCGATCCTGTCGCCGTTCACCGCCGGGGAAAACGCCGCCGCTCCCGCGCTCGAGCTGCTGTATGTCAGCCTGGCCGTGCTGGGCGCGGTGGTGGTGCTGCTCGGCGCCCGGCTGGTGGCGCAGCGCCGCACCGCGGAGTTCACGCTCAGGCGGGCCCGGGGCGTGGCGCTGTACCAGCTCGGGTGGCTGGTGCTCCGCTCCAGCGTGGTCATCGCCGCGGTCGCCGGGGCCGCGGCCGCGGTGCTCGCCATCGTTCTCACTCCCGGCGACGACGACGCGGTGAGCTGGTGGCTGGCTGGCATCACGGTCGCCGTGACGCTAGTCGGCCCGGTCCTGATCAGCGTGATCCCGCGGCGCGTGGCGGCGCCGGCCACCGGCAGGCCAGGGCGCCCGGCAGGCGGCCGTCAGCCCGCAGCCCGGCGGATCGTCATCGAGACGACGCTGGTCGCCGTGGCCATCGGCGGCCTGGTCGTGCTCCGCAACCAGGGCCTGACCTCAGGGAACAGCGGCGTGTACGCAAGCGCGGCGCCGGTGCTCGTCGCGATCCCCGTGGCCGTCGTCGTGCTGCGCGGCTACCCTCCCCTCGCCCGCGAGCTGGCCCGGATCGCGGGCCTGTCGCGCGGGGTGGTCGCGTTCGTTGGCCTGACGCGGGCCACCCGTACCCCGCCCGGCACCGTCCTGCCGTCGTTCGCCCTGGTTCTGGTGCTGGCCATGGTGGCGTTCCCGGACATGATCAGCACCTCGGTAGCCCGTAGCCAGGTGGCCGCATCCTGGCAGCAAGTGGGCGCCGACGCGATCATCTCGGCCCAGCCCGATCAGGTCATTACCCCAGCACTGCAGCGCCAGATCTCTTCGGTGCCAGGCGTCGTCTCCACCGCCACCGCGGTGGTCGACGCGGTGTCGCTGCCCTCCGGCTTCGAGCTATCCGCGGTGTTCGTCGACCCGGCCAGGTACGCGGCCGTGATCGGCCAGGCACCCGGCTCGCGATTCCCGCTGGCCGCGCTGTCGGGGAACGCCAGGCACGGCCAGACGGCGTCGATCGTGCCCGCGGTCGCGACCCCCGCCGCCGCCCGTCTTGCCGGCATCGCTCCGGTCGGCCTCACCGTGGGGACCAGTTCCCTCACGATCCAGCTGGCGGGACGGATCAGCGGCGTCCCCGGCGTCGCTGACAACGCTGTCGCGGTGATGCCATTGCGGGCGCTCGGACCCCGCCCGCCCCCGCCAGATCTCATGCTGGTCGCCGGGCCAGGGCTGGATGCGGCGCGGCTGACCGCCGTGGTCCGCCGCGCCCTGCCGGGCGGGGTGGTGACATTGCGCTCGGCGGCTGTCACCGCGCTGACCTCGGCACCGGTACTACAGGTGACGCGGACGGCCTTGACCCAGGGAATGGCTGCCGCGGCCGGCTTCGGCGTGCTGGTCCTGCTGCTGTCGCTGCTGCTCACCGCCCAGACCCGCGAGATGACGCTGGCGCGCCTGGCGACGATGGGGCTGCGGCGCTGGCAGGCCCATCTGCTACTGGCGGCCGAGGCACTGCCCCCGGTCGTGGCCGCCGCCATCGGCGGCGTCGCGTGTGCCTGGCTGCTTGCGCCGCTGGTCGGGCCATCGCTGAACCTGGCGACGTTGAGCGGGACCGGGTCGGCCATCGTGGTGACGCCCGCCGTATTGCCGCTGGTCGCTTCCGCTGCCGGGCTGGTGCTGGCCGCGCTGCTCGTGCTGGCCGTTCAGGCCGTCATCACCTACCACCGCGGCAGCGCCAGGGCGCTGCGGATCGCTGACTGAAGGAGGCCCAGGCACATGACCGAGCCTGCTGCACGTATCCCGCAGGACCAGCCACCCACCGGTGCGGACGGGATGATCGTCTGTGACCGGCTGGTCCGGATCTACTCCGGTGAGGGCATCGAGGTACAGGCGCTGCAAGGGCTGGATCTGCAGATCGCCGAGGGGGAGCTGACCGCGCTCGTCGGGGCGGCGGGCAGCGGCAAGTCCACGCTGATGAACATCCTCGCCGGGCTGGACACGCCGACGGCGGGGACGGTGTGGGTGGCTGGCCGCGACCTGAGCACGATGACCGCCCGAGAGCGGCTGGCCTACCGGCGGAGCGTCGTCGGCTTCATCTGGCAGCAGACGTCGCGGAACCTGCTGCCCTACATGACCGCCCGGCAGAACGTGCTGCTGCCGATGCGGCTGACGTTGCGCGGTCGACGGCAACGACTGCGGCGCGCCGGTTTGCTGCTCGACACCTTCGGCATCGCGCACTGCGCCGACCGGACTCCGGACCGCATGTCCGGCGGTGAGCAGCAGCGCGCCGCCATCGCCACGGCGCTTGCCAGCCAGCCGAAGGTGCTGCTCGCCGACGAGCCCACCGGCGAGCTGGACTCCTCGACCGCCCGGGACGTGTTCTCCGCCTTGCAGACCGCCAACACCGAGCTCGGAGTCACGGTGCTGGTGGTCACTCACGACCCGGCCGTGTCGTCGCAGGTTCGCCGCACGATCGCGATCAGGGACGGCAAGACGAGCAGCGAGACGATACGCCACTCGGCCACCGACGAGCGGGGCACGACCACACTGCACGCACGCGAGTACGCGACCCTGGACCGGGCGGGCCGGGTTCAGCTCCCGCGCGAGATGACCAGGCGACTCGGCATGCGGAAGCGGGTCGAATTTCAGGAGGAGCCCGACCACATCGGCGTCTGGCCGGACCAGGCCCCCGATCAGGAACGGGAATAGCCGCCGCACGCTCCGCGCCGGCCTCCAGGACGACCTCTCCGCAGGCTGGCGCGAGCCGTGCCGCCGCGGCTCGCGGTGTTGTAACGGAATGGTGCGATGAGTGCGCGGATAATATCCGCGGCGCTCCACGTGCCGAGGCCGTGCTCGACCACGCTGAACAGGTCCCAGATGCGCAGCAGCTGCCCTGGTCCCGTCGGCCGTCAAACGGGCGGGCGATCTCCTCGTACACGGCGAAGAACCGCTCCGAAGCCGGCGGCCGGGGCGGGCAGCACAGCTCGGCCAGGTCGACCTCGGGCCACGAATAGGACGCGGCCGGATTGATCAGCGCGGGCTCATCGGAGCCGTCAGCGAGGATGTTTCACTTTTTTCATGAAGTTGGCTGGCGCGGGCCCCCGGGCCCGGCACCCGCCACCGCCGGCCGACAGCGCCGCGGCGACCGGCTGCGGGCGGGCGGCCCGCGGGCCTGGAACGGCCTGCCCGGCCGCGGCGCGCAGGCACCGCCAGGCAATCTGGCGCGGCGACCGGCTTACAGCTCGGGATATACGCGGTCCGGGTTGTGCTCAGATAGGACAGAGGGCGGCCCGATGATGGCCCGGTCCGGCTTGCCGATGACGTCCTCGTCCTTGCCGTCATAGTCGGTCTTTGCCAGCACGTGCTTTATCGCCTCGAGCCTGGCGCGCTTCTTGTCGTTGCTCTTGACCACCGTCCAGGGGGCCTCGTCCGTGTCGGTGTAGAAGAACATCGCTTCCTTTGCCTCGGTGTACGCCTCCCACTTGTCCAGCGACTCGATGTCCATCGGGCTCAGCTTCCACTGGCGAACCGGGTCGACCCGGCGGATGATGAACCGGGTGCGCTGCTCGGCGCGCGTCACCGAGAACCAGAACTTCGTCAGGTCCAGCCCGGAGCGGATCAGCATGTGCTCGAACTCCGGTGCCTCCCGCAGGAACTCCTCGTATTCGGCCTGCGTGCAAAAGCCCATCACCCGCTCCACCCCCGCGCGGTTGTACCAGGACCGGTCGAACATGACGATCTCCCCGGCGGCAGGCAGGTGCGGCACGTAGCGCTGCAGGTACCACTGGGTCCGTTCCCGCTGGCTCGGCTTCGCCAGCGCTACCACCTGCGCGCCGCGGGGATTCAGGTGCTCGGTGAACCGCTTGATGGTCCCGCCCTTGCCGGCCGCGTCGCGGCCCTCGAACACGATCACGAGGCGCTGCCCGGTGGCCTTCACCCAGTTCTGCAGCTTGACGAGCTCGATCTGCAGCGGGCGCTTCTCATGCTCGTACTGATGCCGCGGCATCCGCTCGTGGTAGGGGTAGTCCTCGCGCCAGGTATCGACGGTCCGGCCGTCGGGCAACCGCAGGACCGGATCGTCGTGCTCGTCGTCGTCATCCACCGTCAGGCCGGCCAGCAGGTCCTGGTCGGACGCCCAGTCCGCCGGCAGCGCGTTGAACTCACTGGCGGGTTCACTGGTCATGTCACCAGCACAGCACATCCCGGTCACCGGGTCACCAGCAGGCGGTCTCTCAGCTCAGCTAGGTCGGTTGGCCGAGGTCTCGCGACATCCAGCCGGGTGTGTCGAAGCGCGCGGGCGGGGTGCCGGCCAGCGCTGTCAGGTACGTCTCAAGGTTCTCGAGCTCGGCGGGACCGATCTGCCGTTTCCAGTGATCGCGCAGCTCGTCGAAGATCGCTTCGCCGGTGCGCAGCACCTCGAAGCCGAGCGGGGTGACCTGGAGGAGCATGCGGCGGGCGTGGCGGGGGTCGGCGCCGCGGGTCACGTATCCGCGGTCCTGCAGGACCGCGACGGTTTTCGCGGCTGCCTGCTTGGAGACGGACAGGCGGCGGCCGAGCTCGGAGGCGTTGCCGGCGCCGGCGGCGATGGCCCGCATGGCGAAGTCGTGGACGGGACGCACGTCGGCGTAGCCGCGGCGGGCCAGCTCGGCTGTCGCGGCGCCGGCCAGCGAGCGGAAGCCTGCGAGCAGGAGCAGGGCGAGGTCGGCGCCGGAGCGGGGCATGGCAGCAGGCTACGGCACCGTCTGGACAATGACAACCAGGTTGGCTAGAGTCAGTGACATCCAGGTTGTCTAAGACAGGAGAAGGAATGCATGGCGAAGGCATGGACGTCACGCCCGCTGGCCCCGCCCTGCCGGGGATCACGCACCACCATGCGGAGGTCAACGGGACCAGGCTGCACTACGTCGCGGCGGGGACCAGCGGATCGCCGGTCCTGCTGGTCCACGGCTTTCCCGAAACCTGGTGGGCCTTCCGCACGCTCATCCCGCTGCTCGCGGCCAGCCACCGCGTCTTCGCCGCCGACCTGCGCGGCTTCGGCGACTCCGCCACCGGGCCGGGCGAGTATGACAGCGCGGCGTCGGCTCAGGACCTGCACCAGCTCATCGGGCAGCTCGGTGCCGGGCCGGTCCACCTGACCGGGCAGGACATCAGCGGGGCGACGGTCTTCCGCCTCGCGGTCACCCGTCCCCGCGACGTGCTCAGCCTCACCGCCATCGAGATGGGCCTGCCCGGGTTCGGCCTGGAAACGCTCGCCGACGTCACCCACGGGGGCAGCTGGCACATCGGCGTCCTCGCCGCGCCCGGCATCCCCGAGATGCTGCTGGCCGGCCGCGAGCGCGAGTTCCTCGGGCAGTTCGCGTTCCCGGCCATGAGCGCGACCCCTGGAGCGATCACCGACGCCGACATCGATGAGTTCGCCCGCACCTACTCCCGCCCCGGCGGCTGGCGCGGAGCAGCCGGCCTCTACCAGTCCATGCTGCGCGAAGGCCCCGCCATCAAGGCCCTCGCCCAGGCGCCCCGGCTAACGGTGCCCGTCCTCGCCGTCGGCGCCGGCGCAGGCCCCTTTACCGCCGCCACCATGACCCAGGCCGCGCCAGGCCACGTCAGCTCCGTGACACTCCACGGCGTCGGTCACTACCCCGCCATGGAAGCCCCCGGCGAACTCGCGAAGGCTCTTCTCGGCTTCACCGCCAGCATCGACGCCGCCTGACTGTTGCAAGTACCGCCTGACTGCTCCAAGTGCCGCCCGGACCAGCCGGGCCACTCCGGCGGACGAGGTCCGCAGAACTACGTCGGCGCTGTCGTTGTGCGCCACCATCCGCAGCGCGACCACGACAGCACCTTCACGAAATCCCTGCTTAAGGCGGATGTTCTCGCAGCCGGTCGAGCGCCTGGCCGGCACGGCGCTGCCCGGCTCTGGCCCGGCGCGCCTGGACCCGGGCGCCGGCGAGGCGCTCGCGCGCCTGGGTGAGTTGCGCTTCGATCACGCGGACGGCGCTTTCCTGCTCCCGCTCGGCCCGGTCCGCGGCGTCGGCAGCCTCGTCGGCCTCGGCCGCAGCCTGCTCGGCCGCCGCGATGGCCTGGCCGCGGCGCTCCCGCTCGGCCTTGTCCCGGACGTCCGCCAGCGCGGTCACCGTCGCAGCGGCCCGGGCCGGGTCGGCAGCCGCGCCTTTCGCCGCGGCCCGCGCCGGGGCAGCAGCCGCGTTCTGCGCCGCGGCCCGGGCCGGGGCAGCAACGGGGCGCTTCGGCGCCGGTGCCCGTGCCCTGCCCGGGGATGACGGCAGCAGCGCCAGCGCCGGGACAGCCGGCTCCGGGCCGAAGCCGTCCCGGTGGGCCGCCCGCTCCAGGGCTCCGGCCTGCAACAGCTCGGCAACCTGAGGGTCGGCCAGCGCGGCGCCCAGGGTGGCGGTCACCTCATCGCGCAGCGCCGGAGATGGCGCGTCCTCCCCGGAGACCGTGAACGCCTGACGGGCCAGCGCGTCGATCAGCTGCCGCCGCCGCAGCGACAGCTCCCGGAGAGCAGCGCCGTCCAGGGACCGCTGCGCGGCGCGAAGCTCCTCGCCGAGCCCCGCCACCTCGGTGGCCGCGTCGGGCGCGGAGCGGGCCAGCTGGTTGAGCACCCAGGCTGACCGGGTCGGCTTCCGCAGACCGGCGATCCGCTTCGCCGCCGGCGCATCGCCTGCCGCGCGTGCCCGGGCCGCCAGGACGCCGCGGCGCTCGACGAACTCGCCCGGGTCGCACGAGTACAGCTCAGCGACCGCTTCGGTCAGAAGGTCAGCACTGGTCACCCCATCTATTCTGCCCAAGGGCCGGCACGTAATTCCCGGCGCGAAAGCCGCAAGGATTCCGGACAATAAGCACCGCGGGGAGCCGCGGGTAAGTGGCAGGTTGGGCGAACAGGTAGTCCCCGGCCAGGGTTGGCTGGAGATGGTCCTACTGTGGTGGTATAGTTTGCCGCATGCCGCGCGGGAACCCGTCTCCGAAGCTCGCTATCACCGTGGATCCTGAGGTGCATGCGCGGGTGGTGGCTGCGGCGGCGGCGGAGGGGGTGAGCGTGTCGGCGTGGATGACGGCGGCGGCGCGCCGGGTCCTGCTGGTGCGGGACGGGCTGGCGGCGGTGGCGGAGTGGGAGGCCGAGCAGGGTCCGCTCACCGATCAGGAACTCGCGGCTGCCCGGCGGCGGATAAGCGGCGGCCAGGCTGAGCGTAAGCCGGCATGAGGCCGGTTGTTTATGACGCGGGTGTTCTGGTTGCGGCGGACCGGAATGTGCGGGCGGTGTGGGCGGAGCACCGGGTCCGGCTGGACACCGGGATCGTGCCGGTGGTCCCGGCGCCGGTAGTGGCGCAGGTGAGCCGGTCGGCGGCGCAGGTTCAGCTGCGGCGGCTGCTGCGCGGCTGCGAGGTCACGGCCCTGACCGGGGAGGCCGCGCATGCCGCGGGCCGCTTGCTGGGCCGCGCCGGTGTCAGCGATGTCGTGGACGCGGTCGTGGCGGACGCTGCAGCGCGGCTGCACGCGGACGTAGCGACCGGCGACCACGACGACATTGCCCGGTTGCTAGACGCCGCCGGCGCAGACGTATACATCATCGACGTCTAGATCCATCAGGAGGTTGCGAGGTTTGTCTCGCGCCTGTCCCGGCCTTTGTCCGGCAGGCACGAGATCATATCCTCCAGATACCGCCCGAGAGGCGCTGCGACGGGCCTTGCCCGCCACGCTCGGGCGCGGTCTCCGCAAAGGGCGCCTCCGAGGGGAGGCGAACGGTGGAAGGACGCCCGGGCGGCCGCGGTCATGCGCGGGCGGGAATCGTGAGCGGGCTGTGGCGTTACCCGGTGAAATCGATGGCGGGAGAGGCTCTCGCCAGCACGGACATTTCGTGGGCCGGCCTGGCCGGGGATCGCCGGTGGGCGTTCGTGCGCGCGGACTCCGGCGGCAGCGGGTTCCCGTGGCACACGATCCGCGAGTTCCCGCAGATGTCCAACTACGTCACGCGGCTGAGCGAACCCGACCGCCCGGACAGCTCGCGGGTCCTGGTGAGGACGCCGGCTGGCGGCCTCTACGACGTGACCGATCCCCGGCTGGCCGCGGAACTGGGCACGGGCCTGCGGGTCATGCGGCTCGGCCGCGGCGCGTTCGACGCGATGCCGGTCTCGGTCATCAGCGACTCGACTGCCTCAGCCCTGTGCGCGCTCGCCCGGGTGCCCGGCACCGCGGTCCGGTTCCGGCCGAACATCGTCGTGACGCTCGATTCGGGCGCCCCGTTCGAGGAGGATGACTGGGTCGGGTCCGCCGTCCGGATCGGGGCTGCGGTCGTGCGGATCGACCGCAGGGACTCGCGATGCGTCATCGTCAACGTAAATCCAGCCACCGGACTGCCCGATTCGCGCCTGCTCAAGGTCATCGGCTCTGCCCGGGGGGCGTGCGCCGGCGTTTACGGGACGACGGTCCTGCCCGGCCTCATCCGCGTCGGTGACCCGGTCATCGCCGAAAGGCCATCTCAGGAGTAAGCGGACGGCGGACCTGCGCGGCTTCGGCGGCTCCGCCAGCGGGCCCGAAGAGTATGACAGCATGGCGCCGGCTCAGGACCTGCACCAGCCGTAGCCTCGTCCGCCTCATCGGCTGCCAGGAAATGCAGAACACCATCAATGAGAACGCAGACCGGCTCGCCAGCCTGGTCAGCGGCTAGCATGGCGGCGGGTGCAGCAGCACCCGGGAGGGGTCATGACGCGGCATGCAGCCCAGGCCGGCAAGCGGGGGGCGATCAGGCGCTACATAGCCGTGGTGGCTGCCACGGTCATGGCGGCCGCCTTGTGGCCTGCGCTGGTGACTGGGGCCAGCGCGGCCGCCGGGGCGGCCCAGGTCGCTGCCGCCCGTCCGCGGATCACGTT
>JBEKFH010000074.1:0-14688 GCA_050013415.1 Streptosporangiaceae bacterium | reverse complement strand
GCCGGTGTCATCATCGGGCTCATCCTGTTCATCATCAGCCCCTGGCTGGCTATCGGCGTGATCGTCGCGGCCGTCGCCATACCGGCCATCCTGTGGGCCATGCTCGACCCGTCCCAGCGCCGCCGGGTGCGCCGGGCCCGCGGTCGCAAGCAGCTCGGCGGCTGACGCCCGCGCCGTCGCGCCGGCGGCAGGACGCTGCTGGCAGCCGGATACTGACGCTCAGCCCAGCGCCGGTCATCTGAGCAGGCCCGGCAGGCATGGCCCTTGCGCCCAGGCCCTTTGAGGTCAGCTGAGCAGTCCCGGGTAGAGCAGCGACAGCTCCCGGGGGTAGCCGGCGATCAGGCGAAGCTCGTCGTCGGTGAGCGGCTTGCCGGTCGCAGACGCGCAGAGCTGCACCAGCCTGAACACCAGGTCCTCGTCATTCCCCGTCTCGATGCCGAGGCCGTCCAGCACGTGCCGCAGCCCGGCCAGCCCGCCGTACTCCCCGGTCAGCACGACCCTGCCCTGGGTGGCATGCCAGTCGGCCGGGAACGGGCCGAGGGTGTCGTCGTCGTACAGCTCGTAGTTGTGCCGGTCCTTGAGCGCGCCGTCGGCGTGGATGCCCGACTCGTGCGCGAATGCGTTGCGGCCGGTGCCCGGCTGATTCTGCGGCAGCGGCTGGCCGAAGGCGTAACTCGCCCAGAAAGCGAACCGCCGTGCCCACGTCAAGTCGATCGGATCGCCGATCTCGGCTTTGCCGGATACCCCGAATCCGTGCTGGAAGGCGAGGATGCAGGACAGCAGGTCGGCGTTGCCTGATCGCTCGCCGATGCCGTTCACGCAGGTGTTGACCCAGGCGTCCTGACCGGCGTCGAGGTCTCCGAGCGCGCCGGATACCGAGTTCGCCACGGCCATGCCCAGGTCGTTGTGGCAGTGCGTCTCCACCGGGATGGACACCGCGCTGGCCAGCTTCGCGAACCGCTCCCGGATCCGCTCCGGGCTGTCTCCGCCGATCGTGTCGCAGTAACGCACCCGGTCGGCCCCGGCGTCCCTGGCGGCGAGCGCGAAGTCACGCAGGAACGCGTCGTCGGTTCGGGACCCGTCCTCGGCGTTGACGCCGATGGTGCGGGCGCCGGCCTGCTTCGCGGCGGCGACGGCCGCCGTCATCTCGGCGATGATCGCCGCGCGGTCGAGCCTGCCGCGGAACTTATGCTCGATCATCTGGTCCGAGGTGGAGATCGACAGGTTGTAGTGGCTCAGCCCGAGCGGTGCCGAGCGCTCCACGTCGGCGGCGATGGCGCGGCACCAGCCGGACAGGCGTAGCGGCCCGAACGCCCCGGCCGCCGACAGCGCAAGGTTCGCCCGCACATAGGGCACCTCGTGGAAGAGGAACGGAAAGCCGATCTCCGACTGCGCCACGCCTAGCCTGGCCAGGTAGAAGTTGATCATCGTCTTGCCGAACTTGGAGAGTCCCGTCCTGGCGGTCTGCACGCCGTCGCGGTTGGTGACATCGAGGAAGTGCACCGTCGGCATTCCTGGCCTCCTGGATCGCCGGGTCCCGGCTGGCCGACCGGCCGGCCCGCCGGTCGGCCAGCAGCCCCGTCAGGGCATCTCGCTACTCTGCTGCCATAGTCGATCACTAGTGGACAGTTTTAGTCAACGTTGATTAAAATCAATCCAGAATGAGCCGGGCCCGGAGTGGAGGAGCGGCGTGACGGAGTGGATCGGGGCAGCCGACGCCGCGCGGCGGCTCGGCATCAAGCAGGCCAGCCTCTACTCCTACGTGAGCAGGGGAGTCCTGACCCGGCGGACCAGCCAGGACGGCCGGGCCAGCATGTTCGATCCCGGTGAGGTAGAGAGCCTCGCCAGGCGAGGCCGGCCGCGCCGGGCACCGGGCGCCACCGAACTGGTCATCGAGTCGGCGCTCACCGAGATCGCCGGTGACCGGCTCTGGTACCGGGGCCAGGAAGCGACCGTGCTCGCGACCAGCCGGACCTTCGAGGAGGTCGCCTGCTTCCTGTGGACGGGCTCGTTCCACGATGCTCAGCCGGCCGGGCCCTGGCGCGCTACCAGCGAGGCCATCGCGGTGGGCGCCGCCGCTCAGGCGGCGCTGCCGCCCGGCACGCTGCCGCTGGAGCGGCTCCAGGTGATCGTGCCCGCCCTCGCGGCCACCGACCCGCTGCGCCTGCAGCTCGACCCGCCGGCGGTCATCGCGGCAGCGCGCGGCCTGATCGCCGGCCTGGTCGACTGCCTGCCCCCGGCGAGCCCGGGCGAGGCGGCGGCTTCCGGCACCAGGGCCGGATCGGGAGACGCCGCGGACCTGGGCGGTGCCGCCGGCTCGGTTAACGTCGCGAACTCCGTCGGCGCGGCTGATGGCTCGATCGCGGCGCGGCTGGCGACCAGGCTGTGCCCGCGCCCGGAGCAGCCGCGCCTGACCGCGACGCTGCAGGCGGCCCTGGTGCTGCTGGCCGACCACGAGCTCGCCGCGTCCACGCTGGCCGCCCGGGTCGCCGCCTCGGTCCGGGCGGATCCGTACGCGGTGGTGGCGACCGGCCTCGGCGCGGTCGGCGGCGCGCTGCACGGCGGCGCCTCGCTCGGCGCCGAGCTGATGCTGGCCTCCGCCAGCGGCCCGGCCGACGCGCCCCGCGTGGTCGGCGATCTGCTCAGGCGCGGTGAGCGGATCCCCGGATTCGGTCACTTTGTGTATAAGACCGGCGACCCGCGATCCGTTCTGCTTCTTGCGCTGACCAGGGACCTTGCTGCTGGCTCGCCGCGGCTGGCCGTCGCCGACGCGGTGCTCGCCGAGGCCCGCCGCCGGGCGCTCCCCGAGCCGAACATCGATTTCGCCCTCGCCGCCCTCGCCGACGCCGCCGGGATGATCCGGGGCGCCGGGGAGGCGGTGTTCGCGGTCGCCCGCAGCGCCGGCTGGCTGGCGCACGCGCTGGAGGAGTACGCCCGCAAGCGGCCGATCCGGCCGCGCGGCGTCTTCACCGGCCCGCCCGCAGAGCCGTCCTGACCGGCGTCCGGGTGGCCATCGGCAGCTAGTCTGAGCTGGGTTATCAGTATTTCTGCTGGTGCATCGCGCTGGCAGCCTGAGGCGGGGAGGACGGCATCAATGATCGAGATAACGGCCATTGCAACCCCGTCACTGGGCGATCGCTCCTATCTCGCCACGGACGGCTCCGCCGCGCTCGTGATCGATCCGCAGCGTGACTTTGACCGGGTCCTGGAGCTCGCCGCGGCGCGCGGGGTGACGATCACGGACGTCTTCGAGACTCACATCCACAACGACTACGTCACCGGGGGCTACGCTCTCGCCCGCGCCACCGGTGCCGCCTATCACGTGAACGCCGCCGACCAGGTGACGTTCACCCGGACGCCGGTCACCGACGGTGACGTCGTCGAGGTGGGCGCCATGCGGCTGCGCGCGCTGGCCACGCCGGGTCACACGTTCACCCACCTGTCGTATGAGCTGACCGGCGGCGGCACGGCGGTCACGGTTTTCACCGGCGGCTCGCTGCTGAACGGCTCGACCGGGCGGACCGACCTGCTGGGCGCCGAGCACAAGGTCGAGCTGGCCAGGGCGCAGCATGGCTCCGCCCGGCGGCTCGCCCGTGACCTGCCGGACGGTGCGTCGGTCTGCCCGACGCACGGGTTCGGCAGCTTCTGCTCCGCGACGGAGGCGAGCGGCCTGGCGTCGACCATCGGTGACGAGAAGCACGTCAACCCGGCCCTGACACTGCCCGAGGCCGAGTTCGTCGCGACGATGCTGGCCGGGCTGGACGCCTACCCGGCCTACTACGCGCATATGGGCCCGGCCAACGCGGCCGGGCCGCCGGCTCCTGATCTCACCCCGCCGCGCCAGGCCGGCGCCGCCGAACTGCGGCGACGTATCGATGCCGGGGAGTGGGTGGTGGACCTGCGCTCGCGGACCGCGTTCGCGGCCGGGCACCTGCGCGGCTCGCTGAACTTCGAGCTTGGCGACAATTTTCCCACGTACCTGGGCTGGCTCATCCCGTGGGGCACGCCGCTGACGCTGATCGGACCGACCGCCGCGGACGTGGCGGCGGCGCAGCGCGAGCTCGTCCGGATCGGGATCGACAAGGTCGCGGCGGCTGCCACGGGGCGGGCGGCGGCATGGGCAGAGGGCGAGACGCTGCGGGCGTATCCCGTCGCTAACTTCGCCGGACTGGACCGGTCCCGCGGCGTCAGCTCTGTCGTGCTCGACGTGCGCCGTGACGGTGAGTGGTCGCAGTCCCATCTCGACGGGGCCGTCCACATTCCGCTGCACGAGTTGGCCGCGCGGCTCGGCGAGCTTCCGGCCGGCCAGGTGTGGGTGCACTGCCAGGCCGGTTACCGCGCCTCGGTCGCCGCTTCCCTGCTGGACGCGGCCGGCATCCCGGTGGTGCTCGTCGACGACGAGTTCGCCGCGGCGCGGCGGACCGGGCTCGTCCCCGGCGTGGCGTAACGGCGGCGGGGAATCAGATGGGCCTGCCTGGCATTTCCCCTACCAGGAACCCCGTCTCAGGAGATGCCCGATGCCCGTACGCCGCCTGAATCACGCCGTCCTTTACGTCAGGGACCTGGCCGGAACCGTTGACTTCTACCGGGCCACGCTCGGCTTCGAGGTGCGCATGGAGATCCCGGGGCGGGCCGCGTTCCTCCGGGCGCCGGGATCGGACAATGATCACGACCTGGGCCTTTTCGAGGTCGCTGGCGCCAGCCTGCCGGGCAGTCCGTCGCTCGGGCTGTACCACCTCGCCTGGGAGGTGGGCACGCTGGCCGAGCTTGCCGAGGCCCGGGACAGGCTCGCCGAGCGGGGCGCGCTGGTCGGCGCCAGTGATCACCGGGTGTCGAAGTCCCTGTACGCCAAGGACCCCAGCGGGATCGAGTTCGAGGTGATGTGGCGGGTCCCGGCCGAGGACTGGGAGCGGGAACTGCGCGGGGGCGAGATGATCGCGCCGCTCGACCTTGACGGCGAACTCGCCCGCTGGGGGCAGCGGGCGACCGGCGCCGCCGCCGGCTCAGTCACCTGATCCGCCGGTCCGGCTCGCCCTGGGCCCTGGCAGGCCCGCTGCGAACGGCCCAGGGCCCGCTGCAAACAGCGTGGATGGGACCTCACTGCGCTAACAACGTCAGCGGAGTCCCATCCACGTTGTTTCGCGGGAGGCGAGAGCGTGGAATGGCTGCTGCGCCAGTGGCCGAGAGCCAGCCTGGCCGGATGCCGCCCGGGCTGCGCCAAGGGCGGACGGCGAGGGCGCCGTAAGCTCGAATGGGACAGCCGCGGGCCAGGCAGCGCCGGAGGCGGCTGTGCCTGGTCGTCTCTTCGCCCGCGTTCCTTGCGCTGCTCCCGGCGGCCGTAGACGAATATCCCGGCAAGTGCCACCACGTCCACGCCCATGAGGGAAGCGCCTGCCCAGCTGTGGCCCTCCAAGATCACGAGGGTGCCCAGGCCAAGCACGACAAGTGAGATGACAAAGCCAAGCCAGAGACCCCACCAGGCCCGTCGGTTGGCGCCCGTGATCGTTGTCTCTTCCAGGAAGTGACGGTGCTCCTGCTGATTTTCCGCCATGGAGATGATGCGGTTCGCCGAGCCTTTCACGACTTCCTCATATCCCCGCAGAAGCTCGGGCGGCGGGTACGGGCTGGACCAGGACGTTAACGCGGCGGTAAGGGACAAAAGAGCCCTTTCCGTGCCGGGGTCATTCAGGGCTTCCCGGAGCGCGGAACTACCCGCCAGGGTTTCCGCAGCTACCTGCCGGCCAGCTGCCTGCTGCCCAGCCACCTGCCCAGCCGAGGCATCGCGCCCGGCTGCCCCGCTCCCATTCACGCAGGTCATCGTAACTGCCTCACGCATAGTGAGACCATAGTTACAGGTGAACAAGATGAGCCAAATGAGCCGGAAGTTCATTCCTTGGGCTCTTGTGTCAGGTCATACCGCCACAAGATACCCAAATATCTTCGCCCCGCCGCGAGGAAATTCCTGCGCGATAGCGCCCGCGTGAGCGTCTCAAACTATGGTCGCGGGCGCTAGGGCCGGGTCAGTTCCTCGTAGAGCATGACGGTCTGGGCGGCGATGCTGGCCCAGTCGAACTCGGCGATGGCCCGCTCGCGCCCGCGCTTGCCCATCGCGGCCGCCTGGTCCTGATCGCGGACCAGCGCGTTGACCGCCTCGGCGAGCGCCGCCGGGTCGTCGGGCGGCACTAGCGTCCCGGTCTGGCCGTCCACTACCACCTCGGGAATGCCGCCGACCCTGGAGGCCACCACCGCGGTGGCGCATCCCATGGCCTCCAGGTTCACGATGCCGAGCGGCTCGTAGAGTGACGGGCACACAAACGCGGTGGCATGCGTCAGCAGCTGGATCACCTCGGGCTTGGCCAGCATGCCCGACAGCCAGATCACCCCGGACCGGGTTTCCCTCAGGTCCTGCACCAGGCCGGTGACCTCGGCGGCGAGTTCCGTGGTGTCTGGCTGGCCGGCGCAGAGGACCAGCTGCGTCTCGGGATCGAGCCGCGAGGCGGCCCGCAGCAGGACGGGCAGCCCCTTCTGCCGGGTGATGCGGCCCACGAAGACCACCAGGGGACGATCCGGGTCCACGCCGTAGCGCTCCAGCACATCGGTGCCGGGGTCTGGGGAGTACTCGCGGGTGTCGATCCCGTTGCGGATGACCCGGACGCGGTCGGCCGAGATGGCCGGATAGCAGCCCAGCAGGTCAGCCCGCATTCCCTCGGACACTGCAATGACAGCGGCGGCAGACTCCAGCGCCGTCCGCTCGCACCAGGACGAGAGTGCGTAGCCGCCGCCTAGCTGCTCGGCCTTCCACGGCCGCAGCGGCTCCAGCGAGTGCACGGTAGCGACATGCGGGATGCCGGACAGCAGCGAGGCCAGGTGGCCGCCCATGTTCGCGTACCAGGTGTGCGAGTGAACCAGGTCCGCCGCGGCCGCGGCGGACGCCATCGACAGGTCGACGGAGATCGTCTGCAGGGCCTGGTTCGCTCCGGCCAGCCGGTCCCACGGCTGGTGGGCGACGGCTCCCGGCCGGTCGGCGCCCTGGCAGTGCACAGTCAGGTTGACCAGGTCGCCGAGCTCACGCGCCAGGTACTCGACGTGCACTCCGGCCCCGCCGTAGACATCCGGCGGATACTCCCTGGTCAGCAGGGCCACCGAAAGCTTGCCCCGGGCACCGCTGGCGGTCACTCCGGCACCACCTGGCCCTTGCCGACGACGGTGACCCCGGCATCGGAGACGACGAATCCGCGGGCCCTGTCATGTTCCTTGTCTACTCCGACCTGGACCCCCTCGGGAACGACGACGTTCTTGTCCAGGATCGCGTTCTTGACCACGGCGTGCCGGCTGATCCGCGTGTTGTGCAGGATCACCGAGCGTTCCACAGTCGCCCAGCTGTCCACTCGCACGCCCGGGCAGAGCACGGACTTGAGCACTAGGCCGCCGGAGACGATCACGCCGTTGCTGACCAGGCTCGAGATCGCCCGGCCGACCCGGTCGTCGGTGTTGTGCACGAACTTGGCCGGCGGCACCGAGGGCACGTTGGTCAGGATCGGCCATTTGTCGTTGTACAGATTGAACACCGGGTGGACGGCGCACAGGTCCATGTGCGCGTCGAAGTAGGAATCGAGCGTCCCGACGTCGCGCCAGTAGCCAGCGTCGCGCTCGGTCGCTCCCGGCACCTTATTGGTCTGGAAGTCGTAGGCCTGCACGCTGCGCTCACCGACCAGCATCGGGATGATATCGCCGCCCATGTCGTGCCTGCTGTCGTCGTTGACGGCGTCCTTCCGCAGCGCCTCGACGAGCGCGTCACTGGTGAAGACGTAATTGCCCATCGACGCGAACGCCTCGTCCGGCTTGCCGGGACGGGCGGGCGGATCCGCGGGCTTCTCCAGGAAAGCCTCGACGGTGCGCCCATCCTTGCCGACCTCGATCACGCCGAACTCGGTGGCCTCGGCCCGCGCCACCGGGATCGCCGCCACCGTGGCGGCGGCGCCTGACGCGACGTGCTGCTCGATCATCTGACCGGGGTCCATGCGGTAGACATGGTCGGCCCCGAAGACCACCACGATGTCCGGCCGGTCGTCGTAGATCAGGTTGAGCGACTGGTAAATAGCGTCTGCCGAGCCGGTGTACCAGTGCGGGCCCCGTCGCTGCTGCGCCGGGACCGGCGTCACGTAGTTGCCGAGCAGGCTGCTCATCCGCCAGGTCGTCGTGATGTGCCGGTCGAGACTGTGGCTCTTGTACTGGGTCAGCACGCAGATCCGCAGGCAGCGGGCGTTCACCAGATTCGACAGCGCGAAATCCACCAGCCGGTAGAGCCCGCCGAACGGTACCGCCGGCTTGGCCCGGTCGGCGGTGAGCGGCGCCAGCCTCTTGCCGGCCCCGCCGGCCAGCACGATGCCGAGAACCCGCGGCTCGGTCATAGTCGCCTCCTGGAACCTTGGTTCGGGACCTTGCCCGCCTCAGCCGTCCGGTCGGGAGTCAGCCGACCCCCGGCCTGCGGGCTCCCCCCAAGTGTTGCCCCATTGCTGCCCGGAGGTAAGGGCATGCGGCCCTGGCAGCCGAAAATCTTTGGCGCCGCAGCGCCGCAGTCGCCGCCGTCCCCTGGCCCGTTAGTTCAACCGGCGTCACTCCATTAGCGTGGTTGGGACTTCGCTGTCGCTGTATCAGCAGCGGAGTCCCAACCACGTCGTTCACAGTCGGCCGGCCAGGGCCTGCGCCTAGGCATGAGAGCGCCTGGGGCGGGTCAGGCGCTCGGGGTCAGGCGAAGCTTGGACTGGGGATGGCCGAGATCCGCCCAGTCATCCATGAAGCACGCCGTGAGGCCGTGCCGGGCGGCGAGCGCCACCAGCGTCTCGGTCCGGTAGTAGAAGTCCTCGCGCAGCACCTGATGCTCTTCGCCCGTCGTCCGGTCGAAGGTGAAGTCGAAGAAACCGCCGGGCGCCATGACCCTGCCGATGCTGCCCAGGCATTCCCCGATCACCTCGATGGGCGAATGCGAGAACACGCTGTGCGCATGTACGACGTCGAACTGCCCCGGGGGCAGGAACGCGAACCGCATGTCCCGGACCAGGGTCAGGCACGGCAGCTTTGCCTGCAGGCCGAATTCGGTGATCGTGTCCTGCGCCGCCAGCAGGATGTCGGGCGAGATGTCGACGCCGTAGTAATTCCCGGGGTCCAGATAGTCGATGAACAGCCGGCCGGCCCGCAGGTTGCCGCAGCCGATCTCGAGCATTCGCATGCCAGGCTTCAGCCCGTGCCCGAGCAGATAGTCGAACTGCAGCTGGCCGATCTTCAGCCAGGACTCCCGCGTTTCGCTGCCCACCGCGGCCTGGTGACTGCGCGAGGCGTCGGACCGCATCACGGCGCGGTAATAGCTGACGTGGTCACGCGCCCGCAGGCCGAGCCACGCGTCGCGCCCGCGACGGCGTGCGTACGGCAGGATCCGGCGCGGGTGACGCGCGGCATAGCCGATCTTGAAAGCCAGGCGGGAGCGGTTCTTCGCGGTCACGGCTCCAAGCTAGGCACGCCCGGAGCCGCAACCGCCTGGGCACGCGGAAGCTTTGCCCTAACGTGATCATCCGGCGGTAATCGGCCGGCCGGCAACTCGCGCCCCCGTTCGGCCGGGGAATTCGCAGTTACCCGGCTGACCGGGAAGCCTGGCGCCTGCCGGTCTGCCGGGGGCGGGCGCACTGAACGGCCAGGGGAGGGAGGGAGAGCTATTCTGCGGTCTGGTCGGCGGCCTCGGTATCGGTGCCGCCCATCCGCGCGGCCACGGCCCTGCTGGCGAGCAGGCGTGCCGCCTCCATGCCGACGCCCATGACGGCTGACCAGGCGAGCGCTTCCTTCAGTGCGACGCCAGGATCGTGCGGATCGGTAGGCGGCTCCTTGCCGGTAACCCGCTTCCAGCCGAACGAAATGACCTTCCTTGCGACACTCCCCGCGACGAACGCGGCGGCCATGCCGGCCACCCGGCTGCTCCCGCCGGCGCGCTTGGCTGCCATCCGATTTCCCTTCCTGGCGACTTTCCGGTCTGACGCAGGTGCGGTGATCACCCCGCGGCTGCGATCATCCCACGGAGCTATCGCCGGTGCGGGCGACGGGACGCGAGCTCTCGATCGCGGCGGCTAGCGCGCCTGGGTTCCTGGTGGCGACAAGCCAGTAGGGCGCCGGCGGCGGCGGAGGTCGACGCCTGGACCGCCGCCAAGGTCGGCTCCTGGCGGCAAGCCAGTAGGGCGTCGCCTGGGCCGATCCGCTGACCTCGACATAGACGGCGAGTTTGAGGTAGGGCCGGATGATTGTAAAGGCAGCCGGATCCGCCCGCGGGCCGCGCATCGCCCTGGCCTGGGCCTCGTCAAGCGGTGCCACCTCGCCGGCTTCGCGCAGCGGCAGCGCGGCCTGGCCGGCCCGCAGCTCGCCGTCGGCCACCTCGATCTTCGCACCGCCCCAGATCAGCAATGCCGCGGCGCATCCGCCGCCGAGAACGACATACACCGAGATCGCGACCGCCACGCTGAAACCAGCCCACAGCGCGGTGCCGAAGAGGGCAACGCAGAGCAGGCCGAGCAGCCACCAGGAGGCCGGCGCGCGAAGCCGTTCACGGTAGTTGCCCATAAGGCCACGTTAGTTGGTTACATGGGGGACATGACTGGCCGATGGACGCGGCGGGGCGGCGGGGATCCCGGGATAGCCGATCTCGATCTTTCGGATCTCGCCCAGAGTGCCGCCGACGGCGTGACTGCCGCACTGGCCAGTGACGCCGCCGGGCCAACGGTGACTGGCGCGGGGGCGGCTGGCCCGGGGGTGACTGGACCGGGGGCGGCCGGCCCGGGGGTGACCGGACCGGGGGCGGCCGGCCCGGGGGTGACTGGCCCGGGGGCGGCCGGCCCGGGGGTGACTGGACCGGGGGCGGCCGGGACCGGGCCTGTCCGGGCGGAGCCGCCGAGCAGCCGGGCTGCCATGCTGAGGGGCGCCGTGGCCGGCATCTGGCGGCGCGCCGGGGCCGACCCGGCGCCGACCGGGGATGAGCCGCGCGCGGCCGACATCGCCGACGTGGCCGAGGCAGCACCGGGCGGGTCGCGGCCGGCCGCAATCCAGGAGAGCAACTCGATGCCTGGGACTGGGGCCGCCCGGTCGAACGTCCCGGCAGCAGGCGAGGTGCCGGGTCCGCCGGGCACGCAGAGCGTCCCCCGGATACTCCAGCAGACGGCCGCCTGGTCCTGGCGGCTGCTCCTTGTCGGCCTGCTGATCTACGTCACCTTCCGGGTCGCCAGCTCGCTGCGCCTTGTCGTGCTGCCCTGCCTCGCCGCTTTGCTGCTCACCGCGCTGCTGCATCCGCTCACGGAGCGGCTGCGGAGGTTCGGGCTGCCCTCCCTGGCCGCCACCTGGTGCACGATTCTTGCCGTCATCGTGGTGCTGGCCGCGGTAGGCACGCTGCTGGCCAACCGGGTGAGCGCGGACTACCCGCAGCTGTCCGCTGAGGTCAGGCACACGGCGAGGCAGGTGCAACTCTCGCTGGCCGGGCCGCCGTTTCACCTCAGCAGCGTCCGCCTGCAGCAGTACTCCAACCAGCTCGTGCGGTTCCTGTCCCAGCACAAATCGTTGGTAGCGGGCACGGTGGTGACCGGCGGGAAGATCGTCCTTGAGCTGCTCACCGGGCTTGTCCTGACGGTGTTCATCACGTTCTTCCTGCTCAAGGATGGCGAACGCATCTGGGCCTGGGTGGTTAGCCCGCTCCGGCCGCAAGCGAGAGGGCGGGCCCGCAACGCGGGTCTCGCGGCCTGGGACGCCCTGGAGAACTATGTCAGGGGAACTACCGTGGTCGCGGCGATCCACGCCGTCTCGATCGGCCTCGCGCTCTGGCTCATTGGGGTGCCGCTGCTCATCCCGCTGATCATTCTCGTCTTCGTGGCCGCGTACCTGCCGCTCGTCGGGATCCTGATCGCCGGGGCGCTCGCCATCCTGGTGACGCTCGGCACCAAAGGCTGGATCGCTGCGGTGATCCTGCTCTGCGTTTTCCTGGTGGAGAATCAGGTCGAGAGTCATCTGCTGCAGCCGCTGGTCGTCGGCCGAATCGTGCGGCTGCATCCGCTAGCGATCATCCTGGTGCTGGCTGTCGGCGGCATCGTGGCCGGCATTCCCGGGGCGATCGTCGCGGTGCCGGCCGCCGCCGCCATCAGCCATGCCTGGCCCTACCTGCGGGGCACCAAGCCGGGGCCACACCTGCGGGGCAGCAAGCCGAGGCCGCCAGGCGAGATGGTGGCAAGCGCCGAACAGGGCGAGCCATGACCGCAGGCAGGCCGGGCAGTCCGGGATGCGCGTCCGGGACGCGTCCGGGGCGGGTCCGGCCGCGCGTCCGGGCCGCGGGTCCGGGGCGCGGTCCGGGATCCGCGCGCGGGTTCCTCGTGCTCGCCGGGAATTACGGCGTAGCCCCTGCGCGGCGGTAAGGTCGCGGCGTGGACACCGCGGGGGAGGACGGTCGCCATGGCGCCCGCGAACGCTGAGGCGAACACCGAGCAGACTGACGCGAACACCGGGCAGGACGTGGTGCACGTGCTGATCAAGCGGCTGGATACGGGCGTGCCGCTGCCGGCCCGTGCCCATCCCGGGGACGCTGGCGCGGACCTGGTCGCAGCCTGCGACGTGGAGCTGGCCCCGGGCCAGCGCGCCGTCGTGCCCACCGGCCTGGCCATCGCGCTGCCCGACGGATACGCAGCGTTCGTGCATCCGAGGTCGGGCCTGGCCGCGCGGCATGGCGTGACCATCGTGAACGCGCCGGGCACGGTGGACGCGGGGTACCGTGGCGAGATCAGGGTGACCCTGATGAACACTGACGCCGACAAGCCCGTCCGCTTCCAGCGTGGTGACAGGATTGCCCAGCTGGTCGTTCAGCGAGTCGAGCGGCCGGTGTTTCACGAGGTCGAGATCCTGCCCGGCTCCGCCAGGGGGGACGGCGGCTTCGGATCTACCGGAGGCCACGCCGCGACCGCGGCCACCGGCGACGATGATCCAGCGAAGACCTGACGAGAACCCAACGCAGAGCCAAACCAACCAAGAGCTAAGGAGCGTGCCGAGTGGCCTTCCGACGGCGCCGCCGTGAGGATGCGGTTCAGGCTGAAGTCGACGACGCCGCCGAGGATGAGCTGGATATCGACGATGCGGATATCGACGATGCGGATTTCGACGACCTGGCCGACGACCTCGCCGACGACCCCGGTGACTCCGCCGATGACCTCTCCAGTCCCGGCCGCCGCCCGGGTCGCCGTGGCGCCGATAGCGGGTCGCCCGCGCCGGCTGGCGACGACTCCGCAGCGGGCCCCTGGGACGGGGCGGGCAGCTTTCCCGAGCGGGAGCGGATGGACTTCGGCAGCCTGCACATCCCGGCACGCGAGGGCTTCGAAGTCCAGATCAACATGGCCGAGGACCAGGGCGTATGGATCGCCGTGCTGCGCGGCGACAGCGGCCTGCAACTGCAGGCATTCGCCGCGCCCAAGACCAGCGGCCTGTGGGACGAGGTACGGCAGGAGATCGCCGAGGAGATCGCCAAGGCGGGTGGTGACAGCGAGGAGGCGGAAGGGCCGTTCGGCACCGAGCTGCATGCCCGCGTCCGCACGGATCCGCTGGAGAACCGCCGTACGCAGTCGCAGCCGGTTAGGTTCCTCGGTGTCGACGGGCCGCGGTGGTTCCTGCGCGGCGTGATCAGCGGGCCGGCGGCACGCCGCCCCGAGCTGGCCAGGCAGTTCGAGGAGATATTCGCGGACGTCGTGGTGATCCGCGGCGACCACCCCGCGCCGCCCAGGGACCTGCTCGAGATCAGGCTGCCCGATGAAGCGCGGGCCGCGCTGGAGGAGCAGATGGCGGCGGAAGCCGACGGCCAGGTTCCGCCGGACCCGTTCGAGCGGGGCCCGGAGATCACAGAGACCAGGTAGCCGCGCAGCATGCGGCAGTCAGCCAGCCTCGGTTGCCGCCGGCCCCGGCCACGGTTCGCAAGCAGCCGCCACGTCCGGCCGCCGATAGCTGCCGGCCCTCAGCGGCCGCGCCCGCTCATTACGCGCCCGCCAGCAGTTCCCCGAGCTGATGCTCGACATCCTCGGTCGTAACGAACAGCAACTCGTCTCCGCCCTCCAGCGGATCATCGCTGCTCGGGACGATCACCCGGCCGTCCCGCAGGATGGCCACCAGGGCGGTGTCGGTCGGCCACTCGATGTCGCCGATCCGGCGGCCGACCAGCGGCGCGTCGGCGGGCATGGTCATCTCGACCAGGCTGGCCTCGCTCTGCCGGAAGGTCATCAGCCGGACCAGATCGCCGACACTGACGGCTTCCTCGACCAGCGCCGACAGCAGCCTGGGGGTGGAGACCGCGACGTCAACGCCCCATGATTCGTTGAACAGCCACTCGTTGTTCGGGTTGTTAACCCTGGCCACAACCCGCGGCACCCCGTACTCGGTCTTGGCCAGCAGCGACACCACAAGATTAGCCTTGTCGTCGCCGGTCGCGGCGATCACCACGTTGCACCGCTCCAATGACGCGTCGTCCAGCGAACTGATCTCGCACGCGTCCGCCAGCAGCCACTCGGCCCTTGGCACGCTGTAGACCTTGATGGACCGCGGGTTCTTGTCGATCAGCAGGACCTCGTGGCCGTTCTCGAGCAGTTCCTTGGCGATGGAGCGGCCGACCGCGCCCGCCCCGGCGATGGCTAC
>JBEKFH010000073.1:0-14949 GCA_050013415.1 Streptosporangiaceae bacterium | reverse complement strand
CCCGAAGCCTGGCGTCTGGCCGTCACCGGATCGCCGGTTCGCGTATTGTGCTCCGGGTAGCCCGGCCTGCGAGAACGGCGCCGGCGAGCGTGCGCCGGCCCCGCTGGCGGGCCCTCTGAGGAGCAACCGGACGCCCTTGTCGCCGAACGACACGTATCCCCAGCACGTCGTCACCGCGGTCATCGTCGCGCACGACGGCGCCGCCTGGCTGCCGCATGTCCTCGGCGCGCTGCTTGGCCAGACCAGGCCGGTGCAGCGGGTCGTCGCCGTCGACACGGGCAGCCGGGACCGGAGCGGCGCCGTGCTGGCGGGCCAGCTCGGCCAGGCGGTCGTCTTCGGGATGGACCGCGGTACCGGCTACGCCGCAGCGGTGGCGCGCGCGCTGCAGCACCGGGCGGCGAGCACGCCGGTGCCCGGGTCGCCCGGCGTGGCGGACGGCGAGCGGGTGGAATGGATATGGCTGCTGCACGACGACAGCGAGCCGGCCCCTGACGCGCTCGAGCAGCTGCTCCGGGGCGCCACGGAGATCAGGGCCGCCGCCGTCCTCGGCCCCAAGGTGATGGACTGGGCCGACCGCGACGTCATTCTTGAGGCCGGGATTACCATCGACTCGGCCGGCCGTCGCATCACCGGCATTGAGCCTCGTGAGTCCGACCAGGGGCAGCACGACGGCGACCGCGACTCGCTGGCGGTCGGCAGCGCGGGGATGCTTGTCCGCCGCGATGTGTGGGATGAGGTCGGCGGCTTCGACACCGGCATGATGCTGTTCAGGGACGACGTCGACTTCTGCTGGCGGGTGCATGCCGCCGGCTATCGCGTCCGGGTTGTCACCGGCGCTGTCGCGTACCACGTGGAGGCATCGGCCCGGCACCGGCGGATCGTGTCCGTATCCCGCCGCCCGCATCGCCTCGACCGGCGCAACGCGCTGCTCACGCTGATGGCGAATCTGCCAGCCGTGCCCATGCTCGCCTCGCTGGCGGGCAACGTCGCCGTTTCCGCTCTCCGGGTGATGTTCTTCCTGGCCGCGAAAAGGCTTGCCGCCGCGCTGGATGAGCTGGCTGCCTGCTACTCCGTGCTCGGGCATCCGCTGCGCTTGCGCGCCGCGCGGCGGCGCAGATCACGCGGGCGCCGCGGCGCCTACGCCCGGCTGCGGGCCGACCTCCCGCCCGGCCACTCGGCGCGCCGGATCGCCGAGTTCGCCGCAAACGCCATGTCGCGGTCGACCCAGCTCGACACGGCCGGCAGCCATCACGCGTCGGCAGACCCGGCCGAGGACGACTCGATGCTCGTCGACGACGGGCTGGTCCAGCGCGTCCTGACGAATCCCGGCGTGCTGCTGTTCATCGGCCTGACCGTGGTCACGCTGGTGGCCGAGCGCTCGCTGCTCGGCGCCCGCATCCTCGGCGGCGGCGCGCTGGTACCCGCGGCAGGCGGGGCCGGCGGGCTTTGGCACGAGTACCTGCAGGGCTTCCACCCGACCGGAATCGGGTCGGCAACCAGCGCCCCGGCGTACCTGGCGGTCATCGCGGCGCTCGCCACGATCTTGGGCGGCAAGCCGTGGCTCGCCGTGGACACGATCCTGCTGGGCTGCGTCCCGCTGGCCGGCATCACCGCCTACCTCGCCACCCGCCGGATCACGCGCTTCGCGCCCGCCAGGGTCTGGGCCGCCGCCGCCTACGCACTGCTGCCGGTGGCCACCGGATCCATCGCGGCCGGCCGGATCGGCACCGCAGCCGTGTTCGTGCTGCTTCCGCTGATCGCGCTGATGGCGGCGCGGATATTCACCGAGCCGCCGCGCCGGGCTCGCCGCGCGGCCTGGGCCACGGGCCTGGGCATAGCGGTGGCCGCTGCCTTCGTCCCGCTGGTATGGGTGATCGCGCTGATCGCGGCAGGCCTCGCCGCCCTCACTCTCGGCTCAGCCCGCCGGCGCCAGGCGGTAAACCTGGCGATTGCGGTGCTGGTGCCGCCCGTGCTGCTGATGCCGTGGACAGTCCAGGTGGCCACCCATCCGGCCCTGCTCCTGCTCGAGGCCGGCGTCCAGGCGACCGGGCTGGCCAGCCCCGATCTGCCCGCGCGGGCACTGATGCTGCTCAGCCCCGGTGGCCCGGGCCTGCCGCCCTACGGGGTCACCGTCGGCCTCGTTGTCGCCGCGCTCGCCGCGCTGCTGCTCAGCAGGCGCCGCGCGCTCATCACGGCCGGCTGGGGCGTCGCGCTTGTGGGCCTGCTGATCGCCATCGGGGTCAGCCGCGTCACGGTCACGCCGCCGGCCGGCGGCCCGAGCGTCCCGGCCTGGCCGGGGGTCGCCCTCGCCGTCGTCGCCGTCGGCCTGCTGCTCGCCGCGGCGACCGCCGGCGACGCCATTCCCCGCCTGCTCACGCCGGGGCCGGCGGGCGATCGCGGCGTGCGCAGCGTCCGGGGCGCCGGGGTGATCCTGATTGCCCTCGTCGCCTGCTCGGCTCCGGCGCTCGCGGCCGCATCGTGGGTGATCAGCGGGATCCGCGGCCCGATCGCTGAGGTGCGCGGGAGCCTGGTGCCCGAGCTTGTGTCCGTTTCCTCGGACAACGGCCTGCGATTGCGCACGCTGGTACTCCGGGTCGAGCCCGGCCAGGTGAGCTACGCCGTTCTGCGCGGCTCCGGCGCGTCGCTCGGCTACCCGGATCTGACCCCGGATCCGGCGGCCCAGCATGCCCTCGGCCGCGCGGTCGCGACCCTTGTCGCGCCGGATGGCGGGGAGGCCGCGGATCAGGGTCAGGCGCTTGCCCAGTTCGACATCGGATTCGTGCTGATGCCGGGGCCGGTCAACTCAGGGCTGGCCCGGCTGCTCGACGGAGTGACCGGGCTGCGGCCGGTGAGCGCGACGTCGTCGTTCGACCTGTGGCGGCTGGTGGACTTCCCGGCTCGGGTACGGGTCGTGGAAGCCGGCGGGAAGATCGTCCCGCTGCCATCGGGAGCGATCAGCGTCAGCGGTGCCGCTGTGCCGACCGCGGGCGGGATCCTTGAGCTTGCCGAGCCGGGCGGCGGCTGGCATGCCACGCTCAATGGCCATCCGCTGACCGCTGTCCGGTCGCCTGCTGGCAGCTGGGCGCAGGCCTTCCGGCTTCCCGCGGGCGGAGGCCTGCTGAGCATTGGCTACGACGACACCGGCCATACCGCCGCGCTGCTCCTGGAGCTTGTCGCGTTCGCCGCCGTCGCGATGCTCGCGCTGCCCGGCGCCAGGCCGGCAACGGTTTCGCCGGCCGCGACGAGTTCCGGTGACGACGCGGCGCAGGCCGAGCCAAGCCAGCCCGCCGCGCCGCGGCCGCCGGGCCACCGGGGTCGCGGGGGTGCCCGGGCGCGCGGCCGCGCTAGGGGCCGCTCCGGCCGCTCCGGCCGCCCGGGCCGCTCCGGCGGCTCCGGCCGCCCGGGCCGCTCCGGCCGCTCCGGCGACCGGCCAGAGGGCGACCGGGACGCCGTGCCGCGGTCGCGCCGGCCCCGCCGGGCCGTGCCGTGGGCCAAGGCGAGCCGGGACGCTGGGGGCCAGGACGCAGCCGCCCTGGATGCGGTCGCGCTGGATGCTGCCGCCCTGGATGCGGCCGCCGGGAGCGCGGCCGCCGGGAGCGCGGCCGCCGGGAGGGCCGCCGCCGGCGCCAGGGCTGTCGGCGACGGTGGCGCCAGTGGCGCTGCCTGGGATGCTGCCCCAGATGGCGGCGCCTGGAGCCCTGCCGGGGACGCTAGTGCCCGGGATGGGGCTCCGTGGGGCGCTGCTGCCTGGGATGCTGCCCCGGATGGCGGTGCCTGGAGCCCTGCCGGGGACGCTAGTGCCCGGGATGGGGCTCGCTTGGGTGCTGCCGCCTGGGACACCGCCGCCCGGGACGCGGCCGCACCGGACGCAGCCGCTCATGATACGGCTGCCCGGGACATGGCTGCCCGGGATGCAGCCGCCGCGACCCGGGGCGAGCAGCCAGCCGGCTGGGCGCGCGGCGGCGGCCCTGCCAGGCCAGCCGATTCCTGGCAAGCCAGCCCGCATCCGGCGTGGCACGTCGGCGAGGCGGCTGCCAGGCCGGGTAGCCAGCTGCCGGAGAGGCAGCCGATCCCGCCGCTGCCCGCCAGCCGCACAGCGCCACCAGCGCCGGGCATGCAGCCGTGGGCGCCGGGCATGCAGCCTCCCGCGCCGGGCATGCAGCCGCCCGCGAGCCTGGGGGACCCGGATCTCCCAGGCTGGCCACTGGGCGGTGGCCCGCTGGATTCGCCGTCATCAGCTGGCGGCCCGCCGGACCCTGCGAGGCCGGGCGGTGACTGGCTGGATCCGCCGCAGCCGGGCGGTGAGCGGCTGGATCCGCCGCCATCGGGCAGCGGATCGGGCCCGGTCTGGGCCCCCGCGCAAACCGGCGATGAGGTCTCCCGGTGGCCCATGCCCGGCGAGGACCCCTTGGATGATCAGTGGTGAGGCGGCTGTTCGCCAACAAGTTCGCGCTCGCGGCGCTGGTGATCGCCGCTCTGGGCGCCCAGTACGGGCTCGCCGTGCTCAGCCACCCGGTCGCCGTGGCGGCTAGCAGCGAGTCAGCATCGCCGCACGTGGCGGCAGTCACCACCGCTGTCCGAGCTTGTCCCTCGCCGGGGAGCCCCGGTGGCGCAGGAGTAGCGCTCATCGCTGCCGCGCCGGGCGCGTCGCGGTCCGGGCTGGCGGGCGGGGGTGCCGCGGTGGTGACACGGCTGTCGGCGGCGGGCAGCGCCAGTCCCGGCAACGCGCTGATCACCCGCACCGTGCCGGACGTGCTGACGCGGGCGAAGATCACGATGGCGCCTGCGGCGTCAGGCCGCTCGCCACGCAACCAGCAGGCGGCCGGCGGCAAGGTGATCGCCGGGCCATCCCGGGGCGGCGTCGTGGTCCAGGCCACCGGATTGATGGCCCGGGCGCTTGAGGTGGAGCAGACGAGTTCTGGCGGACTGCCGACAGCGCTCTGCGACGGCCCTGGCACCGACGTCTGGTTCGTCGGCGACGGGGAGCACGCGGTCGCCAGCATGCAGCTGTACTTGATGAACACCGACAGCCAGCCAGCCGACGCGGAAGTCGACATCTACACCGATACCGGACCGCTGCTCGACAGCACCGATACCGGGATCGCCGTTCCCGCTCATGGCCTGCTCGTCCAATCCCTGGCCAGCCTGGTGCACGGCTCCCGGGTGGTGGCGCTGCACGTGCGCACGAGCGTCGGGCGGCTTGTCGCCGCGCTCAGGGAGAGCAAGAGCGCGGGCGAGCCGGGCGGGTGGCTGCCCGCCGCTCAGCCGCCCGCCCGGCGACTCGTCATTCCCGGCCTGCCGGGCTCGGCGGGCAGCAGGGAGCTGTATGTCGCTGTTCCTGGTGGCGGCAACGCCGATGTCAAGCTCACTGCGGTGACCGCCAAGGGCTCGTACCATCCGACCGGCGGGAACGGGCTTGAGCTTCCCGGCGGCTCGGCCGTCGGGGTGCCGCTCCCCTCGCTCTCCGGAGTGGCCGCCGCGCTCCAGCTCACCTCGAACGTCCCCATCACGGCCGCCGTGGAAGTACCCGGCGGCGCGCCAGGCGCGCCGGGCGCATATACCGCCGCGGCAGCCCCCATCGAGGAGCAAGGCGTCATTGCCGACAACGTCAGCGGCTCCGGTGACGCCTCCACCCTGATCCTGTCCGCTCCGCGCACCGCAGCCCGGGTCCAGATCATCGAGGAGGGGGCCGCCGGCGGCCAGCAGCCTGGTAAGGCCGGCCAGGCCCCGCGGGTGGTCGCCATCGCGGCTCAGCACACGGCTGCGGTGCGGATCCGCAGGCCGGCCGGCCTCGCCGCGGGGTCGCCGTTCGCCATCGTGATCACTCCGCTTGCGGGATCGGGCCCGGTCTACGCCGGACGGGTACTTACGGTCGGCGGCACGGTGAAGTCAATTTTCCCCGTACTGAGCGCGCTGACGACGGTTCCGCTGCCCCAGGTGCGCGACTCGCCCGGCGCACTGCCCTGAGGCACTGCGCTGGGCCAAAGCCACTGCCCCCAAGCAAAGCCACTGCCCCCAAGCAAAGCCACTGCCCCCAAGCAAAGCCACTGCCCCAAGTAGCTGCCCTGGGAGGCAGTGCTGAGCTAGGCGCCGCGGATACCGCGTCGTTGGGACTTCGCTGCAGAAACAACCACAGCGAAGTCCCAACCACGCTGTTGGCTTTGTCAGCTGCCGAGCGGCACTTGCTAGCTGCCGAGCGGCACTTGTCAGCTGCCGAGCGGCAGGCATTGCCAGCTGCGCAGCGTCGCGTTCAGTCGTCCGCGGAGTAGCCAGGATCGACCGCGCCGGGGTCTACGCCGAGCAGCCGGGCGAACTCCTCGACTATCACGTCGAGCACGAGCTCGCCAAGATCCTCCTCGCCGTCAGCGCGCGCGAGCAGCGGCCTGCGGTACAGCACGATGCGCGGCGGCGACGCCGGGCTGCCCGCGTCACGCGGATCGCCCGACGCGGGGTCGAGCCGGGCCAGTGGCACCATGTCGGGCAGGTCAGCGGCCCGGCCGGCCGCCGGGATTTCCTCGACGGCGAACTCCACCCCGGACAGCTCCTCGGCCCACCGTGGCTCGAGCTGGGCGACGGCCTGGAGCACGACATCGTCGAACCGCTCCGCGCGGCTGCGGTAGAGCGGGATGTCCTGCGGCGCCAGCATGCCGCGCAGCCCGCGTCCGTGCCGGTCTCGCCGGCGGACCCTGGCCGGCCCGGGTCCGCGGCTCTCGCCAGTCTGCACAATGACCGAGCGTATCTCGCCGCGGCGGAGCGGGCCGGGGCGAGCCCGGAGCGGCCCGCCGAGACACGATCGCGCAGAGTGCCCCGGGTGGTGGCGTTAACGCCCCGGGGTCGATACCGTCAGCCGTTGTGAGCGATCTACGCGCGTCCGCCTGGCACGCTGCTCGCGGTCGCGGCGCGACCAGTGCGGTCGGCCCGGCCACGGCCGGGGACGATGCCGTGACCGAGGCGGGACGGTGAGCCCCCGTCGCTGCTCCCGGCCCACCTGCAAGCAGGTCGCGCTCTATACGCTCACCTACGTTTACCGGGATTCCACCGCCGTGCTTGGCCCGCTGGCCACCCACGTTGAGCCGCATTGCTACGACCTGTGCGCCGCGCATGCCGACCGGCTCACCGTCCCGCGCGGCTGGGACGTCGTCCGGCTGCCCGCCGTGCCGGCCGAGCAGGTAGCCGATGACCTGGAGGCGCTGGCGAACGCGGTCAGGGAGGCAGTCCTGCCGCGGGCCGCGACGGAGCCTGTCGGGCAGGGCATCGAGGTCGGCAGGCGCGGCCATCTGCGGGTGCTCCGCTCATCACCGGAGGACAAGGGCGGGCTCGGCTGACCTGCCGGACGACCGCGGCGGCGGCCGGCGGCTGGCCAGGCCGCCCGGTAGGCTCGGTGTCCGCGCTGCGGTGATCCGCGTCGCGGCGCGCAGCAGGGGAGGCGGAGTGGCCGAGTACGCGAAGATCTTCAAGGCCTACGACATCCGCGGCCTCGTCCCCGACGAGCTCGACGAGGACGCGGCCGAGGTGATCGGCGCCGCGTTCGCGCGGCTGACGGGTGCGAATTCGGTAGTCACCGTACATGACATGCGCAGTTCGTCCGGGCCGCTCGCGGACGCGTTCGGGCGGGGGGCGGCCGCGCAGGGCGCCGACGTCGTATCGGGCGGGCTTGGCTCGACCGACATGCTCTACTACGCCAGCGGCAGCCTCGGCGTGCCGGGTGCGATGGTCACGGCGAGTCACAACCCGGCCAAGTACAACGGGATCAAGCTCTGCCGCGCGGGCGCCCGGCCGGTCGGCGCCGATACCGGGCTGGCCGAGCTGCGCGAGATGGCCGAGACCGGCGTTCCCGCCGCAGGCCGGCCGCCGGGAATCAGCACGCCGCGCAACCTGCTGGCCGGGTACGCGGCGTTCCTGCGGACGCTGGTGGATCTGTCCGGCATCCGCCCGCTGAAGGTGGCGGTGGACGCGGGGAACGGCATGGCCGGCTATACCGTGCCCGAGGTCTTCAGCGGCCTGCCGCTGGAGACGGTCCCGCTCTACTTCGAGCTGGACGGCTCCTTCCCGCATCACGAGGCTAACCCGATCGACCCGGCGAACATGCGCGACCTGCAGCAGGCGGTGACGAGCTCGGGCGCGGACATCGGGCTGGCGTTCGACGGCGACGCGGACCGGTGCTTCGTGGTCGACGAGCGCGGCGAGATCGTCTCGCCATCCGTGCTGACCGCGCTGATCGCGGTGCGGGAGCTGGTCAGGGAACCGGGGGCGACGGTCATCCACAACCTGATCACCTCGCGGGCGGTGCCGGAGATCATCGCCGAGCACGGCGGCACGCCGGTGCGGACCAGGGTCGGCCACTCGTTCATCAAGGCGCAGATGGCCGCCACCGGCGCGATCTTCGGCGGTGAGCATTCCGGCCACTTCTACTTCCGTGATTTCTGGTTCGCCGACTCGGGCATGCTCGCGGGCATGCACGTGCTCGCGGCACTCGGATCGCAGCCGGGCCCGCTGTCGGCGCTGCTCGCCGGGTACTCCAGGTACACGGCGTCCGGCGAGATCAACAGCGAGGTCAGCGATCCGGCCGCGGTGGCCGCTGCGGTGCGCGCGGCGTTCGCGAGCCGCCCCGGCGTGACCATCGACGAGCTGGACGGCTTGACGGTCAACGGCGCCGGCTGGTGGTTCAACCTGCGGCCGTCGAACACCGAGCCGCTGCTGAGGCTCAACGTCGAGGCATCCGACGCGCGGCAGCTGGCCACGATCCGCGACGAGGTGCTGCGTATGGTGCGCGGCAGGGGCGGCGCGGCGCCTGACTCCCGGGAGGCAACGTGAAGATAGACGACTGGCTGCTGGAGATCCTGGCCTGCCCCCAGTGCCACTCGCCGCTGCGCGTCGATGACGCGGCAAGCGAGCTTGTCTGCACCAATGCCGAGTGCGCTCTGGCGTATCCGGTGCGCGACGATATCCCCGTTCTGCTCGTGAATGAGGCGCGTCGCCCGCAGGCCGGATAGGTGCCGCCTGCGGATCCCCCCGCCGGGGGTGGCCCCGCGGGCACCGCTGGCCCGGATCACCCGGGTGGCCCGGACGACCCGGGTGGCCCGGACGACCCGGCTGGCCCGGCCAGCGATGCGGACGACCCGGTGCGGGCCGGCGGGCCGGACGAACCGGCGCGGGCCAGCGGCGGGGTGCGCGGCGTGTTCACCGCGCTCGGCGCCAACCTGGGCATCGCCGCGACGAAGTTTGCCGCGTTCGCGATCACCGGGTCGGCCTCGATGCTGGCCGAGTCGGTGCACTCGCTGGCCGACTGCGGCAACCAGGTATTGCTGCTCGTCGGCCGCCAGCGCTCGCGGCGGGCCGAGACCGAGCAGCATCAGTTCGGGTTCGGCACGGAACGGTACTTCTACGGCTTCATCGTGGCCGTGGTGCTCTTCACCGTGGGCGCGCTGTTCTCCGTCTACGAGGGACTGGACCGCATCGCGCACCCGGAGCGGGTGGACTCGCCCGCGGTGGCCTTCGCCGTGCTCGCCGTCGGGATCGCCTTGGAGTCGTTCTCGCTGCGGACGGCCGTCGTCGCGTCCCGGCCGGCCAGGGGACCGCATGGGCTCGTCCACTTCATCCGGCATGCCAAGGCACCTGAGCTGCCGACCGTGCTGCTGGAGGACATGGCGGCGCTGGCCGGGCTGGGGTTCGCGCTGGCCGGCGTGACGCTGAGCGCCATCACCGGCCGGGGTGAGTGGGACGGCGCCGGATCACTGGCGATCGGCTGCCTGCTCGGCGTGGTGGCCGTCGTCCTGGCGATCGAGATGAAGAGCCTGCTGCTCGGCGAGTCGGCCAGCGCCGAGGTCGTGCATGCGATCGTGACCGCGCTGGAGGACGGCCCGGAGGTGCGGCGGGTGATTCACCTGCGGACTGTGCACCTGGGACCGGATGCGCTACTGGTGGCCGCGAAGGTGGCGATCCGCGGCGATGAGACCGGGGCCCGCATCGCCCGCGGGATCGACGCGGCGGAGGCCCGGGTCAGGGCGGCGGTGCCGATCGCTCAGGTGATCTACCTGGAGCCCGACCTGTACCGGGCTGCCGACGCGGACGAGACTGACCCGGCGGTCGCGGTCCTGCGCGACCCCGGCGACTGACTTCCGGCGCCGCTGCCGGGCGGGATCAGGCCGGCCGGGGGAAGGCCGGGCGTGGCAGCGCCGGGCGGGGCAAGGCCGAGCAGCCGCAGTGCTCGCTGCTGCTCGAAATCCAGTGCGCGGGTGACCGGCCCGCCGATCCGCCCGGTCCGCCTGCCGAGTTCGGCCACCTGCGACCGCGCCGCCGGATCGGTCATGACTTTCAGGCCGAACGCGAGGGCCGCGGGGCTGATGTCGTAGCGCCGCTCAATCGCGAGCCCGAGCGCGACCGCAGCCAGGTCCTCGTCGGTGAACTGCCGGTGCGCCGACGGCCGGCGTGTGCGGCCGGCCGGCCGGCGGAGCAGCGGAAGCAGCCCGAGTGACTCCCGGTAGCGGAGCATCCGGGCCGAGGTGCCGAGCCGCTGAGCCGCCTCCGTGATGCGCATGACTATCAATCTAACAATTTCCTGTCAGGAAACCCCGGCAAAGGGTGCAAGCACCGGCGATCGTCTCCTAGGTTCGGTACCAGGCCTAACGACGACGTCCACCTAGAGGAGCCACGCATGTCCGCTCGCGCCCTTCCGTTCAAGGTCGCTGACCTGTCACTCGCCGAGTTCGGGCGCAAGGAGATCAGGCTCGCCGAGCACGAGATGCCGGGCCTGATGGCCGTGCGGGCGGAATACGCCCGGTCCCAGCCGCTGCGCGGTGCGCGGATCACCGGCTCGCTGCACATGACGGTGCAGACGGCGGTGCTGATCGAGACGCTCACCGCGATCGGCGCCCGCGTGCGGTGGGCGAGCTGCAACATCTTCTCCACCCAGGATCACGCGGCGGCGGCGGTGGCGGTCGGCCCCGACGGCACGCCCGGGGACCCGCAGGGAATTCCCGTCTTCGCCTGGAAGGGCGAGAGCCTGGAGGAATACTGGTGGGCCGCCGAGCAGGCGCTCAGCTGGCCGGACGGCGCCGGGCCGAACATGCTGCTGGACGACGGCGGGGACGCCACGATGCTGGTGCACAAGGGCGCCGAGTATGAGCGGGCCGGCGGCGTCCCCTCGGCGGCGGACGACGACTCCGACGAATGGCGGGTCGTGCTTGACGTGCTGCGCCACTCGCTGACCGCCAGCCCGGGCAAGTGGACGGCGGTCGCCGGGCAGATCAAGGGCGTCACCGAGGAGACCACCACCGGCGTGCACCGGCTGCACGAGATGGCCAGCGCCGGCACCCTGCTGTTCCCCGCGATCAACGTGAACGACTCGGTGACCAAGTCCAAGTTCGACAACAAGTACGGCTGCCGCCACTCGCTCGTCGACGGGATCAACCGCGCCACCGATGTCCTCATCGGCGGCAAGGTGGCCGTCGTCTGCGGTTACGGTGACGTGGGCAAGGGCTGCGCCGAGTCGCTGCGCGGCCAGGGCGCCCGGGTGATCATCACCGAGATCGACCCGATCTGCGCGCTGCAGGCAGCGATGGACGGCTTCCAGGTGGCGCTGCTGGAGGACGTGGTGGCCAGCGCGGACATCTTCGTCAGCGCGACGGGCAACTTCCACATCATCACCGCGGACCAGATGAGCCGGATGAAGCACCAGGCGATCGTCGGCAACATCGGGCATTTCGACAACGAGATCGACATGGCCGGCCTTGCGGCGTTCCCCGGGGTCAGGAAGATCTCGATCAAGCCGCAGGTGGACGAGTGGGTCTTCGAGGACGGGCACTCGGTGATCGTGCTGTCCGAGGGCCGCTTGCTCAACCTCGGCAACGCCACCGGCCATCCGAGCTTCGTCATGTCCAACAGCTTCACCAACCAGGTGATCGCCCAGGTCGAGCTGTTCACCAGGACCGACCAGTACCCGCTGGGCGTGCACGTGCTGCCCAAGTACCTGGACGAGAAGGTGGCCAGGCTGCACCTGGACGCGCTGGGCGTGCGGCTGACCCAGCTGACCAAGGAGCAGGCCGGCTACATCGGCGTGCCCGTCGACGGGCCGTACAAGCCCGAGCACTACCGCTACTGAGCAATGACCGGCGCAGGGCCGGCCGTGGTGGCCGGCGCAGGGCAAGCAGCAGGCCCGGCGCGGGCGGCAGGCCCGGCGCAGGCGGCGGGGCCGCGCTCCGACATCGCTGACCCCGGGCTGGCCGCCGCCGGCCTGGCCAGGATCGGCTGGGCGGAACGCGGCATGCCCGCGCTCGGCCTGATCAGCGCGGCATTCCGGGTCGAGCAGCCGTTCGCCGGGCTGGCCGTGGCCGCCTGCCTGCACGTCACGGCGGAGACGGCCGTCCTGGTGAATGTGCTGCGCGCGGGCGGCGCGCGGGTTCACCTGGCCGCGTCCAACCCGCTATCCACCCAGGACGACGTTGCCGCGGCACTGGCGGCCAGCCAGGGCGCGACGGTGTCGGCCAGGTCAGGCGCGGACAGGAAGACCTACTACGAGCACATCCACCGGGCGCTGGACTGCGCGCCCGCGCTGGTCCTCGACGACGGGTGCGACCTGGTGAACACCCTGCACGCCGAGCGGCCCGAACTGCTCGCCGGCGTGCTCGGCGGCTGCGAGTCGACCACGACCGGGGTGGCCAGGCTGCGCCGGATGGCCGCCGCCGGCACGCTGGCCTTCCCGATGGTGGCCGCGAACGCCTCGGAGACCAGGCGCATGCTCGACAACCGGTACGGCACCGGCCAGTCCGCGATCGACGGAATCATCCGCGCCACCAACACGCTGCTCGCCGGGAAGGTGGTGGTCGTCGCCGGGTTCGGCTCGGCCGGCACCGGCATCGCGGAGCGGGCGCGAGGGCTCGGCGCCCGGGTGATCGTCACCGAGGTCGATCCGGTCCGCGCGCTCGACGCGGTGCTGCAGGGGTTCGGCGTGCTCCCGATGGCCGCGGCGGCGCAGGCCGGCGAGGTGTTCATCACCGCCACCGGCTCCCGCGACGTGATCGCGGCCGAGCACCTCGCGGTCATGCGCGACGGCGCGATCCTGGCCAACGCCGGCCACTTCGACGTGGAGATCGACGTGCGCGGCCTCGCTGACCTGGCCGTCGAGGTGCATCCCGAGGTGCGCCCGCATGCCGATGAGTACGTGCTCGCCGACGGCCGGCGGCTGATCCTGCTGGCCGAGGGCCGGATCGTCAACCTGGTCGCCGCGGAAGGCCATCCGGCCGCGGTCATGGACCTGTCCTTCGCGGCCCAGGCGCTCGTCCTCGCGTGGCTCGCGCGGAATCATGCCGGGCTGGCGCCTGGCGTGCAGGACGTGCCGGCCGCGATCGACGCCGAGATCGCCGGGCTGATGCTGGCCTCGACCGGCACGCAGATCGACGCGCTCACCCCGGCGCAGCGGGACTACCTGGACTCGTGGCGGTTCGGCTCCTGAACCGGGTCAGCACGATCATCGTGATCCAGCCGCCGATCAGGATCATCCAGAAGTTGACGAGCCGGTAGGCGAGCACCGAGGTCAGCGCGCCGGAGCTGTTCATCCCCACGGCCACCAGCGCGGCCGTCAGGGCCGCCTCGACCAGCCCGAACCCGCCCGGGGTGAGCCCGGTGCTGCCGGCCGCGGCGCCCGCGGCGTAGGCGAGGAGCAGGCCGTGCCAGGGCACCGGCTGGCCGGCCGCGTGGATGGCGCAGGCCAGGCAGCCGCAGTCGCCGATCCAGTTCACCAGCGCGAGCCCGAACACCTCCGCGTAACGCGGCCACGACATCCTGATGCTGGCCACCCGGTCCAGGACCTCCGCCAGGGCGTCCGCGGGCTGGCCCGGCGGGCGGCGGAGCAGCCGCCTGCCCAGGGTGATCAGGCGGGTCAGCGCCACGCTCAGCACCCGGCGCACCCGCTGGTCGCGCAGCGCCAGCAGCACGGCCACGGCCGGCACCAGGAGCAGGGCCGCGCCGGCGAACCCGATGGCGGTCGCCACGGACGCGCCGCCGAGCAGCGAGCCGGCCACCAGCACGACCGCGAGCGCGGAGGTGGACAGGATCGCGGAGACCGCCAGTGCCCAGCTGGTGATCGCCTGGCCGAGGCCGCGCCGCCGGAGCTGCTGGTAGGAGAACACCACGGCGAGCTCGGCCCCGGCGAACGGGATGGTCATCGACAGTGCGTTGCTCGCGTAGGTGATCGCCATCACCGTGGTCAGGCCGGCTGCGCTGCCGTCGGCCCTGAGCAGCCGCCGGCGGCTGAGGCCGAAGGCGGCCAGCGAGATGAACTCGCTCACGATGGCGGCGAGGAACCAGGTCCAGTCCAGGCCCGTCAGCCGCCGCAGCGACTCGGCCAGCGTGTGCCGGCCCGCCACGATGCCTGCGGCGATGGCCGCGACGGCCAGCGCCACCACGGCGGCACGCCAGCCGCGGGACCGGCGGTGCCCGGACGCCTCCGGGCTCATGCCGGGCTCATGCCGGGCGGCACGGGAACCAGGCATGGGGGCCGCCGGGAGCACTGCCATGGGGGCCGCCGGGAATTCTGGCATGCGGGCCGCCGGGAATTCTGGCATGCGGGCCGCCGGGAGCTATTGGCTTCCCGGTCACCTCCGCCACGCCAGTCCCCCGATCCGTCCGCTTTCTGCCGCCAAGGCTATCCGGGGCCCCGCCCGGGCCCCCGGTTCCGGGGACGCCGCCCGGGGTTCTCATCAGCGCGGAAACAAAGTGCTGTCATGGCGCCCCTTCATTTCCGCGTTAGTGGAATCCCCGTCCCTGCGAGACGGTGCCGGGGGTCGCGGACTCGCGCGCGGCGGCCTGGCGCTGCACACTCGTGGTGTGGGCGTTCCCCCGCTGCGATGGCTGGATCCGCCGGACGGGCCGGCCATCGAGCTGCTCGACCAGACCAGGCTCCCGGCTGAGGAGACGGTGGTCCGCTGCGCGGACGTGCCCGCGCTCGCGGAC
>JBEKFH010000072.1:0-14975 GCA_050013415.1 Streptosporangiaceae bacterium | reverse complement strand
TCGCCGCGTACGTGGCGCTGGCCAGGCTCACCGCGGACCGCGCGCTCGCGGCAGGCTCGCTGGCCGCGCCGGATGCGCAGCGCCTGCTCGACGTGCTCGCCGGGTCGCCCGGATGACCGCCGTACGGACGGTTCCCGTTGTCGCCACGACCAGGGCCGCCCTGGCCGCTGCCAGGGCCGGCCTGGCCGGCCCGGTGGTGCTCGTCCCGACCATGGGCGCGCTGCACGAGGGTCACCGGGCACTGCTCCGCCGCGCCCGGCAGGCAGCGACGCCGAACGGAAGCGTGGTGGTCTCCGTTTTCGTCAACCCGCTGCAGTTCGGGCCCGGTGAGGACTTCGGCCGCTATCCCCGCTCCCTGGACGCCGACATTGCCGTCTGCGCCGAGGAAGGCGCCGCGGTTGTCTTCGCCCCTGACCACGCCCAGATGTATCCGGCCGTTCAGCAGGTCACGGTTGATCCGGGGCCAATGGGGCGGGTGCTAGAGGGAAAGTCGCGGCCGGGCTTCTTCACCGGCGTGCTGACCGTGGTGCTGAAGCTGTGCCAGCTGGTGCGGCCGGACGCGGCGGTGTTCGGGGAGAAGGACGCACAGCAGATCGCCCTGGTGCGGCAGATGACGGCTGATTTCGCCCTGGGCGTTGACATCATTCCGGAGCCGATCGTCCGGGAACCCGGCGGCCTGGCCGTCTCCAGCAGGAACGGCTACCTCTCGGCGCCAGAGCGGGCCACCGCGCTCGCGCTGTCCCGCGCGCTGCTGGCAGGTCGCGAGCAGGCTGGCGCCGGCCAAGCCGGGGTGCTGGCGGCCGCCCGCGCCGTGCTTGACCGGGCCGCGGCCGCGGAGCCGCCGCTGCTGACCGATTACCTCGCGCTCGTCGATCCGGCCACGTTCGAGGAGATCGGCGATGACTACCGGGGCCCGGCCATCTTGCTGGTCGCGGGGACGGCCGGGTCCACCAGGCTGATCGACAACATGCCGCTCACCATCGGCAGCCCGCGGTGAGGGCCCGCCGCTGCGCCGCTGCGGGCCCGGACGGGGAGACCGGGTCGGCCGGGAGAACCGGGCAGGCCGGGGAGACCGGATCGGCCGGTGAGACCGGGGAGACCGGTTCGGCCGGGGAGACCGGAGGGCGACTGCCATGCTGCTGACGATCGACGTGGGCAACACCAACACCGTGCTCGGCCTCTTCGACGGCGACGAGGTGGCCGAGCACTGGCGCATCGCCACCGTCCCCGACCGCACGGCGGATGAGCTGGCCGTCATTCTGCAGGGCCTGCTCGCTCAGAGCCTGGTGCTCAAGGATCCTGCGGTCACCGGCATTGCGCTGTGCTCCACCGTGCCGTCGGCGCTGCACGAGATGCGGGAGATGTTCCGCCGGTACCACGCCAGTATCCCCGCGGTGATCGTGGAGCCGGGCGTGAAGACCGGCGTCCCGGTGCGGATGGACAATCCCAAGGAGGTCGGCAGCGACCGGATCATGAACGCGCTCGCTGCCGTCCACCTGTACGGCGGGCCCGCCGTGGTCGTTGACTTCGGCACCTCGACCAACTTCGACGCGGTCAGCGAACGGGGGGAGTTCGTCGGCGGCGCGCTCGCGCCGGGCATCGAGATCTCCGTCGACGCGCTCTCGCGCCGGGCCGCGCAGCTGCTCAAGGTCGAGCTGACCCGCCCGAATCACGTCATCGGCAAGAACACGGTCGAGGCGCTGCAGTCGGGAATCATCTTCGGATTCGCCGGGCAGATCGAGGGGATCACCCGGCGGATGGCGGCCGAGCTTGCCCCAGGCGACCCGGACTCGGTCACCGTCATCGCCACCGGCGGGCTGGCACCGCTGGTAATCGACGAGGTGGGCCTGATCGACGCGTACGAGCCGTGGCTGACGCTGATCGGGCTGCGGCTGGCGTTCGAGCGCAACACCGCGGCCGGCTAACTCAGGCCGCCCCGCCGGTTCACCTCGCTGGTTCGCCCGGCTGGCCCGCCCGGGCGGATAAACACGGCTGGCCCGCCCGGGCGGATAAACACGGCTGGCCCGCCCGGGCGGATAAACCCGGCTGCAGGCTGGCGGGCACGGCCGGTAACCTCGGGCAGATGACATCGGACGAGGCCGCCGCCAGCACAAGACCGCCGGAGCGGGCGGGCGAGGTGCCCGAGCGGGCGGGCGAGATGCCCGAGCAGACCAGGGTCCGGCTGGCAAAGCGCGAAGCAATCCGCGCCGCCGGGGGTGACCCCTACCCGGTCGGTTATCCGCGGACCGCGGCCATCGCCGCCATCCGTGCGCGTTACCCGGACCTGGGGCCGGGAGCGGCGACCGGTGAGCTGGTCGGGATCACCGGCCGGGTGATGCTGTCCCGCAACGCGGGCAAGCTGTGCTTCGCGACGCTCAGGGACGGCACCGGCGACATCCAGGTCATGATCTCGCTGGACCGGGTCGGCGCGGAAGCGCTGGCCGCCTGGAAGCGCGACGTGGACCTCGGCGACCACATCGGGGTCCAGGGCGAGGTCATCACCTCCCGCCGCGGTGAGCTGTCGGTGCTCGCCGATTCCTTCGCGATCACCGCCAAGGCGCTCCGGCCGCTGCCGGACAAGCACGCCGGCCTCTCGGATCCCCAATCGCGGGTACGGCAGCGTTATCTCGACCTGATCGTTAATCCCGAGGCACGGCGGATGGCCGAGCTGCGGGGCACCGTGACCAGGTCACTGCGCGAGGAACTGCACCAGCGCGGCTTCCTTGAGGTAGAGACGCCGGTGCTGCAGGTGCTGCACGGCGGTGCGAACGCGCGGCCGTTCGTCACCCGCAGCAATGCCTACGACACGGACCTGTACCTGCGGATCGCGCTTGAGCTGTACCTCAAGCGGCTTGTCGTCGGCGGCATCGAGCGGGTTTACGAGATCGGCCGGATCTTCCGCAATGAGGGCGCGGACGCCACGCACAATCCCGAGTTCACCATGCTCGAGCTGTATGAGGCCTACAGCGACTACGACGGGATGGCGACGCTGACCCGCGAGCTGATCCAGGCGGCGGCGCGGGCGGGACTTGGCGGCACCGTGCTGCGCAGGCCGGACGGCTCCGAGCACGACATCGGCGGGCAATGGCGGCAGGCGACCGTGCACGGTGCCGTGTCCGAGGCGCTGGGCGAGGAGGTCACCCCGGACACCAGCGCGGAGCGCCTCCGTAAGCTGGCCGGCCACGCGGATGTCCGGCTGGAACCCGGCTGGAACCGGGGCCAGGTCCTGCTCGAGCTGTACGAGCACCTCGTCGAGCGGCGCACGGTGCTGCCGACGTTCTACCGCGATTTCCCGGTGGAGGTGGCGCCGCTCACCAGGGCGCACCGGGAAGATCCCCGGCTCGCCGAGAAATGGGACCTGGTCGCGTTCGGCACCGAGGTGGGGACGGCCTATTCCGAGCTCGTCGACCCGGTCGAGGAGCGCGCGCGGCTCACCGCACAGTCGCTGCTGGCCGCGGGCGGTGACGCGGAGGCCATGCAACTCGACGAGGATTTCCTGCGGGCACTTGAGCATGGCATGCCGCCGACCGGCGGAATGGGCATGGGCCTCGACCGGCTGCTCATCCTGCTCACTGGCGCCAGCATCAGGGAGACGGTGCTGTTCCCGCTCGTCCGGCCGGAGTGATGGCCGCCGCCCCCATGGCGGCCAGGGCGGAGTGCCTCAGCCGACGATCCGCACGGCCCCTACGTAGGCGCCCCAGTCGATCGGCTGGATCTGCACCGGCTGGCCGAACGTAGGGGCGTCGACCATCAGGCCGTCGCCGACGTACATGCCGACATGGCTGATGTCGGCGTAGAAGAACACCAGGTCGCCTGGCTCAAGCTGGCTCCGTGAGACGTGCTCGCCCGAGTTCCACTGATCACCGGTGTAGT
Source organism: Streptosporangiaceae bacterium (assembly GCA_050013415.1). Classification (GTDB taxonomy): domain Bacteria; phylum Actinomycetota; class Actinomycetes; order Streptosporangiales; family Streptosporangiaceae; genus Palsa-506. The sequence goes on along the minus strand of JBEKFH010000072.1, from coordinate 11,102 downwards.
GCGGCAGGCTGATTCCGACCTTGCCGTAGGCCCACATGACGAGACCCGAGCAGTCGAAGTCGTCCGGCCCGGCGCCGCCCCAGACGTAGGGGTCACCGCGCCTGGTCAGCGCGTACCTGAGTGCCTGGACGCCGATGGAGTTTCCCGGGATCGTGAAGTCCGGATAGTTGCCGGTCTGCTTGAAGACCACCATGGCCTGGCTGAACGCTGCGCCGTTCAGCACGTTTTCCCGGCTCTGGATCGACTGCACCTTGATCTTCATCTGGGCGGCTAGCTGGGTAGCCCTGGCGGCCTGCTGCTGCGCGGTCAGCCGGGCTCGCTCGGCGGCGGCCTCGGCGGCCGCGAGGACGGTTACCTTGTCGCCGTTCTCCTGCTGCAGCTGCAGCATGATCGATGCCCGGTTGACGAATGACTGCGGGTTGCTGCTCTCCAGCAACTGGAGCGCCGGGTCCATACTGCCGGTCATGTAGCCCTGGGCGGCGATCTGGGCCACCGCGACCTGGCCGGCGGTGAGCTGCTTCGCCTCCCGCGCGGCGGTCTGGCGAGCGATCCTGGCCTCGGTCGTCGCCTCGTTGAGCTGGATCCTGAGCCCGTCATACTGCTCGCTCAGGTTGTCGATCTGGTTGGACAGCACGGCGGCTCTGGCCAGCAGGGCCTTGAGGCCAGGCGGCGTGGTCGCGGCTGCCGCGCTGACGCCGCCACCCGGCAGTGCCGAGCTGGCTAGCGCCACCACTCCGGCCAGCATCGCCAGGCGGCCGCAGGCCCGGCGCGAGGCGGCCCGGGCACGACCGGCCCGTGGCTTACCCGCGGTCTGCCTGCCGGCGCGCAAGCGCTCCACGCGGAGTCTCCTTTCCTCGGCTGCCTGCTCCTCGGCTGCCTGCTAACAGCGTCGAAATCTAATCGAATCGCGGTCCGTCGCCCACCAGAATGACGGAAGTTTTAGACGTGACTGCTGCTCAGCGGCAAGAACCTGTGGGCGAGTGGCGGGACGCTGCCATGTTGCCATGCCGCGCTGCCTGCCGCTTACGTTCAGATAATCCGGCGTACGCGCAGGTCAGCGGGAGTGCCGCGACCAAGCGACCAGGCATGTGATGTGCGCGTGATGTGCGAGCGTAACGGCCGGGCACGGACGAGCGTCAATGCGTATTCGCCTCGTGACAGCGTGTCGGAGCCAATGCAATCCCACCACGCCGTAATCCGTCACGCCGTAATCCGCCGTAATCGCGCCACGCCGTAATCCGCCGCGCCGCGTGTTATGCCGGGCCGGGGGAGGTGCTCATGAGGATCAGGCCAGAGCGCGGCTGAGGATCCGGCCGGAGCGCGGTGCGGTGTCAGCGGCGGACCGCCGGGAGCATGCGGCCGGCCCCGGCCTGGCCGCGCCGCCCGGGGACGCCGCAGGGTGCCGGGTTCCGGGTAAAGCAGCAACTCGGGCTGGCCGCATACCTCGGTGCTGGCTTTCTTACTCTTCGCGCTGGTAGTGATGATTTCACCAGCGATCTACGGCAACTGCACCAGATTGGTGAATCAGGCCCGCCCGCGGCCGATAGCCGCGGCCGATAGCCGCGGCCGATAGCCGCGGCCGATAGCCGCGGACGGTCAGCAGCTTCCTTCGCCCCGCGCGGATGCTCGCCGGCAAGCTACTTTCCGCGCTTAGCATGGACTCCGTCATGTTTCCCCGGCTGCGGGCTCGAAGCGCGTACCGCACTTCCGGCGCCTGCCTGGGTGAAACTCGCTCTCCGCCGGATTCAACTCGACGTGCCAATCAGCTCGACGTGCCAATCAGGGAGTTGCCTGTTCGCAACGGGCTGGCCATCGCGAGGTAATCACGTCGCGTACCGAACGTGGCCGCCCGGCAGCCGGGCATGGGCGGTGAATGCGCAGCTGAGTTGCCCGCCGGCCGATAGGCATCGCGCACCGAGCACAGCCAGTTCATCGGCGGACCGGGAAGTGACCTGTCTCGATGGCGAAGACTTCGGCGGTGAGATCGGCGCGGCAGCGAGCCGCGGAGCCGATGCGGTATTCGGGCCGGGCAGCGCGAAACACTGGATCAAACGGGCGGCGCAGCGAGATGGCGGCCAGGCCAGCCATGGCGGCAGCGGCGTCAGATGGCGCGCCGGGTCCCGGGATCGGCACTCCGATGGCAGCGCCATCCCTGTTAGCCGATCGGTGTTCGCCGATCCGTGGCGGCGCGCAGGCGATGCGGCCCGCCGCACCCGACGTGGCCTTGCGCGGCAGCGCCAGCACAGACCGGGGTGAGCAATCTGCGGGCATCTTCGCCCTCTGACCTGCGGAACTGGCTGATCAGGCGTTGGGAACCGGCCGGATCCGCCATTGCCCAGCCGGCCTTCTCGGCCGCGCTGGAGCGCGGCGACTCCCCCACCGCGGCTGCGCTGCGGCCGGTGCGTGACAATGCGAATAGGGCTGGTCGCCAGTGCGGCGAACGTGACTGCGGTAATGCCGCTGCGGCGGTGGCATAGCCAGCACGGCGAGACGAGGAGGAAGCGCGTGATCTCGGACCTGGCAGTGCTGACGCCGCCGCTCGTTGTCTGCGTGGCCGTGCTGGTCGCCATACGCGCGTTTCTGCGGCATGAGATGGGCCCGCATACGCCGGGCGCTGATGAGGACCTCTCTGCTGATATTTCAGCCGAGAACCCGATCCCGGATGCCGGAATCACAGAATCCGCCGCCCCGCGTGATACCGGCACCGTCAATGATCGGCCGGCCGAAACTGGGCATGGCGGTTACCAGCCTCGCCAGTAGCATGCCGGCGAACCACAGGTGAGCCAGCGGGGGCATTGTCGTAGCCGATCCGTTGCTGATTACGGAGAGTTACTGTAACCTTCCGCAATGCCGTCATTCCTGTACTCGGCGCAACGCATGACGCGAATCGCGGTAGCGTGAATTGTCAGGTGCAAGGATCCTGGTATATGTTTGGTAAACCTAAAAGGCTGGCTGCAGCGGAAGGGCTGGATCCCATGGCTCGGAAGATTACTACCACAGTCGTATGTGACCTTCCCCACGATGACGAGGTCGTGAGTAAGGAGACAGTTTCGTTCTCCTTTGAGGGAAGTGCGTACGAGATCGACGTGTGCAGTGCGCACGCGAAGGAACTGCAGGACAAGTTCAGCGCCTACACGGCTCACGCGCGGCGCGCGGGTACGGGCGCCGCGCGGCGGCGCAGGGCCCGCACCGGCCCTGGCCGCGAGCGGAGCGCGGAGATCAGGGCCTGGGCCCGCGAGCGAGGGCACAAGGTGAGCGAGCGCGGCCGCATCCCGGCGACGATCATCTCGGAGTACGAGGCCGCTCACTGAGCAGCCTGGGACATCGCTCGCAGCGCAGTTTCCAGCCAGCGGCGTACCGCGCCAGTCCGCGTGGTGCGCCGCTGGCTACTGCCACCAGTGGTTCGCTCACCCGGCGCAGGCCCGCCTGGCGCTGGCTCACCGGGCGTTCGCTCCCGGCGTAGCTGGGAACACGTCCCCCGTGACCTGGGTTTGATGAGATGAACGCCTCGCACCCGGGGAACGTTTTACATGCGCGACATATCCCATGGGTAACGTCGCAGGAGGTAACGTCGTCCGGCGCGCGGGCTAGCATGCGGAAGGGCGAGGCAACGCAAGGTGCCTCCCCGACCGCTCTGTGAGGGAGCGACGAGATGTTCGAGAGGTTCACCGACCGAGCGCGGCGAGTTGTGGTCCTGGCCCAGGAAGAGGCCAGGATGCTCAACCACAACTACATCGGCACTGAGCACATCCTGCTTGGCCTCATCCATGAGGGCGAGGGCGTGGCCGCCAAGGCTCTTGAGTCGCTCGGCATCAGCCTGGAGGCTGTCCGCCAGCAGGTGGAGGAGATCATCGGCCAGGGCCAGCAGGCCCCGTCCGGGCACATCCCGTTCACCCCGCGGGCCAAGAAGGTGCTGGAGCTCTCGCTGCGCGAGGCGCTGCAGCTCGGCCACAACTACATCGGCACCGAGCACATCCTGCTCGGCCTCATCCGCGAGGGCGAGGGCGTGGCCGCGCAGGTGCTCGTCAAGCTAGGCGCTGACCTCAACAGGGTCCGCCAGCAGGTGATCCAGCTGCTGCACGGATACCAGGGCAAGGAGCCCGCGGCTGCGGGCGCGCCGTCCGAGACGGCGCCGTCCACCTCACTCGTGCTCGATCAGTTCGGCCGGAACCTGACCCAGGGCGCGCGCGAGGGCAAGCTCGACCCGGTGATCGGCCGGGAGAAGGAAATCGAGCGCGTCATGCAGGTGCTGTCCCGGCGCACCAAGAACAACCCGGTGCTGGTCGGCGAGCCCGGCGTCGGGAAGACCGCCGTCGTCGAGGGGCTGGCGCAGAAGATCGTCAAGGGCGAGGTGCCGGAGACCCTGAAGGACAAGCAGCTCTACACCTTGGACCTGGGCGCGCTAGTCGCGGGCTCCCGGTACCGCGGCGACTTCGAGGAGCGGCTGAAGAAGGTACTCAAGGAGATCAGGACGCGCGGCGACATCATCTTGTTCATCGACGAGCTGCACACGCTGGTCGGGGCCGGTGCCGCCGAGGGCGCGATAGACGCGGCGTCCATCCTCAAGCCGATGCTGGCGCGCGGCGAGCTGCAGACGATCGGTGCCACCACGCTGGACGAGTACCGCAAGCACTTGGAGAAGGACGCGGCCCTCGAGCGCAGGTTCCAGCCGATCCAGGTGGCCGAGCCGACGATCTCGCACACCATCGAGATCCTCAAGGGCCTGCGTGACCGCTACGAGACGCACCACCGCGTGACGATCACGGACGACGCCCTGGTCGCCGCCGCCCAGCTGGCCGACCGCTATATCAGCGACCGGTTCCTGCCGGACAAGGCGATCGACCTGATCGACGAGGCGGGCTCGCGGATGCGCATCCGCCGGATGACGGCACCGCCGGACCTGCGCGAGTACGACGAGAAGATCGCTGACGTGCGCCGGGAGAAGGAGTCGGCCATCGACTCCCAGGACTTCGAGAAGGCTGCCGCCCTGCGCGACAACGAGAAGCAGCTGATCGCGAAGAAGGACGCGCGCGAGAAGGAGTGGAAGGCCGGCGACATGGACACCCCGGCCGAGGTGAACGAGGAGCTGATCGCCGAGGTGCTGGCGACCGCCACGGGCATCCCCGTCTTCAAGCTCACCGAGGAGGAGTCGCAGCGCCTGCTCCGCATGGAAGACGAGCTGCACAAGCGGGTGATCGGCCAGAGCGTGGCCATCAAGTCGCTGTCCCAGGCGATCCGGCGTACCCGGGCCGGGCTGAAGGACCCGAAGCGGCCCGGCGGCTCGTTCATCTTCGCCGGCCCCTCGGGCGTCGGCAAGACGGAGCTGTCCAAGACGCTGGCCGAGTTCCTGTTCGGCGACGAGGACTCGCTGATCCAGCTCGACATGAGCGAGTACATGGAGAAGCACACCGTGTCCCGGCTGTTCGGCTCCCCGCCCGGCTATGTGGGCTACGAGGAAGGCGGCCAGCTGACTGAGAAGGTCCGCCGCCGGCCCTTCTCGGTGGTCCTGTTCGACGAGATCGAGAAGGCTCATCCGGACATCTTCAACTCCCTCCTGCAGATTCTTGAGGACGGGCGCCTCACCGACGCGCAGGGCCGGGTGGTGGACTTCAAGAACACCGTGATCATCATGACCACCAACCTGGGCACCAGGGACATCTCCAAGGGCGTCTCGGTCGGGTTCGGCACGGCGAACGAGTCACGCGGTTCCTATGACCGGATGAAGACCAAGGTGAACGAAGAGCTCAAGCAGCACTTCAGGCCTGAGTTTCTCAACCGGGTGGACGACACGATCGTCTTCCACCAGCTCAGCCGCGATGAGATCGTCACCATCGTGGACCTGATGATCGCCAAGGTGGACGAGCGGCTGAAGGACCGCGACATGGGCCTGGAACTGCGGCCGGCCGCCAAGACGCTGCTCTCCGAGCGGGGTTACGATCCGGTGCTCGGCGCGCGGCCGCTCCGCCGCACGATCCAGCGGGAGATCGAGGACAGCCTGTCCGAGAAGATCCTCTTCGGCGAGCTCAAGGCAGGCCAGATCGTGGTGGTGGATGTCGTGGGCATGGGGCCCACGGCCGAGTTCACCTTCACGGGCGAGGCCAAGCCCAGCGCCGTGCCGGACGCGCCGCCCGCGGTCGTCGCGAGCAAGGCAGCGGCAACCGGGACCGAGGGGCTGCTGACCGCCGAGTAAGGCCCAGCATCCCGCGAAGCGGGGCCTAGCGTCTCCGCGAAACCACCGGCAACTGGCCGACACCATTCAGGTGTCGGCCAGTTGCGTTGCTGAGTCTGCCTGGCTGCGTCAGCCCTGGCAGGCGAGTCAGCCGGGCAGGGCGAGCGTGCCGTCAGCCAGCCGCTCCGCCAGGCCGTCGGCTATCAGCCCGTCCAGGGCCCTGGCCCGCTGCGGGTGATCCGGCCAGGCCGGGTCAAGCTGCGCGGCCGGCAGGGGATGGCCAGCCGCGCGGAGCGCGGCGAGCAGCCGCCCGCGGCATTGCCGGTCGCTGCCCTCGTAACGGGGTGCGGCAGGTGCCCGCAGGCCCGCCGGATGGCCGGCCTGCCGCCAGGTGCAGCGCGCCGCGACCGGGCAGTCGGGGCACCGTGGCCGCGAGGCGGTGCAGACCAGCGCGCCGAGCTCCATGACGGCAACCGACCACCGGGCTGCCTCCGCGCCGCTGGCCGGCAGTAGCGAGCTGGCCAGCCGCGCCTCCGCCACGGACGTGCTGCGCGGCGGGAACTCCTGGCCCCCGACCAGGCGGGCCAGCACCCGGCGTACGTTCGTGTCGAGGACCGCGTGCCGCTGGCCGAAGGCAAAGCTGGCGACGGCCGCGGCGGTATAGGACCCGATGCCGGGAAGAGCCGTCAGCGCGGCCAGCTCGGCAGGCAGCTGGCCCGCGTGCTCCTGCGTGATGATCCGTGCGGTCGCGTGCAGCCGGAGGGCCCGGCGGGGATAGCCGAGCCGGCCCCATTGCCGCACGGCCTCACCCGGCGCGCAGGCTGCCAGGGACTGTGGTGTCGGCCAGCGAGCCAGCCACGCCTCGTAGGCGGGCAGGACCCGCGCCACCGGCGTCTGCTGCAGCATGACCTCGCTGACCAGGATCGCCCAGGGCGAGGCGCCCGGCTGCCGCCAGGGCAGCTCCCGCGCGTGCGATGCGTACCAGTTCAGCACCGGCGCCAGGTAACCGTTCGTCATAACGGCCCGATCCTCGCACGGCCGCGCCCGATCTGCGTGCCGGCGGGTCTGCACCGACAGCCTGCGATGTTCTTGCATACTCAATGCATGCGGCTCAATACTCTCCGTTATAAATGGAATCGGGAGTCGTCGCCAACCTACTGGCGGCGCCGCTTCTTCGCGCTGGCTGCGGGCCTTGCCGTTTTTGCCCTGCTCGCGTGGGCCGTGTCGGGGGCGCTCGGCGGGGCGCAGCCGGCCAGCTCGGCCGCCGATCTCCCGCCCGGCGCGCACTCTCCGTCACCGGTGCCGGATGCGGGGCCCGCATCACCCACCGCATCCGCGCGGCCGGCGGCGGCTGCCAAGCCGGGCGCCTCCTCGCGGCCGGCCAGACGCGCCAGGCAGCCGGCGGCCGACCGTGGTTCCGCCGGCGGCCGGCCGCGCACCTGCGCTCGCCGGGACATCGTGCTGAGCCTGTTCGCCAGCCAGGCCAGCTACCCGGCGCACGCCAGGCCGGCCTTCGACATCGACGTGGTGTCGACGGCGCGCAGGACGTGCATGTTCAACGTCGGCGGCGGGCACGTGGCATTGGTGATCAGGGCTGGCAGGACAGCGGTGTGGAGTTCCGCCGACTGCGTCCAGGGCAGGAAGTCGCTGCGAACCGACCTGGTCAGGGGGGTGCCGACGGTGCTGGCGTTCTCCTGGAATCGCCGGGCGTCCTCGGCCGGGTGCAAGCGCGGCGCATCCGTCGTGCATGCCGGAACGTACGCGGCAACCGCGTCGAGCGGGATCCTGCAGAGCAACACGGAGATTTTCCGGCTGCGGTAAACGGGACATCGATGTCCGGCTGCGGTCAGGAGCAGCGTCTCGCCCGGGTTGCGCTGATGATCTCGTGGTTCCGGTTCAGACGTACCGCTCAAGGATGGATGATTCTGCCAGCCGGGAAAGGCCCTCGCGGATACTCCGCGCGTTCGACGCCTCGATGCCGTCGACCTGCTGGAGGTCCTCGATGCTCGCGGCGAGCAGCTTCTGCAGCCCGTCGAAGTGCTCGATCAGGCGCTCGACGGCCGGCCGCGGCAGCCGCGGCACCTTGGCGAGCAACCGGTAGCCAAGCGGGCTCACCGGCTGGTCGAGCGCATCGGGCATGCTGAACCCGAGCATCGCGGCCATCTTCGTCATGTCGATCAGATCGTCAGGGGACAGCCTGCCCAGGTCCGTCAGCACAGCTTCCATCGCGAGCTGGCGGCCGTCCGGCGGCGCGGGCAGGTAGTCAAGGACGAGCAGCTCGCGCTCGGCGTCCGTGCCCGCCACCAGCTCGTCGAGCTGCAGGGCGAGCAGCCTGCCGCCCGTGCCGAGTTCCACCATGTAGCCCTCGATCTCGCTGGCGATGCGCCGGACCATCTCAAGCCGCTGCGCGACGGCCGTGACGTCGCGGACGGTGGCGAGATCCTCGATCTCCAGCGCGGACAGCGCGCCCGACACCTCATCAAGCCTGAGCCGGTATCTCTCCAGCGTCCCCAGGGCCTGGTTGGCGTGCGACAGGATCGCGACGGAGTCCTCGAGTACGTGCCTGGTGCCGTCGATATAGAGCCCGATCGTGCGCATCGACTTGCTCACCGCCACGACGGGGTAGCCCGTCTGCCGCGCCACCCGCTCGGCGGTCCGGTGCCTGGTGCCTGCCTCGTCCGTCGGCAGGGCAGGATCGGGCATGAGGTGCACCGCGGCCCGGACGATATTGCGTGCCGCGTCATCCAGGACGATCGCGCCGTCCATTTTCGCCAGCTCGCGCAGGCGGGTGGCGGAGAACGGGACCTTCAGCTCGAATCCGCCCGAGCACAGATCCTCGACAACCTGGTCGTAGCCGAGCACGATCAGCGCGCCGGTGTTGCCCCGCAGGATCCGCTCCAGGCCCTCTCGCAGGGCCGTGCCCGGCGCAAGTGCCGTGAGGGCCACCCGGCGGCGCTCGTCTCGGCCCTTGCTCGCCGCAGGCACGGAACCCCCAGAGAAAAAGGACTGCTGACTATCGCTAGTCTATCGGCGGCGGTACGGCGATGCCTGCCGCTTGGCCGTCAGTAGCTCCCCGGCCCTCGGCAGTGCCGGCCCCTCGGCAGTGCCCGGCCCCTCGGCAGTGCCCGGCCCCTCGGCAGTGCCGGCCCTTGGCGGCTGACCGGCCCCTCGGCAGTGCCCGGCCCTTGGCGGCTGACCGGCCCCTCGGCAGTGCCCGGCCCTTGGCGGCTGCCCCGGCCTCTCGGTAGCTGCTCAGCCCTTGGCCGGCGAGCCGCTAAGGGCCGCCGCGATCGCCTCCCGGATGTCGCCGGCCTCCCTGACGTCGGTCAGCAGGCCGCTTCCCGGCCGGCCTGGCCCGGCCGCAGTGTCAGCCGCCCCGGGCAGCCCGCCAGGCCCGGGCAGCCCGCCAGACCCCGGCGGCACGATCGCCCTGCGGAATCCCATGCGCTCCGCCTCGGCCAGCCGCCGCTGGATACCGGGAACCCGGCGGATCTCCCCAGCCAGGCCCACTTCGCCAATGGCCACGAGATCGGGAGGCACGCTCAGATTCGATGTCGCGCTCGCCACGGCCAGCGCCACGGCCAGGTCCACGGACGGCTCGGTGAGCCTGACCCCCCCCACGGTCGCGGCATAGACGTCCTGCTTGCCGATGGTCACCCCGGCCCGCCGCTGCAGGACGGCGAGGACCATGCCTACTCGCGCTGCGTCGAGGCCGGACGTCACCCTGCGGGTCATGTCCGCTGTCGAGGCGCAGACCAGGGTCTGCACCTCGGCCACGAGCGGGCGGCGGCCTTCCAGTGTTACCGTCACGCAGGTGCCGGGTACTGGCTCGCGCAACTGGGAGAGGAAAAGCCCGCTGGGATCGGGCAGCCCGATCAGGCCGTACTCGCCCAGCTCGAAGCAGCCGATCTCGTCGGTGGGGCCGTAGCGGTTTTTTAGCGCGCGCACCATCCGCAGCTGTGAATGCCGGTCGCCGTCGAATTGCAGGACCACATCGACCAGGTGCTCAAGTGCCCGCGGCCCGGCGATCGAGCCGTCCTTCGTGACGTGCCCGACCAGGACGGTGGTCAGCGTCTGCTGTTTCGCCACCGCCATCAGCGCGGCGGTAATCTCCCTGACCTGAGTAACGCCGCCCGGAGTGCCTTCGACGCCTGCCGCGGTGATGGTCTGCACCGAGTCGACGATCAGCAGGCCGGGCCGGACAACGTCGACATGTTCCAGCACGGCGGATAGATCTGTCTCGGCGGCGAGGTAGAGGTGCTGGCTGACGGCGCCGATCCGGTCGGCGCGAAGCCGGACCTGCGCGGCTGACTCCTCGCCGGTCACATACAGGACAGGGCCGGACTCGGCGGCGAGTGCCCCGGCCTCCAGCAGCAAGGTGGACTTGCCGACGCCCGGCTCGCCGGCCAGCAGGACCACCGCGCCAGGTACCAGGCCACCGCCGAGCACCCGGTCCAGTTCGTCAAGGCCAGTCGGGCGTGCCCCGGCGCTGCTGACGTCGACGTCGGCGATCGAGATGGCGGCGGATCCCGCTGAGGCAAGCTGGCCCGCACGGCCGGGCGAGCGGAGCCCCGGCCTCCCGGAGGCCGGGGGCCTGACTTCGGCGACGGTCCCCCAGCCCTGGCACTCCCCGCACCGGCCAGCCCATTTCGTGCTCCGCCAGCCGCATTCCGCGCACTGGTAGAGCACGGCCGCAGCTGACTTCCCCATGGCTGGCACAGTAGCGGCCAGCACCGACAGTCCCGGCTCCCTGCGGGCGGCGCGCCGCTGGCGTCGGCATAAGCTGGCATGCGCGGATATCGCATGTGGTCCGGCGGACCTGAGCAGGGAGACACCTTGAGCCGCATTGCACCGGTTTCCGGTGCGCTGGTGGCACTGTCCAGCGCCTCGGTGTTCCCGGAGAAGACGCCGGACGCTTTCGAGACGGCGGCCA
>JBEKFH010000071.1:0-14990 GCA_050013415.1 Streptosporangiaceae bacterium | reverse complement strand
GTCGTCAGCTCCGCGGCGTCGGGGATGGTGACCGCGGCGACCGCGGCGGCGGCCACGTCCCCGAGGCCGGATAGTTCCCCGGTGAACGCGATCGCCTTGGGCATGTCGATCCGCCCCGCCTGAAGCGCGGCGCTGACGGCGGGCAGCCGGGCGATCGCGGCGGCCAGGGCCAGCAGCCGGTCCGCGGACCGGCACGTCAAAGTCAAGGCGGCGGCGACCTCGTCGGCGACGTGGCCGGCCTGCCGGGAGTCGCCGGTGGCGGCGGCGTGCGCGGCGCGGCGCCCGGCCAGGCCGCTGACGGCCCGCAGTTCCACTGACGCGGCCCAGGAGGTGAGCCGCCGCGCCGCGCACAGCAGCCCGACCAGCTCATCGTCGTTCAGCGCGGCCAGCCCGGTGGCGGCGGTGTCCGCGGCGGCGGCGAGCGCGGCGCCGGGTGCCAGGGTGTCCAGCGGCCCCCCGGCGGCGAACCCCCGCGCGCCGTCCTCCGGGTCGCGGTGGGTGAACCCCGCCGCCAGCACCTCCCGCGCCGCGGGCGGCAGGGGAGGCGGGGGCGGGGTGCCGGGCTGGCCGGGCTGCCCGGAGGGCTCGGGCAGCCCGGAGGGCTCGGGCGGCTCGGAGAACTCGGGCGGCTCGGAGGGCTCGGGCGGCTGGGGCTCTGCTGGCATCGGCTTCTCCTCTCCGCCTTTCGTTGCTGCTGGAGATACTTTCTTAGATAAAATTAGCGACTGCCTCTGACAAAACCGGCCCGCCTGGGGCACTCGGCAGAAAAAAGGCGCAGAAAGTTTTCCCCGGCTGCTGACACCCGGCCAGCGGCCAGCTCGCCAGACATGCCATCAGGCCCACCTACTGGCAGATTCGAATTACCGGGCTAGCATGCTGGCCGGGCACCATGACCTCCATTCGAGAGCCGCTGGGCACCCCGCCGAAAGCCACCAGGCCGGGAGCTGGCCGGCTGAAGCCAGGCTGGCTTAGCCGGCGCTCGTCCGGCCAGGGCCCGTCCCGCCAGGGCCCGACCAGTCGCGGCCCGTCCCCCGGCAGACGGTTCAGCCTGCCCAGGCCGCACAGCCCCAGCCGGTTCCAGGTCGCGGCGCTGTCGGCATGGGCGCTCGCGGGGATCGCGCTCTTCGCCTGCTACCTGCACCTGTCACGGACGGCGGCCGTTGACTCCGACGGCGCATCGAACGTGCTGCAGGCGTGGGACATGCTGCACGGGAACCTGCTGCTGCGCGGCTGGGTGCTGTCGGATGTCTCGTTTTACACCACCGAGCTCCCGCAGTACGCGCTGATCGAGCTGATCCGCGGGCTGAGCCCCGACGTGGTTCATATCGGCGCCGCCATCACCTATACCCTGCTCGTCCTGCTGGCCGCGCGGCTTGCCAAGGGCGGGTCGACGGGCCGCGAGGCCGTGGCCAGGGTCGCGATAACGGTCGGCATCATGCTGGCCCCGCAGCTGGGCGACGGCGTCTACGTGCTGCTGCTGGGACCGGACCATGTCGGCACCGCAGTCCCTGTGCTGCTGGTCTGGCTGCTCCTGGACCGCGCTCCGCGACGCTGGTACGTCCCCGTCGCCACCGGGGTGCTGCTCGCCTGGGCGATCGTCGCCGACAGCATCGTGCTGATCATCGCCGTGGCGCCGCTGACGGCGGCCTGCGCCATCCGGGTCTATCTGGCGAGAGTCCGCGACGGCCGGCCGCTGCGGTCGTGCTGGCTGGAGATTTCGCTCATCGCCGCTGCGCTGCTCGCGGCCGGAGCCGCCAGGGCGGCACTCGCGCTGATCGCGGCGCGAGGCGGATTCGCCGTCCACCCGATCGGCCATAGCTTCACGGCGTACGACCAGATGCCGCGGCATGTCCTGGTCACGATCCAGGGTCTGCTGCTGCTCTTCGGCGCGAACTTCTTCAGCCAGAACCTGGGCCTGGTCAGCCTGCTCGCCGCTGCGCACCTGGTCGGCCTGGCGCTGGCCGCGGCGGCGACCTGGCTGGCGATCCGCCGGATGTTCGCCGGCGCGGAGCTGATCACCCAGGTCCTGGCGATGTCCATCATGATCACCCTGGCCGCCTACCTGACCGGCACGCGGGTCTCCGGCCTGCACAGCGCGCGGGAGTTCACCGCGGTGCTGCCGTTCAGCGCCGTGCTGGCCGGCCGCCTGCTCGCCGGGCCGCTCGCCAGGGCCAGGCTGCTGCCCGCGCTGGCGCTGGCCGGGATCGCCGTGGCGCTGAGCCTGGGCCGGGAGGTCGTGATGCCGCCCGTCGCCGCGCAGAATCAGCAGCTTGCCGGGTGGCTCGCCGCGCACAGGCTCGATTACGGGCTCAGCGGCTACTGGCAGTCCGCCAGCACGACCGTCGACAGCGCGGGCCGGGTCCATGTGGTGCCGATCCATGGCACGGTACTGGGCCCGGGCGACTGGGAGCGGAACGCGTCCTGGTACGACCCCCGTGCGCACGATGCGACCTTCGTCGTGCTCCAGCCGCCAGGCCCGGGCACGCCGTATCCCTGGGACCCGCCCATCCAAGCATCGCTCGGCCAGCCCGCCCGTACCTACTACGTCGGGGCCGATCTCGTGCTGGTCTGGAACAGGAATCTGCTAATCCAGGTTCATTAACGCCTTCAGCGGGCCCAGTGATCCCGCCACCGGGATCTCACCTGGCGGCGGCTTTTCGATAAGCCTGGCGAAACACCCGATCCGGTGCCTGCCAGCGATGATCCTGCGGGACGATGAGGGGCATGCTCGTGCTTCTCGTCCGCGTCCTCGGCGTCGGCCACCGCCGGCACGTGGCGGTACTCCTCTCGGCGGCCATAGCCAGCACGCTGATCTGGGGCGCGCTGTTCGCCCATGCCGAGGGCTATCCGCTGACGACGGGGCTGTACTGGGCGATCACGACGGCGACGACCGTGGGCTACGGCGACGTGATCCCGCACAACGCGGCAGGCAGGGTGGTGGCCTCCGCGACCATGCTGACGACTATCCCGCTGCTCGCCTCGGTCTTCGCGCTCGTCACCGGCGCGGCCGCGGCGGCCGGAGTACGGAGGATTCTGGGGATGGGACACGAATTCCCCGCGGGCGCCTACCGCATCGTCGTCGGGATGGCACCGAGCGTTCCCGCGATACTGGACGAGCTTGTCGGCGTCGGCGATCACGTCGTGCTCGTCGCCGACGCCGACCCGGCGAAGGTGCGCCCGGAGGTGCACGTCGTCCGCGGCGACCCGACCCAGCCGACCGTCATCAAGTTGGCCAGGCCCGAGGGCGCCCAGCAGGCTCTCATCACCGGAGCTGCGGACAGCGACGTGCTGGTCAGTGCCGTACTGCTGCGCAAGCTAGCGCCGGATCTGCCCATAGTCGCGCTCGTCCACGCACCGTCGGTGCGCGAGGCGCTGCGCGAGCTCGGCATCCAGCAGACCATCTCGGCCGAGGAGCTGATCGCGCATGCGCTGGCCAAGACCCTGGAGGCGCCGCACGCGGGGGACATGCTTACCCAGCTGGTGGAGTCGAACCAGCACAGCCTGACGGAGATCCCCGCCGACGCGGCCACGATCGGCAAGCGGCTCAGCGCGGTGCGCGACGAGCGGTCCGGGCTGGTGCTCGGACTCGTGCACGAGGGCACGTTCATGCTCGGCATCGGCGAGGACCCATTGGTGGCCCCAGGTGATCAATTGCTGATCGCCGAGCCATTGCGTAAATCACGTAAATAATCGTGCAAATCATGCAATGAGCATTCGGCTCACGATAATAGCGCCTCGCCAGTAATTGACCGGACCCTGGTGCGAGCATGGATCCGATTTGCCCGCGAACGCGCAGGCAGGCTGGCGATCGTGAGGCTCGGAATTGCGCTAAAACTGCTACTGCCAGCACTTCTTAAGATACCGTCCGAGTTTATGGAAACCCCTTACGGGGAAATCCCGGACCGATTCGTAAAAGACATGACGCCGCAGGATATGCACGACTTCCTGAGGAGCCGCGGCCGCCGCAGGTTTCTGCGGGGAGCGGCGGCGCTGGGCGCCACGGCATTCGCCGGCCCGGTGCTCTGGCGCCAGTCGGCGGGACTGACCGCGACGACGCCGATCGGGCCGCAGTGGATCGCGTTCGGGCCCGACCCGGCTGCCCAGATGTACCTCTCCTGGTCCGCGGGCACAGCCTCGGTCCTGGGCCATGCCCCGCCGAGACCGCAGGTCCGCTGGGGCCTGGACGCCTCGTACGGCAGCTCCGCGGCCGCGGAGATCTCCAAGCGAGTGCCGGTGCCTGCGACCGTGCCAGGCGAGCCCGCCGAGAACACCTTCTACAACAGCGTCCTGCTGAGCGGCCTGGCGCCGGGGACGACCTACCACTACTCGGTCAGCAACGACGGCGTCACCTGGAGCGCGGATACCGTCTGCACTACGGCGGCGGCCGGGGCGTCGGATTTCCGCTTTACCGCGTTCGGCGACGAGGCCTTCAGCGCCAGCACGGCGGCGCCGATGGTGCGGCTGGTGGCCTCGCTCAATCCCGCGTTCCATCTCGTCGCGGGGGATCTGGCTTACGCCACGCCCAGGGGAATCAGAATCCCCGACGTGGCGGGCTTCATGCCCGGGCACTGGGACAGGTACCTGGCCGTCGCAGGTCCAGGCGGCGCACAGTCGATCCCCTGGCAGGCATCCGTCGGCGCGCATGAGACCGAGCCACTTCATAACCACGGCTATGCCGGCTTCGTCACCCGGCTCCGGCAGTCCTATGACCTCAGCTCGGGGTCTCCCGTGGTGCACACGTTCAGTTACGGCAACGTGGCCTTCATCCACCTCGACGGTAACGACCTCTCCGCCCAGGAGACGGTCAACAACGGCTACACCGGCGGGGCGCAGACCGCCTGGCTGAGCGCCAAGCTGGCCGCCTATCGCTCGCCCGGAGCCGGTATCGACTTCATCGTGGTGGTCTGCAACTGCTGCTGTTACTCCAGCAACACCAGGCATGGATCCGACGGCGGCCTCCGTGATGCGTGGGGGCCGCTGTTCGACAAGTACGAGGTCGACCTGGTGATCAGCGGCCACGTGCATGCCTACGAGCGCACGAACCCCATGCGGGCAGGCCAGCCAACCCGGCGGGTCGCCGCGGGCGAGACGATCGATCCGGCCACCGACGGGACCACCTACATCTGCGCCGGTGGCGGCGGCAACCAGCTGTACCGGACCTGGTACGGCCCGACCGGCTCGGGCGACCCCGGAAGCCCGACCATGCCCCGGGTCTGGCGGTGGAGCGGCGGCGACACGGCCAGCGGCGGGAGCGGTAGGCCGCTGGACCTAACCGACACGGCGATCGGCTACTCAGCGTGCCGCCGCAGCGTCTATAGCTGCCTCCTGGTCGAGGTCGCCGCTCCGGTCGCCAGCGGCGGCCAGACCAGCATGCGCGTCCAGGCCATCATGCCCGCCCAGACACCGCAGGCCGTGACGAGCATCACGGATCCGGTCATCATTGACAGCGTGTCGCTGGTCCGGACCGCCGGTACTAGCTGGGCGTAGTCCACCGCTCCGAGGCCGGCCTGGAGTCCGCCAGGGCCATCGGCGCGGGCAGCCGCAACTCGAACACCGATCCCTGGCCGAGGGTGCTGCGGACCTGGACCGTGCCATGGTGGGCCTCCGCGATCGCCTTCACGACCGCCAGGCCGAGGCCGAACCCGCCGATCTCGCGGCTGCGGCCGGCGTCGACCCGGGAGAAGCGGCCGAAGATCCGGCCAAGCTCGGAGGCCGGGATGCCGGAGCCCGAGTCAGCCACTCCGAACACGACGCTGTCGCCCTCGAGCCGGGCGCTCAGCTCGATCAGGGCGCCGGCGTCGGTGTGCCTGACGGCGTTCTCGATCAGCGCGTCCAGCGCAACGGTCAGCCGGTCGGGATCCGCTCGCACTGTTGCCTCCGCCAGGGTGCCGAGCGACCAGCGCCGGGGCTCCTGGCCCCACCGCTGCAGCGTTTCCGCCATCAGCTCGGCGACATCTACCGGCGCGGGATGCAGGAAATCCGGTCCGTCTGTCGAGGCCAGCAGCAGCAGCCGGTTGGCCAGCCGCCGCATCCGGAGCAGTTCATCGACGGTCACCCGCGCGTCATTCGCGATCGCGTGATCGGTGGCAGCGTCCGCGATGAGCTCGGCGTGGCCCAGGGCGATGGTGATAGGGGTGCCAAGCTCGTGGGAGACGTCTTGGAGGAACTGGCGCTGCCGGTCCAGCAGGAGCAGGTTGTGCTCCGAGACGCGCCGCACCTCCTCGGTGGCGGTGACCCGCCTGCGCGCGTGCCAGACCATCACCACGAACATCATCGCGATCAGCGGGACCTCGGCAAGGTAGTCAAGGTCCTGCTGACCCCTGATGACCTGCCAGCCGATCAGTCCGCCGGTGGCCAGTGTCACGACCGCGACGACGAGGACCGTGGATCCCAGCCGCCAGAGGCGGAAACCGTAGAAAGCGGTCAGGCTAACCCAGATGATCAGGAACGGGATGGTCTGCCAGGCCGTGAGCAGCCGCATGGCGAGGAGGTTCAGCCCGATGAACGCCACCCAGGCAATGTCCACCCAGTAGGCGCGTGCCAGCCGAAGGACACGTTCACGCCGCATTCAGGCCGCTCCTCGCGGGGTAACGACGTCGCGGCCGGTCAGGTTTCGAGCGCGGCGTCCAGGGTGATGTCGACTCCGGTCAGCGCCTTGCTCACCGGGCAGCCTTCCTTGGCACGCTGGGCGGCGCTGGCGAAGCCGTCCGCGTCCAGGCCGTCGACCTCGCCGCGGACGGTGAGCTTGATGCCGGTGAGCTTGAAGCCGCCAGCCGGGTCAGGGCCGAGTGAGACGTCGGCCTGGATGTCCAGGGACTGCGGGGTGCCGCCGGCCCCGCCGATCTCGGCTGACAGCGCCATCGCGTAGCAGGCCGAATGGGCGGCTGCGATGAGCTCCTCGGGGCTGGTGACGCCCCCGGCCTCCTCGGCGGCGCGCCTGGGGAACGACACCTCGTAGGTGCCGACCTTCGAGCTGCTCAGCTCGACCTGACCGGACCCCTCCTGCAGCGTTCCATTCCATGCGGTGCGGGCGGTGCGAGTGGGCATGTGGCGCTCCTCAGCGGGCGTAACGGATCGACGGGCTAAACGGATCGATCGGTGTCATCGGGTCGATGGGTGTCATCGGGTTGGGCTAACAAATCGTTGTATCAAACTAGTCCGGGCCCCCGGCCGCCAGGTCCGCGCCCCCCCGGCCGCCAGGTCCGCGCGGCCAGGTAACCCAGCAGGTCGGCAGGCTGCCCGCCATGATGCACCTTATGTAATGCTTCGATCATGTTCCTGCCGGGTAGGAAACCCGGCGATAACCGCGAGAAGGGACGCGGATGCCGTCACCATCGCTCGGCACGGTCCTGGAGAGGATCGGACAGACCCAGACGCCGCTTCCGGCTCCGATCGCCGTGGCCATCGGGCTGGCCGCGTTCGGGGCATCGATGGCTCCGAGTCTCTGGATGATCACCCGCTATGTGCACGTGATGGCTCACGAGGGCGCGCATGCGCTGGCCGGGTCAGGCACTGGCTGGAAGGTCCGCGCCGTGATACTGACCCCCGGCGGCAACGGGTCGACCGACGTGGGCCCGCCCGGCGGCCTGGGGTTCGTCATCATCGGCATCGTCGGCTACCTGGGCCCGAGCGCCTTCGGGCTCGGCGCGGCCAAGCTGATCTCGCTCGGCCATAGCGTCGCGGTGCTGTGGCTGGGCCTGCTCTTCCTGGCGCTCCTGCTGGTGACGGTACGTAACAAGTTTGGCATCGGCTGCGTGATCGTGACCGGGCTGCTGGTGTACCTTGTCGCCCGCTACGCGACAGTCGGCGCGGACACCGCCGTCGCCTACGGCATCGCGTGGTTCCTGCTGATATCCGGTGTCCGGGCGGTCCTGGAGCACGGCCGTAATGCCGGCGACGCAGGGAACCTCTATCAGGTCACTCACGTGCGGCCAGGATTCTGGTCCCTGGTCTGGCTGGCCGGGACGGTCGTCGCGCTGCTGGCCGGCGGCGCCCTGCTGGTCTGAGGTCGCTCAGGCCCCGGCCGCGGCTGGCCGGACGCGGGTTTAACCCCCGATCCGCGCTGGACTTGCACCCCTCACCAGCGAGACTGCCCCGGCTCACCTATTGTTCCGTTGTGATCTACGAAGAAGCCAGGCCCGAGGCGGCCACGTCCATGCCCCAGCCAGATCGCTCTGTACTCGCGGTGCCGCCGCCGGGTACAGAGCCTGGTACCTGGGCGGGGGCACCGAGCGCCGCCCGCAGCGGCGGGGAGATTTACCTCGCCTACCGGCTGCGAAGGCCGCCCGCCCATGGCCGCGGATACGCGGTCGTCGTGGCACGATCGGCCGACGGGGTGCACTTCGAGACGCTGGCGGTCATCGGCAAAGAGGACATGGACACCGCGTCGCTTGAGCGGCCGGCGCTGGTGCGGACCCAGGCGGGAACCTGGCGCCTCTACCTGAGCTGCGCCACCGAGGGCTCGAAGCACTGGCGTGTCGAGGTGATCGAGGCCGGCCATCCGGGTGACTTCGACGCCCGCAGTCGACGAACGGTGCTGCCGGGCGACGCCCGGACGGCCGTCAAGGACCCCGTGATCGTGCTGGAGGACGGCAGGTGGCATCTCTGGGCCTCGGTGCACCCGCTGGAGGACCCGGACCAGACGGACCGGATGGTCACGGACTACGCGTCCAGCACGGACGGCCTTGACTGGACCTGGCACGGCACCGCGCTGAGCCCGCGGCCCGGCGAGTGGGACGCGCGCGGGGTTCGGGTCAGCGCCGTCCGGCTGGACGGCGCCGGGGTCGTGGCCTACTACGACGGCCGGGCCACCGCCGAAGAGAACTTCGAGGAGCGCACCGGCGTGGCCACTGGCGCCAAGCCGGCCGCGCTGACCGCGGTCGACGCCGCTGGCGTCGCCGGGTCGCCCTATGGCCTAGGCGGCCTTCGCTACCTGAGCATCCTTGACCTCGGGGACTCCCGCGAGCGGTGGTACTACGAGATGACCCGGGCCGACGGAGCGCACGAGGTGCGGACCGAGCTTCGCTAGAACGCCCGTGGCTGGCCGTTGCGGGCCTGGCGCTGCCCGGACGGCCTGGCCCCGACGAGGCCGCCGGAGTCGCCGCGCGGCGCGAGCCAGTCGCCAAAGCTCTCGCCGGTGACAGACTCCAGGAGCCGTATGTCAGCCTCGAACAGCGGGATCAGCGCCCGGCGCTCCGCCCAGGTGAGGGGCCGTCGCGGCGGGGCATCCTGCTGCAGCCTGCGCTCCAGCAGGCCGGTCATCGCGGCCTCGGCCCGGTCGGGCAGCACGGCGCTGGCTGCGGTTCCGAGCCGCAGCGCGCTGGACAGGGCCCGGTGGCGGAGGGTCAGATGCGGGTGGGCGGTGACATTCTCCCGCGGCACCTCCGCCAGGACGCCCTGCTGGACGCCGAGGAAGCCGCAGATCTGGTCCAGCAGGCGGCCGGGCTGCTCGATCAGGGCGCGGTAGCGGAAGACCATCACCTGATCCCTGGGGAACACCGTATACAGGTGCGCCAGCTGCTCGCCGTACCGTCCGAGCGCCGCGTAGTGCCAGAAATCGGCCCAGCCGGCCGCGATCCGGCGGTCCTCCTCAGCGCAGGCCCGCACCACGTCGCCAATCGGGTCGAGCCCGGCCGACCACAGGTGCGTCCAGTTCGAGTGCGCCCGCTCCACCGGATCGCGCAGGATGACGATCAGCCTGGCGTCCGGGATCAGGGCCCGGATCCGCTGCTGCGCGGCGCGGTCGTACAGGTAGAACGGCGTCGACTCGCCGCGCAGGGTTCCCGCCGGAGCCGCGTCGAACAGCGCCTCGTAGTCGTCCCGCCGCCAGACGTGCTCGCGGTAGGTCCGGACGTCCCCCGGGCCGCCCCTCGTCGGCGGCGGTCCGTCGCTGAGGAAGAACTTGGGTTCCTTGACCGCCGACATGTACAACGACGGATGCCGGGCAAGGGCCGCGTGCAAGGCGGTCGTGCCTGCCTTTGGCGCGCCCGCCACGAAGAAATCTGGCAGTGCCATCGAATCCCCCCGCTGGCTAGGGTGTTCCGGCCGGTCGATTACTACTATAACTACAGCCTTGCTGGAATTTAATCCTCGCCCAGCACGCCAGAGCCCCCTATACCCGGCCTTACGCGGGCAAACGAACTCATACCCGGGGATGCAGCGGCGGTTCAGCCCACCAGCGTCTTTACCGCGCTGGTCAGTCCCGCCAGGCCCTTCTTGGCGTCGGCGAAGTACATGCTGGTCTTCGGGTTTGCGTACAGCTCGTTGTCGATGCCGGCGTAGCCGTGGCCCATCGACCGCTTGATAACGATGATGCTCTTTGCCTGGTCCACGTCCAGGATCGGCATGCCCGAGATGGCCGTCCCCGGGCGGCGCGCGGCGGGGTTGGTGACGTCGTTGGCGCCGATCACCAGCGCCACGTCCGTCCGGCTGAACTCGGGGTTGATCTCGTCCATCTCCTTGAGCTGCGGGTACGGCACGTTTGCCTCCGCGAGCAGGACGTTCATGTGCCCGGGCATCCGGCCGGCCACCGGGTGGATGGCGTAACTGACCTCGACGCCGCGCGACTCCAGCAGGTCGGCAAGCTCGGCGACTGCGTGCTGCGCCTGGGCGGCCGCCAGGCCATAGCCGGGCACGATGATCACCTTGGACGCGTAGGCCAGCTGGATGGCCGCGTCATCGGCTTCGATCGCCCGCACCCCGGCACCCGCGCCCGGCAGGACCGCGGCAGCGGAGTCGCCGGTGCCGAATCCGCCGACGATGATGTTGCCGATCGAGCGGTTCATCGCGTCGGCCATCAGCTTGGTGAGAATCCCGCCGGATGCGCCGACCAGGGCTCCCGCGATGATCAGCGCCCAGTTGCCGATGACGAAGCCGGCCATCGCGACGGCCGTGCCGGTGAACGCGTTCAGCAGGGAGATGACGACCGGCATGTCGGCGCCGCCGATCGGCATCACCATCGAGATCCCGAAGGCCAGCGCCGCCACGAGCACGATCGCGAGGCCCGGCAGGCTCGGTGTGGTGATCAGGTACCCGCAGGCGCCCAGCGCGATCGCTGCGAGCATCAGGTTGACCACCCGCGCGCCGGGGAACGTGACCGGTGCCGAGGTGATCAGCCCTTGCAGCTTGCCGGCGGCGATGATCGACCCGGAGAAGGTCACCGCTCCGATGATCACGTCGAGCAGGGTGGTGACCGTGATCGATCCCGGCACGCCGCGTCCGGCGTCGGCCAGCGTCATGTAGTCGTGGATGCCGACAAGGGCGGCCGCGCCGCCGCCCACCGCGTTGAACACGCTGACCAGCTGCGGCATGGCGGTCATCTGGACGGTCCGCGCGGAATACAGGCCGGCCGACCCCCCAACGAGGGCGCCGGCCGCCATCACGATCCACCCGGTCACGCTGATCGCGCCCGAGTGAACAATGAGGGCAAGCGTTGCCGCTACCGCCGCCACCATGCCGGCCGTCGACACCTGGTTGCCCCGGCGTGCGGTGGCCGGGTTGTTCATCAGGTGCAGGCCGAGTATGAAGCAGGACGCGGCGGCGACGTAGACAAGATCGATGATCGTATGGAAAGCGCTCATGACGGCTTGCCGTTCTCGGCCGGAGCCGGCCGCCTGCGGAACATCTTGAGCATCCGGCCGGTGACGACGTAGCCGCCGACGACGTTCATCGCGGCGAACGCGGCCGCGACGAACGCGATCACGTAGCCGATCGCGTTGTTGGCGGTGACCGCGATCAGCATGGCGCCGACCAGCACGATCCCGTGGATCGAGTTGGCGGCCGACATCAGCGGCGTGTGCAGGGTGGCCGGGACCTTGCTGATCACCTCGAAGCCCACCCACAGGCTGAGCACGAAGATGACCAGGTCAGTCAGCAGCGCCGTCGACATGGGCGGTCCCTCCAGCGGGTTCGGCCTGAGCGGGTTCGGCCTGAGCGGGTTCGGGTTGCGCAGGATCGGCGAGGGCGGGATGGACGACGCGGCCTTCGCGGGTGACGACGACGCCCGCGTGCAGGTCGTCCGACAGGTCGATGGCCAGGGCGCCGTCCTTCACCATGGACAGCAGCAGCGCGCTGATGTTGCGCGAGTACATGGCCGAGGCCGCGGCCGGCATCGTCGAGGGCAGGCCGCTCGCGCCGATCACCGTGATGCCGTTCTCCGTGATCACCGTCTCGCCGGGCCGTGAGCCCTCCACGTTGCCGCCAAGCTCGCTGGCGCCCATGTCCACCACGACCGAGCCGGCCGCCATCGACTTGAGCGCGTCAGCGGTGACCAGCAGCGGCGGCCGGCGGCCAGGCACCTGCGCCGTCGTGATCACCACGTCATGGCGGGCGATGTGGCCCGCCAGCTCGTCCTGCTGGGCCTGCCGCTCGTCGCGGGTCAGCGCCCGGGCGTAGCCGCCCTCCCCGGCGGCCGGACCTACCGCCGTCAGCTCCAGGAAAGTCGCGCCCAGTGACTCCACCTCGGCCTTCGTCTCCGGCCGCACGTCGTACGCGGTCACCAGGGCGCCGAGCCGGCGGGCCGTGCCGATCGCCTGCAGGCCGGCCACCCCCGTCCCCAGGACGAGGACCCTGGCCGGCCGCGCGGTGCCCGCCGCCGTGATCAGCAGCGGGAAAAACCGGCCGAACGTGGCGGCCGCCAGCACCGCCGCCTTGTAGCCCGCGATGTTGGCCTGAGACGAGAGGGCGTCCATGGCCTGGGCCCGGGACAGGGTCCGCGGGATGAGGTCAAGGCTGATCGCGGTCACGCCGGCCGCCGCCAGCCGCGCGGCGATCGACGGATCGGAGAGCGGCGCCAGCATCCCGAACACGGCCTGACCGGGCCGCAGCCGGGAGATCGCCTGCTCGTCCGGCCGGCCGACCATGAGGATGACGTCCGCCGCGGCGCCGAGCTCGGCAGCAGAGACGATGCTGGCGCCGGCCTCGGCGTAGGCGCCGTCCGCGATCCAGGCGCCGTCTCCGGCACCGGATTCCACCAGGACCTCGAGCCCGGCCGCGCGAAGCTTGAGCACCGCATCGGGCACCAGCGCGACCCGCCGCTCACCGGGCGCGGCCTCCTTGATGACAGCTACCTTCATTAGGCGCGACCTCAGACGTCAGGACCCGTGCATGTCGGGGATGGGGGCAGCTCAGGGAAGCGGCCGGGCAGGCCGGGCCGCAGCCCACAGTATGGACCTTACCGGGCGGGCCGGCCTCCCGGCCTGCGGCACCAATCCTGCCCGGGCGATGCGCGGCTCCTGCCGGGCGATGCGCGGCTCCTGCCCGGGCGATGCGCGGCTCCTGCCGGATGCCGCGGCGAGGCGGAAGCGGGCCGCCCGGCGCATGCTTATCGATGGGCAAAGATTGATAGGCAAAAGTCCGTTAATCATGATAGGCAAAACCCGCGCATGGCCTGATATGCCCTTCACGCGCTCGCCAGCCTGGCTTACTGCTGATCCCGACACGCCATTAATTCACGCTGCCGGTGTTTGTGCAGCGGCGCTGCATCGCCTAATTTCGGGCTGGTCAGAGGTCGCGAGCCCGGTCACCCTGTCCGCGCGACCTCCCGTTGGGGGAACCGCAGGAGCGAGGAATGAACAAGCGTGACCTGATCGATGCGATTTCTAGCCGGATGGGAGATAAGAAGACCGCGGCCGAGGCTGTGAACGCGGTACTCGAGACCATCCAGGCAGCGGTCGCGAAGGGCGACAAGGTAGCAATCACCGGATTCGGTGTCTTCGAGAAGGCCGTCCGCCCGGCGCACAACGCGCGCAACCCGGCCACCGGCGCGGCCATCAAGGTGCCCAAGTCCGCGGTACCTAAGTTCCGGGCCGGATCGGATTTCAAGGCGATCGTCAACGGCGAGAAGCTCGCGGCCAAGCGGTAGCACGAGCGGCGAGCGGCGTCCGCGCCGCTCGCCGCCCGGCGCGCCAGCCCGCGCCGCTCAGCGCAGCCCGGGGCGTTTGCGCAATGCGGTCTGCAGCAGCCGGTCGATGAGTTCGCCGAACGGCAGTCCGCTTGCTTCCCACATCTTCTGGAAGTAGGACGCGGGGGACAGGCCGGGAATCGTGTTGATCTCGTTGATCACGATCCGGCCGTCCGGGGTGTAGAAGAAATCGACCCTGGCCAGTCCCTCGCAGGACACCGCGTCGAAGGCCGCGGCGGCGAGCCTGCGGACTTCTTCCCTGGCCTCGGCGGGAATGGGCGCCGGGATGGCCATGCCGCTGGCCTGGTCCAGGTACTTGGCCTCGAAGTCCCAGAATTCCTCGCCGCCGCCGATGAGCAGCTGCCCGGGCACGCTGGTGTCCGGCGGACCGCCATCCAGGCCCTCGAGCACCGAGCACTCGACCTCGACTCCCTCGATGGCCGCCTCGACGAGCACCTTCGGGTCGTAGCGCCTGGCCGTCTCGATCGCCTGATGCAGCCCGGCCATGTCCGCCGCTCTCGATGTGCCGATGCTGGAGCCGCCCCTGGCCGGCTTCACGAAGAGCGGCCAGCCAAGCTCGGCGATCGCGTCGAGTACCCGCTTACCCTCCGGTTGCGGGGACTCCGCGGCCTGGCCGGCGGGGCCGGCCGGGCCGCCGGCCGGCCAGTCACGCTCCCTGACGACCACATGCGGCCCTACCGGCAGGCCGCGGGCCGCGAAGATCAGCTTCATGTATTCCTTGTCCATGCTGACCGCGCTGGCCAGCACGCCCGACCCCACATAGCGGATCCCGGCCATCTCCAGCAGGCCCTGGATCGTGCCGTCCTCCCCGAACGGGCCGTGCAGGACCGGCAGCACCAGGTCGACCTCGCCGAGCAGGCGGGGGATCTCGCCGGGCGCACTGGCAGCCAGCGCGCCCGGCGGCTGCCCGGCCCAGGGCACGATGCGCCCGCCTGGCTCGGCGACAGCCTCGACCGAGGGAAGCTCTCCGCCGGAGATCGCCAGCAGTCCCGGCTCGTCTGCCGCCAGCACCCACTGGCCCTCGCGGGTGATGCCGACCGGGATGACGTCGTAGCGGTCGCGGTCGATG
>JBEKFH010000070.1:0-15065 GCA_050013415.1 Streptosporangiaceae bacterium | reverse complement strand
GCCGCCGCAGGTCCCCTCTCCGCCATGAGCTAGCGCTATACAACCTGCGGTGGCCTGGACGATATTTGTCTCGTGACAGCGACCGGCGCGACGCGGGCCTGCAGCACGGCCGTGCTGGTGGCAGGTGGCGGCCCGGCAGGGCTCGCGGCGGCTGCCGAGCTCGGCAGCCGGGGCCTCGGCAGCGTCGTGATCGAACCGCGCGGCGAGGTCTCGCACCTGCGGCCGCGGGCAAAGACCACGAGCGTCCGCACGATGGAGCACTTCCGGCGCTGGGGTGTCGCTGACGCGCTGCGCGCCGCCGCGCCGCTGCCGGTCGCCTGGTCGCAGCGGGTGACCTTCTGCGAATCGCTGTCCGGCCGCCGCATCACCGATTTCGAGAACGCGTTCGGGCTGACTACGGAGCGCGATGACCGCTTCGCGGAGGCGGGCCAGCAGGTACCGCAGCCGGTCGTGGAGGAGGTACTCCGCGAGCACCTCCGCTGTCTCCCCGGCGTCGAGGTGCGGCTGGGCCACGCGGTGACGGCGCTGTCGCAGGACGCCGACGGCGTCACCGTGACCGTTCACGAGCGGGGCGGAAACTGCTACGACGTCCGGGCCCGCTTTGTGCTCGGCTGCGACGGCGCGGGCGGCGTTGTCCGCGGGAAGATCGGCGCGGCGTACGCCGGGCGATCTGATCCCCGGCCGAACTTCAACGTCGTCTTCCGCGCGCCGTCGCTGGACACCCATCTCGGGCCGGCCGTGCAGTACTGGGTGCTCGGCCCGGCCGTCTCCGGGCTGCTCGGCCGGCTGGACCTGTCCGGCACGTGGTGGGCGATCATTCCCGGGATCGGCGCGGCGTACGGCGCGGCCCACGCGTCGGGGCTGATCACCGGCCTCGTCGGCCGGCCCTTCGAGCACCAGATCGTCGCGTCCGACCCGTGGACGGCGCGGATGCTCATCGCGGACCGGTTCGCCGATCGCCGGGTGTTCCTCGTCGGCGAGAGCGCGCACGTCAACCCGCCCTGGGGCGGCCACGGATTCAACGCCTGCGTTGGCGACGCGGTCAACATCGCCTGGAAGATAGCCGCCGTCGAGCAGGGCTGGGCGTCCGCGCGCCTGCTGGACAGCTACGAGGCGGAGCGGCGCGGCGTGATCGAGCAGACCGTCGCGAGCGCGGAAGCCAACATGCGCAGCCTCGCCGGTGACCTGCTGCCGGACGCCCAGGCCGTTCAGCGGGCGAAGCGGGCCGAGTTCCACAGCCTCGGGCTCGTGCTCGGCTATTCCTACGCGGGGTCACCGGTCGTCCAGCCGGTCGGGGGACGTCCCGCCGGCGGCAGCCGGCCGGGCCAGGCCCGCTCTGCCCGGCACGCTGGCTCTGCCCGGCAGGCCGGCTCGATCGACCAGGCCGGCTCTGCCCGGCAGGCCGGCTCGACCGAGCAGGCCGACTCGACGATCTACACGCCGACGACGGAGCCGGGAGCGCGGCTCCCGCACCAGTGGCTGCCCGACGGCTCCTCCCTGTACGACCGGCTCGGAACCGGGTTCACGCTCGTCGGGGGAGTCCGCGACGGCGGCCCGGGCGTCGCCAGCCTCGCGGACCGCGCGCGCCGCCGCGGGATCCCGCTGTCGCTGGTCGAGCCGCCGCCGCGATCCGGCCTGCGGCGGGACGAGTTCCTGCTTGTCCGCCCTGACCAGCACATTGCCTGGCGGGCCGGCGACGCGGCGGACATCGACATCGACTTGGCCGCCGGGTTCCCCGGCCGCGCGACGCTGACCGCAACGAGCTAGGAGGCATCCATGAGCCTGCACGGACTGCTATCGGTCACGATGGGCGTGCCGAACGTGGCGGAGACGGCGGCCTATTACGCCGACTTCGGCCTGGCCCAGGAAGCCGGCGGCTGGCTCAGCACGAGGGACGCCGGGCGGCAGCTGCGCATCGTGTACGCACCGACCCGGCGCCTGATCGAGATGCGGGTCGGCGTCGACGACTCCGACGACGTAGCACGCGCCGCGGCAAGCCTCGCCGCCCTCGGGCTGCCGCCGGCCAGGCACGGCACGAGCCTGGCGGCGATCGAGCCGGTGACCGGGACGCGCGTCTTCCTCGACGTCGCGCCGCGGCTGCAGCAGGATCCGCTGGCCGCCTGCCTTTATAACGGGCCCGGGCGGCCAGACCGCCAGGGCAGCCGCGCGCCGGGATTCATGCGGACCGACCGGGTACGTCCGCGCAAGCTGGGCCATGCCGTCCTCGGCAGCGTGGATTACGCCGCGACGATGTCGTTCTTTGTCGACGGCCTCGGCTTCAAGGTCAGCGACCGGATCAAGGGCGTCGGCGCGTTTATGCGCTGCTCCACCGACCACCACAACGTGCTGGTCCTTGCCGCGCCGGTGAACTTCCTGCATCACACGTCGTGGCAGGTCGACGATGTCGACGACGTCGGGCGCGGCGCCTTCGCGATGCTGGAGGGACGGCCGGAACGGCACATCTGGGGACTCGGCCGTCACTACGCGGGATCGAACTTCTTCTGGTACCTCAAGGATCCGGCTGGCAATTTCTCCGAGTACTACTCGGACATGGACTGCATCGTTGACGACCAGTTGTGGACGCCCGAGGATCTCGAGGGCGCACGCGGGCTCTTCGCCTGGGGCCCGCCGCCGCCGCCCTCGTTCCTGCACCCTGATGACCTGGCCGCGATGATGACCGGCGCTCACGCTGCCGGATAACGCGGTAGTCCGGGTCCGGGCATCCTGCCGCTCTGCCGCCGCCAGGGCCGTGCCTGACGGATTGGGCTGATTTCGCCGACCGGCGACGGCGGCTTTCTGCCGCTGGTTAAATCGAATCGTGCGACCCTGGCAGGTAATTTCGCGCGGCCGACCGTGGAACCGGTCCCTGGCGCGCGGCGTTGTCGCGGTGATCGCGCCGGCCGTGGTTGGGCCGGCCGTGGCCGTACTCGCCGTGGCCGTACTCGCCGTGGCCGTGCTCGCCGTGGCCGTGCTCGCCGCGGGGCCGGCCGCCGCCATGGTGGCACCGGGCGCGGCCCCGGCATCCGGCTGGGCGCGGTATGCGGCGGAGCCGCGGGCTAATGTCAGGGGCGCGGACCTGGTGGACGCCAGCACCGGCGCCCAGCTATGGGCCAAGGATGCCGGCGTGCCGCGGCCGATGGGCAGCATCACCAAGGTGATGACCGCCCTGGTCGTGCTGCAGGCCGGCGACCTGAGCAGGGAGATCCCGGTCACCAGGGACGCCATCCGGTACGTCCGCAGGAAAGGCGCGAGCAGCGCGGGCCTGATACGCGGGGACGTGCTGACGACGCGCCAGCTCCTTGAGGCGATGCTGCTTCCGTCCGGCTGCGATGCCGCCTACCTGCTGGCTACTGCCTACGGTCCCGGCCGGCCCGCGTTCATCGCGAAGATGAACGCGATGGCGCAGGCACTGGGCATGACGTCCACTCATTTCACCAGCTTCGACGGCATGCCGTACCCCACGGAGCACTCCACCTATTCCACGCCGGCCGACCTCGTCCGGCTCGGCGAGCAGGCGATGCGCAATCCGCTGTTCCGGCGCATCGTCGCCCAGCGCAGCTATCTGCTGCGCGCCACGGCCGTGCATCACGCTTACCTGTGGTACACGACCAACGGCCTGCTCGGTTCCTATCGCGGCGTCATCGGGATCAAGACGGGTGACACCAAGGCCGCGGGCGACTGCTTCCTGTTCGAGGCGCGCCGCGGCGGGAGCACCCTGATCGGGGTTGTCCTGCATGCGAACCCCAGCAGCAACCCGGCCTCGTTCTTCACCGCAGCCAGGCACCTGCTGACCTGGGGCTTCGGCCAGATCTAGGCTGCTGCCGCGTCGCTGCTCCCGGGCCGCCGTATCCGGGCCGCCGTTTCCGGGCCGCGAGGAGGCCGCTCGTCTGCCGCCGCGGTCTTTTCACTGCCGCCCGCTCGCAGCGAGGAGCCGGAGGCTGGGCGGGGCGCCGGGCAGGACAGCGACCGGGTCGGCGTAGTGGCCGGCCAGCCTTGCCTGGTCGGTGACCAGGAGGCCGGCGACGCCGATCGCGACGGCGGCGAGTTCCTCGCTCATCTGGTGCTCGATGCCCGCTCCGGCGGCGATGTCCCACTGATGGATCAGGGCGTCGAACAGGTTGATCCCTGCTGCGGTCGCGCCGTCGAACGAGCCGAACGGCAGTACGCAGACGGCGGTCAGCGCCCCGGGATGATCCTGCCAGCAGCGCGCTGCAGCCTCGGCGAGCTGACGGAATCTCGTTGCGGGCCGCGTCCCGACCAGGTCGCCGGGCAGCGGGCGGACCGGGCCGGGATCCCCGGCGGCGAAGCGGCCGAACTTCTCCGTCACGGCCGCCAGGTGATTGACGACATCGAGCACGTTCCAGCCGCGGCACCGAGTGGGCCTCGTGAGCGACCGCTGCGGCACGCGGTCGACAAGCGCGGCGGCGCCGGAGAGCGCGTCGGCCAGCTGGCCGACGATCTGGGGGCACAGGTGCGCGCTACGGACAATCTCCACGATGCCGCCAGTCTGCCGGAACCTGGCGGCAATCAGGGTCGGCCTGGCGATCAGGTCAGCCTGGTGGTGATTCAGGGCCAGTCGGCGGTGACGAGCTGCGTGGCGTCGCCGCCGGGATGGGCTGGCTGGCGCTGATCGCCCGGCCGGACTCCCGCTGGCAGAGCTTCCCGGCGTCGAGCGCGACACCGCCCAGGCGCTCCTTGAGGCTGCCCACCAAGGCTGCCCCTACAGCCGGGCGACCCGCGGCGACATCCGCGCCGAGCTCACTCTCGTCGACAGCGAGGACTGACGCTGGCTCGCCCCGGGCGTAGCGCATCCGGCAGGCCGGTTACCCGCCCGCATCCGGAATCCGGCAGGCCGGGCCGCCCACAGCCGGCACCCGGCACAGCGGGTACCCGCCCAATATGCATCTGGGCGGTCAGACGCGGGGTGGCTCAGTCCCGTTAGATGCCGTCGAAACGACATTTGGGCGGGTTAGAACCCGTAGAAACGTTGTTTCAACGGGTTCGCCAGGGTGGCTGCATCGCAAGGTCGTGGCCGGCGGCGGCTGTTCGCGGCGGCGGCTGTTCCCGACGGTAGCGGTCGCCATCAGGTTGCGCCGGGCTGGCGGTCGATTCTGATCCAGAACCGGTCCTTGCCCTGTCTCCGGCCGTCAGGCACGCCGCCGTTCGACAGGATCACCCTGCGCGATGGCTCATTGCTGAGGTCGCAGGTCAGCAGCACCTCGCCGATGCCGAGGCGGCGGCACTCCGCCAGCCCGGCCGCCAGCATCCGTGTTGCATGGCCCTGCCGCCGCCACGGGGCTACCACGTGATACCCGACATGGCCCCCGGTCTCGGCCAGTTCGGGTGTCAGCCGGTGCCGCACGACGAGCGTCCCCAGGTAGTACTCGCCAGAGACGTACCAGAAGATCGTGGACGGCACTCCCCACCGTGTTCGCACCCCGCGGCGTACGGCGACGAAGTCGGCGAAGTTCTCGCTGGCCGGTCCCAGCCAGTCCGTCGGCGTTCCCATGAGCAGGCAGTCCGCCTGCTCGCCCACCAGGTAGGACGTCCGTACCGTCACCGTCGGCCAGATCAGGCGCGGAGCATCAGCCAGATGGATCACACCCTGATTCTTCATGACGATTGCGACGAGCGCGTCTCCTTATCGACGAGCTGGCCGGCCCGTGAAGCTGGTCAGGGACGAGTCTGGCTGGGACCGACTGCCGGTCACTGGCGCTCAAGGTTGGCTGATGGTCCAGCGGAGCTCAATTCTGCGACCTCCGATTGCCGTTGGGCCGTGGTCCGCTGCGAGCCGTCCGGTGTCGCCGGGGGTGCCATCATGAGCATGATGTGCTCGACGGCTGAACGGGCAGGGAGCGAATTGCCGCGATGGCGATAGTGAGCGGCCAGGCCGATCTCTACGATGAGGACGCGGAATGAGCGGTGATGCGCCGGGCGTGAACGGCGCCGCGCCTGGCGTGGACCGGTACCGCGGTCCGGAATACCGGCGACTGCTGGCCGCCGCCCGCAAGTCCCTGGAGCGGACCGGGGGTGCGTTGGCCGGGCGGCCTGGCTGATGAGCGCCACCGACTACCTGGCCGGGGCCCAGACAGCCGCCCCCTGTGTCCCGCTCACCGGAGACCCCGCGGCGACCCCCTGGGACCCCGGGTTGCGCGAGACGATCCACGAGACCGGACGAGCCGTCTATGAAGAGACTGTCACCGACCATCTCCTCGCGGATCTTGCTGACGACATCAAGCCCGCAGGCACCCCGTAACTTCGGGTTATGCATCATGGCATCATGATGAAGTGAAGTTATACT
The DNA here is from genome assembly GCA_050013415.1 of Streptosporangiaceae bacterium. Lineage (GTDB taxonomy): Bacteria > Actinomycetota > Actinomycetes > Streptosporangiales > Streptosporangiaceae > Palsa-506. Next base: position 8,764 of record JBEKFH010000070.1, on the reverse strand, counting down.
TCTGGCATGCGCACTACCCTCGACATCCCTGATGATCTTCACGCTCAGGCGGTCGCGATCGCCAGAGATACCCATCAGTCGTTGAGCCAGACCGTCGCCGGGCTTATCCGCCGGGGACTCGGCTCGGGCAAGCCTGGTGAGATAGCGAGAAGTACTCGCACTGGCCTGCCCGTCGCGCACCTTGGCAGGACAATCACCAGCGAGGATGCACGGCGGCTGGAGGACGACGATCAGTGACCGTCTTGCTCGACGCGAACGTGCTCATCGCTCTGCTCATCGACGATCACGTCCACCATGCGGCCGCTGAGAACTGGTTTGTCGGCCTCAGCGGAAACTTCGCGACCTGCCCCATCACCCAAGGCAGCCTCATTCGCCTGCTCATCCGCGAAGGCCAGTCGGCCGCCACCGCGCAAGCAGTTCTCAACGGGGCCACCGCCGACACGCGGCACGAGTTCTGGCCCGACGATGTCGGGTACACCGACGTTCCCATTCAGGGGATAATCGGCCATCGCCAGATGACCGATGCCTACCTTGCCCAGCTCGCCCGGGCCCGCGGTTCCCGGCTCGCCACGTTCGACCAGGCGATGGCCAGGCTGCACGATGACGTGGTCGACCTGGTCCCGGACAGCTGACGGCTGTCGCCTTGATCTGAGTTCGCAAATGCCGCACGGCCCGAAGCGTGCCGAGCCTGGCGGGGGCTCGACGGCCTCCCGGGTATCCGACCAACCGGGCCGCTGAGCACAGTAAATCAGTGAGTTCGCGGCGCTGTAGTGCTGGCTATAGAGGTCAGTCATCCCGCACAAGGTACTCATTGCGCGCTCGTCAAGCATCCCGATTTTGGGCCGCGTCGCGGCCCTCACCACCGCAACGATGGTGCCGATCAGCGGTCATATGCCGCGGTGAGGTGAGCGCGGACCTGCTCAGCCTCGGGCGCATCGAGATCCGAGTGCAGAGCGAGGGCTTCCTGCCAGTGGCGGACCGTCCCGCCGGGGTCGTCCGCCGCGTGGTAACAGCGGGCGAGGCCGTCGTGGGCACGAGCTTGCTCGTATTTGTCGCCGATCTGGCCGGTCAGGACGAGCGCGGCGGCGTGCTGCGCGCGGGCGTCGCCGGGCTGGCCGGTGGCGAGAAGAAGCTCACCTAGGCCGTTAAGTGCCTCGGCCTCCCCGGCCGTGTCGCTGGTTTCGCGAAACAGGGTCAGGGCCTGGCGGAGATGGCCTGCAGCATGCTGGTAGCGCTGCCATCGCAGTTCGGCGGTGCCCAGGTTACTGAGGGCATGTGCTTCGCCGTTCCGGTTGCCCGTTTCGCGGAATACGGCCAGGGCCTGGCGATGATGGCCGACGGCCTGCTGATAGCGGCCCAGCTGCAGATCGACCAGGCCCAGGTTGGTGAGCACCGGGGCCTGGCTGAGGCGATCACCGGCTGCCTGGCACACAGCCAGAGATTGCAGGAGGCACTCCGAAGCCTGTCGGTAGCGCCCCAGGCGCCGTTCGATGATGCCCAGGTTCGCCATGGCGCGTGCCTCGCCGAATCGGTCGCCGATGTCACGGTACATAGCGGCACCCAGCTGGAGGCCGCCGCGACCCCGCTCGTGATTGCCTTGGCGCAGGTCCACCAGTCCGAGGTCAACCAGCGCGCGGGCTTGCCCGCCGCGGTCGCCTGCCTGCTGGCAAAGCCGCAGGGCCTGATGGAGGTTGCCCGCGGCCTGAGCGAAGAGGCCCTGCCGCAGGTACGCAACCCCCAGGCACGTCAGCGCCTCTGCCTCGGCGGCGCGGTCACCGATCAGCGTCGCAGCTCGGCAGGCGTGGCTGTGGATAGTGACAGCCTCCGACATGTGGCCGCCGACATCAAGGTAACGGAACACGGTAGCGGCCATGCGGGTGGCGTGGCCGGGCCAGCCCGCCGCGGCGGCGTGCGAAGCAGCGGCGACGTAGTTTGCTCGCTCGGCCTCCAGCCACGCCCGCGCGGTTTCGCGGTCATCGGTAGCCGGCAAGGCGAGGGTGGCGGGCCGGGGCATGCTGGACGGTCCGCTGGCTTCAACGGGGAACAGGGTGGTCATCGCAGCGGCGGAGGTATGCAGGTAGTAGTCGAACAGGCGGGTCAGCGCGGGGCGGCGCTCGTCCTTCCTGCGGTTGGCGGCGGCCAGCCCCCGGCCGTAGGCGCGGAGCAGATCATGCATGACATACCGCCCATGCCCAGTGGACTGGAGCAGATGCGCGCGGGACAGCTGGTCGACGAGCTGGCCTGCCCGGTCAACGGTGGTGCCGATGAGCGCGGCAGCAGCGTAGCGGTCAAGATCAGCGCCAGTGTGCATGCTGAGCAGCCGGAATGCGCGCGCGGCAGCGAAATCCAGGTGCCGGTAGGACCACGAGAACACCGCCCGTACCGCCGTCCGCGGATCCCCGCCGGCGTCCAGCAGGTCCAGCCGCTGCTGCTGGTCAGCTAGCTCGTCAGCCAGCTCGGCCAGGCTGGCGACCGGGCGGGCAGCGGCAAGCTCAGCAGCGACCCGCAGCGCCAGCGGAAGCCGCGCGCACCGTGCCGCCAGCGTGTCAGCCGCATCGGGATCGGCGTCTACCCGCGAGCCGATCAGCGTCCGCAGGAGCCCGACCGCTTCCGCTGGCGGGAGCAGGCCCAGGTCCAGCCGTGCGGCGCCATCCCGGGCCACCAGGCCGGCCAGCGCGTCACGGCTGGTCACCACAGCAACGCACCCAGGGCTGCCCGGTAGCAGTGGCCGGACCTGGTCCACTTGCCCGGCGTTGTCCAGTACCACCAGCATCCGCCGCCCAGCGACAAGGGTTCGGTACCGGGCCGCGCGCTCCTCCGCCTCCGGCGGAATGTCATGCCCTGGCACGCCCAGCGCGCGCAGGAAGCCGGCCAGCGCTTCTGCGGCCGGCACCGGCTCATCTGGGTCGTAGCCGCGCAGGTTTACGTAGAGCTGCCCGTCCGGGAACCGGTCGGCCACCTGGTGAGCCCAGTGCACCGCCAGCGCCGTCTTGCCGATGCCCGCGGTCCCGCCGATGGCCGAGATGACCACGGCCCCGCCCGGGGCGCCGACATCGGCAAGCAATCCGGTCAGCACGCCAAGCTCGTCGTCGCGGCCGGCGAAATGGCGCGGGCCAGCCGGCAGCTGATGCGGCGCTGCCCGCGCCGGCTTCCCCTCGCGGAGCCTCCCGCCCGGGCCTGCGGCCAGCCGACCGGAATCGGCGGGCGCGCCGTCCAGCAGGAGCTTCGGATCGGCGGCCAGGATGCGCTGATGGAGTTCCCGAAGTTCCGGCCCGGGCTCCACGCCGAGTTCGTCCACCACGCCGCGGCGGATGCCGTGATAAGCGACCAGCGCCTCGGCCTGCCGCCCGCACCGGTACAAGGCGAGGATCAGCTGCGCGTGAAAACGCTCGCGCAGCGGGTGCTCCCTGGCCAGCGCCTGGAGTTCTGTCACCAGCTCGCCGTGCCGGCCCAGGCGCAACCCGGCCTCGAGCCGCCCCTCGGTGGCCTGCAGCCACAGCGACTCCATCGTCGGCACGTGCTCGTCCCGCAGCACCCGCGAAGGGACGTCCGCCAGCGGAGTCCCGCGCCAGAGCGCCAGGGCGTCGTCCAGGGCATCGGATGCCTGCTGCCACGCGCCGGCCCGCGCTGCTGCGCTGCCGTCGCGGCATAGCGCGGTGAACGCCAGCAGATCCACCTGGTCATCGCCGGCATCGAGCAGGTAACCGGAGGAGCAGGTGACGATTCGGCCGCCGGCCGGGCCGAGCGCCCGCCGCAGCCGGCATACATAATTGCGCACGGCCACCCGCGCCTGCGCAGGCGGAGAGTCGTCCCAGATGGCCCGGGCCAGTTCCTCAGGCGACACCACGTGCCTGGCTCGAACCGTGAGTGCCGCCAGCACCACCCGCTGCCTGGCTGCTGGAATTCCGAGCGCGACATGGCCAGACCGCACGTACAACGGGCCAAGCACTCCGAACTCCGCCTGCATGGCCAAGGACCTCCGGGCTGATCATCTCACGGCTCCACCCGCTGCCACCTGTGCAGCAACCCGGCCGTTACCGGGGCGATACGCCCCTCATCGAGCCTGGTGTTCCTGGGACATCGAACTCGATCTAGGACAATTCAACCGACGCTGGCCGTACCCGCGGCGAGGGCGCAGCCCGGTGCGGTTGGCGTTGTCGGCGAGATGGAGGCGGGCATGGAGCTTCGCCAGCTTCGCTATTTCGTGACCTTGGCTGAGGAGCTGCATTTCGGCCGGGCAGCTGACCGGGAGCACATCGTGCAGTCGGCCCTGAGTCAGCAGCTTCAGCGGCTTGAGCGGCAGCTGGAGGTACGCCTGCTGGACCGCAGCACGCACCATGTCAGCCTGACCGTGGCGGGAGCTGCGTTCTTGATCGAGGCCCGCCAGATCCTCGCGCACGTGGGCCGGGCGGAGGGAATCGCCCGTAGCGAGCGCAGGCTGTCTCCCGCCCTGCGGGTCGGAATCATCGACGCCAGCTACGACTCCATGCCGCGGATTCTGCAGGAAGTCCAAGCCAGAAACCCGGACCTGGTGATCCACCAGGTCGAGGCCGGCGTGCCCTGGCAATACCAGCACCTCGCCGACGGCCGCCTGGACGTCGGTATCGGGCGGGCCGTGCACGCGCCGCCGGGAGTGACGTCTGAGCTGTTCCGCCAGGACCTGCTCGGGGTACTGATCCCCGGCGGTCACCCGTTCACTGCGCTGAACGCCGTGCCGGTCGCCACCCTGGCCGGGAAGCCCCTGCTGCTCGCCAAAGACCTGCAGGCCCCGGAGTTCAACCAGTTCGTGGTGGAGATGTGCAGGTCGGCGGGCTTCACGCCGACTGTGTACGGCGGCACCGTGGAGAGCGTCCGCGCTGCCGCCGACCTCGTCCTGCAGGGCCGCTGCCTGTGCTGCGTGCCCGCCTCGTGCATTCCCGCGCTGCCCGGGGCATTCTGGCGTCCGCTGACCGAGCCTGCCTGCTGGTACCCATGGTCGATTCTGTGGCGGGCTGCCGACAACTCCGAGCACGTACGCGCCGTGATCACCTGCGCGCGGCAGATGTCGCGGCGGCTGGGCTGGATGGCAGTCTCCACCCGAGTCGGGGGCTGGCCGGTCGGCATCTCTCGCAGCTTCGCCAGCCAGCCATCTGCCCCGGCCATGTAACCGCACGGCCGGGGCAGATGGCAGGTACCGGATATGCCGGTACTAGTTGCTAGCAGTTGTCGCTGCCGCTCCATTTGGTGATCTTCAGCGACACCAGTTCATCGTCGCTGCCGAGGTTCTGTGACCATCCCGGGCTGAAATTCACGGTCACGTTCTTCTTGGTGGCCCAGTCGAAGTAGACGAATGTCCCGTAGTTGTTGCCCGCGCAGGCCCACGCTATCTGGTTGTCGTCCGGCCACGAAAAGCTGCCCGCGCCGCCGTAGCACCAGTACTGCCAGGTGCCGCCGTCCCAGTAAACGTGAATAGTGAACCAGTGGGCCGTACTGGAACTGCACACCTCCCCGGTCATGGTATCTGGCCGGACCACCGCGGGATCAGGGCTTTCCGTGGCCGCCGTACCTGCTGATGCCAGGACATGGGCAGGCGACGCCGCCGCGGCGGGCGCTGCGGTGGCGGCCGTCGCGGCGCTAGCGCCGCCGAGTGCGAGCAGAGGTCCGGCGGCTAGCGTGAGCACCGCCAGGGATTTGACGAACCTTGTCATGTGCATGTGAGCGACCTTCCGTTTGGCTGCATGGGCCAAGTCAAGACCGGCAATCCGGCGGCGGAAACAGCCAATTCCAGAAATGCTCATCTCCGTTATCGATGAGCGTGAAAGGGATCCGCCTCGATGCGAACGAGGATTTGCCAGGCGTGGCAGAGCCAGGAGGCTAAGGTCGCCAAGGTTCGCGCAGGCGACTCGAGGGCGGTCTGGCCGGCCAGACCGAGGCGGGCGGCGCTCAGGCGGCGGTCGCGGCGAAGTCGGTGCGCTTGAGGCCCATGTTCTCGGCCAGCCCGGCCATGGCGCTGTCGAGCTGGAAGTCACGGAGGCGAGTTGGCCCTCGTCGGTCTCGCCGGCGTGGGATTCGAGGCTCCGCCGGGCCGGTCTTGGGTGGCGGCCGGCTGTGCCGAGATACTGATGGACGCACTACGGCACAAAGGCTCGTCACGGTCCCAGGGGGCCTGCATGACTGTGGAGTACTCGAACCTGAACGACCGCTCCCCGGGCTGGTTCCTTCGCCTCGCCCGTCGCCTGCTGCCCGGCGTCGGCCTGGTCGAGAACCAGATCAAGCCCTACGCCCAGGCCTGGCACGAACGCAACCTGGAGGCCCTCGCCTCGGTCGGCCCGCTGTGGGTGGTGCTCGGCGACTCGCTCTCCCAGGGCGTCGGCGCGAGTTCGATCGAGCACAGCTGGGTGCTGCAGACCTGGCGTGCCCTGGCCGGCCATGGCGTCCACTACCGGATCGTCAACCTGTCCTTCAGCGGCGCCCGCGTCAGCGACGTGCTAGACCGGCAGATCCCGGCACTGGCCAGGCTGCCCGCGGCCCCCGAGCTGGTCACCGTGCTCATCGGCAGCAACGACATCATCAAGCGCGACCTGCGGGCACGCCTGCCCGGGCACTACCGCGCGATGCTGGCCGCGCTTCCCCAAGGAGCGCTGGTCGCGACCGTGCCCCGGACGCGCGGTGTCCAGGCCCAGGTCAACAGGATCGTGCGCGAAGCCGAGGACGCCGGAGCGGTCGTGGCGGTGCCGCTGCACTACGCGGCCGACGGCCGCGCCCCGGACCACTTCCACCCGGGCGACACCGGCTACGCGGCGATCGCCGCCGACTTCACCACCGCGATCCTCGCGCGCCGGTGACCCGTCTGGACGGTCTTGCCTGCCGGGTCGGCGCCAGAGTCACGACCATCACCGAGGCCGTCGGCACGGCATAGTTGTTGCCGACCTCGACCTGGACGTAGCTCTTCTGCTCCGCATGCCGGCCCGGGCAGGGCGAGGGCGCCGGTCGCTGGCGCTCAGGCCGACGGTCACATCAGGTCAAACGATCATGGAAGCAATCAGCAGGGCTGGAACTAACGGCCTGACCTGCGGTTTTGAGTGGAGCTGAGGGGATTTGAACCCCTGACCCCCTCGATGCGAACGAGGTGCGCTACCGGACTGCGCCACAGCCCCAAGACCGGGAGCCAGCGTAGCAAACATACGGGGCCGCGGCGGTCGGCTGCCGGTCGGCGAGCCGCCGGGCACCGGGCACCAGGGCGCCGGGCACCGGGGAACCTGATCGAGCGGACCGAGCCGCCGTCAGTCACCGACCGCGCGAACGGCGGCGTCGGCATACTGATCGTAGAACTGGTCGCTCACCCTGCCCGAGATGTCGATGATCTCGGCGGTCGGCTCCCGGCCCGAAACCGGCCGGGCACCCGGCGACTCGCGGCGGCCCTGCCGGGCCGCGGCGGCCCGCGCAGCATCGTCGGCCCGTCGTTCGGCCGCCTCCGCGTCGGCATGGGCAGCCTCGCGCAGCAGCAGGAGGAAGGCACCGAGCACCCCCACCGGCGGAAAGACGACCCACCAGGGCGCCTTCTGCGCGGCCACGATCGCCGCCGCCGCGATCACGAGCGTCACCAGCATGGTAAGCATCCGCCGCCGCGCGCGCATCGCGCTCGCCCGGCTGATCGCCGGGCGGACCCGGTCTCGCCTGCTTTTGAACGGATGCCAGCCCGGACTCTCGGACCACAGAGCCCGGCCCCGCACGGAGAGCCGTTGCTCGTCGTCGTCCGCTGCCGCCGGATCACCGGCGCCGTCAGCAGCGGACGGGCTGTCGCCATCGCCGGCCGGGCCATCATCGACCAGGCCGTCATCGCCGGGCAGGTAGTCGTCCCGCGCCGCTTTGCGGGCGGAGACGGCGCTGTACTCAAGCGCCGCGCCGTACTCGATCACTGCGCCGTACTCAGCCGCGCTGTACCCAGGACCGGCACCGTCCTGCCCCGCCGCGCCGTCACGCACTGCCCCGTACTCGAAGGCAGCGCCGTACTCGAAGGTAACGCCGTGATCAACGGCTAGGCCGCGCTCCGGCGCCGCGTCCTCACCGGGCTGCTGTCCGGATGCCGCCGCCGGCTGCGCGTCACCGGGCAGATCCCCGGCCGCGTCCGACAGTGGTTCCGTGGCCGTGCCGGGAGCGTGATGTGACTTGCGCACCCACCGAGGCACGAGCACGCCGGCCCAGATGGCGACGATCGCGAGATAGAGGATCGCACTGCTCACGGGGTGCTCCGGGGAGCACGCCGAACGCAGTCCGGCGGGCTGGATCCCGGCGGACACGATGCGGACACGAGCGTGCTCACGTCACGCACGGTAAGGCCACGGGACGGCCTTGACGAGCATTAGCCCCGGTGTGTCGCCAGATACCGCTAGCGGGCCCGTGATCGCGCTGCCGACACCGCGCTGCGCCAGCGGGGCAGCAGGCCGCCCTGCACGTCCTCCGCGGTCAGCGCGTAGCACAGGTGATCGCGCCAGTTGCCCTCGATGTGGAGGCTCCTGCGCCGCAGGCCCTCCTCGCGGAAACCGAGCTTCTCGACGACCCTGCGGCTGGCCTGATTCTCCGGCCGGATGGTCGCCTCGATGCGGTGGAGGCCGACGACGAAGAAGCAATGATCCACGGCCATCGCCAGGACCGTCGGCACGACCCCGCGGCCGGCGCAGGCCTCATCGACCCAGTAGCCGACCTGCGCGGAGCGCGCCGATCCCCACACGATGCTGCCGACGGTCAGCTGCCCGGCGAAGCGCCCGTCATAGGTGATGACCCA
>JBEKFH010000069.1:0-15071 GCA_050013415.1 Streptosporangiaceae bacterium | reverse complement strand
TGGACCCAGGCTGAGAGCCGCAGGACGGGCTTGATGGCCCTGGTGGTCGTCATGTCTTGCGCCGCCCAGCCGATGTCCTCGAATGCGTATTCAGTGATGAGTCGGCCAATGGGCAGCCGTCCCTGGCCGACCAGGGACACCACCGTCGGATCGGTGCCTGCGCCAGGCCCCCGGCCATACGGTGCGCGTACGGGGTTCCGCTCCCCCCGGCGGCTGGTCTCCGGCGAACGATGAGGGTGCGTGGCCCCGCAGGCCACCGGAGGCGAATGCCCATCAGCTGCGTCTGCCAAGGTAGGCAGCGCTAAGCTCGGTGAAATTCGCGCGTACTGCCTCAGCGCTGTCGGTCAGCATGACGCGGCCGCGGGCCATCACGACGGCCTGATCTCCGATCGCGAGCGCCTGGCGGGCGTGCTGCTCGACCAGCAGAACGGCACTCCCGCCGTCGGCCGCGCCGCGGACTACGCGCAACAGTCGCTGGACTATCTGAGGGGCGAGGCCGAGCGAGAGTTCGTCGGCGAGCAGCACATCGGGCTTGCGCGCGATCGCCATGGCCAGCGTCAGCATCTTCTGCTGGCCACCAGAGAGCAGGCCCGCCTTGCGATGGCGGTGTTCGCGGAGCTCGGGGAAGAGCTCGAGTGCCGCCAGCGGCTTCTTCAGGGCGAGGCGCAGGTTCTCGTGCACGGTCAAACTGCGGATGACGCCATGTTCCTCGGAGATGTACGACATGCCGCTTCTCGCCCGCTGCCAGAGGCTGGAGGTGAGGGTCGCACCACGGAACTCGACTGTCCCCTCCGTGAGCGGCAGGTCGCCGCTCAACGCGAGTAGCGTCGTCGTCTTCCCAGCGCCGTTCGCGCCGAGCATGACGGTCACCTCTCCCCGACGCAACTCGAGGTTGACGTCCCTTATGACCGGGATTCCGCCGTAGCCGGCCGCGAGGCCAACGGCCGCGAAGTGGACATTTGTCACGGCGTCCCCGTCTCGGAGCTGTCAGCGGATGAGCCCGGCGTTGGTCGGCGGGCGGGCAGATGCGCGGCGTCGAGCACCGGATCACCCAGCAGGGCCGCGGCGAGTGGCACAGCGGTGAGCTCGTCGGACCCGAACTCGTGGGCGGGCTCCCCGAGGTAAGCGCTGATCACGGCGGGGTCCCTTGAAACGTCCGCCGGGGCACCATCCGCGATCATGCGGCCGTTGTCGAGAACGACTACCCGGTCGCAGACCTTCATGACGAGGGTCATGTCGTGCTCGACGAGCAGGATGCCCAGTCCCCACTGCTTGGCCATCTGACTAATCAGGACGCCGAGCTCTCGCGACTCGACCTCGTCGAGGCCGGCAGCGGGCTCGTCGAGCAAAAGGATCGAGGGGCCGGTTGCGACCGCTCGTGCGATCGCGAGCACGCGCCGCGTGCCGGTCGGCAACGACGACGGCAGAAGGCTCAGATGCTCGGCGAGTCCGAAGATCCGGATCGCATGCCAGGCCGGCCCGGACAGTCTCGGCGGACGCGGGAGCAGATAGTCGAGCGCGAATCGACGCGCCCGCCTGCCCTCCGACGCGGTTGCCAGGTTGTCCCATACCGAGATGTCCTCGAAAAGCTCGAGTGACTGGAATGATCGCGCCATGCCGCCCAGTGCCCGCCTGGTGGCGCTCCACCGCGTCAAGGCTTCCCCACCGAGCAGCACGTCGCCGGTTCCCGTGGTGAAGCCCGAGATGATGTCGATGCAGGTCGTCTTGCCGGCCCCATTCGGGCCGATGAGGCCGACGACATCACCCGGCTGGACCGAGAACGACACATGGTCGACGGCCCGGACGCCTCCCAGCTGGACCGAGATGTCACGGACTTCGAGCGCCTTCGGGGTGACCCTCGCGGCGCCGCTGCCCGACGTGTCCCCGAGTTGCGTGTCCGTCTCTCGCCAGAGCCACGACGGAAGTCGTCGTGTCAGCCGCGCGAGCCTGTCGATCATGGGAGGCAGCGCACCGTCGGGGTGCGTAACGATGACGATGAGGAGCGCGACGCCGGCGATAAGCGGTATCCAGTTGCCGATCGGCAAAATCTCGCTGATCAGGTAGACACCGAGCCCACCCGTGGCCACTATCCCTGCTTGGAGCCCGGACATGCCGAAGCCCACGCCGCCGATGACGACAAAGACCACTATCTGAATGCTGTCGAGCGCAGTGAACTGGCTGAACAGCACGTACGTTGTTTCGAACGCGATGAGCACGCCGCCGACCGCCGCAACCACGGAAGCGAGCGCGAAGGCGGTGAGCTTCGCCGAAGTGACGTTGATCCCGAGCGATGCTGCGGCCCGCTCGTTCGACCGGATGGCGATGAGCCGACGACCGCCTGGGGCACGGCGCAGATTGCGGACGAGAATGGCGCAGAGCACGAATCCGACGACACAGAGCGCTGCGTAGCGCTGTGGTGTGGCAACGGGGTCGAAGGTGAAGCCGAAGATGCTCGGGGGCGAGACGGTGGTACCCGCGAGGCCGCCGGTGTAACTCGAGTTGTCCATGATGACGCTCTCGACCGCAACGGCAAGGCCGAAGGTAGCGATCGCCAGGTTGACTCCCCGCGCGCGCAGTGCCGGCAACGCGACGGCGAGCCCGGCGGGAACGGCGGCGACAATTGCCCCGAGCAGACCCACCCAGAAAGGCACCCCCCAGACGGCGACCATGCGGGCGGCGACGAGCCCGCCGATCCCGGCGAGCGCGAACTGCGCGAGCGAGAGCTGACCGGCGTACCCCGTGACGACAACCACCGAGAGCCCTACCGTGCCGACTCCGGCGGTGACCGCAGCAGCAGCAGCCCAGTTTGCCGGGAGCAACGTCACGAAGACGATGCCGAGCAACGCGAGGAGCGCGATGCCGGGGAGTCGCGTCCTGGGGTCGCCGACCCGAGGTGGCCGGTCGAAGACGTGGCTGCGCGGTGGGATTGAGCGGCCGCGAAAGACCAGGATGACCAGCACCACGAGGAACGGCAACGAGGTGTCCCAGCCCGGCGCACTGACGTAGCGGCTCAGCAGTGATTCGCCGACCCCGACCCCGAGTGCGCCGACGAAGGCCCAGGTGAAGGACCGGAAGCTGCCAAGCAGTGCCGCCGCGAGGACTGGCACCACGAGCAGCGTTGCCGAGGTTGGCGTGAGATTGACGACCGGTCCGATGAGTGCTCCGGCAAGTCCGGCCAGAGCGCAACCGAGGCCCCAGTTGAACGCGGCGAGCCGTCCCGGCGGCCATCCGAGTGCGGCGACGACTTGCTCGCTCTCAGCCGTCGCGCTGCTTGCGATGCCAATCCGGGTGTACCGATAGAAAGCGCCGAGCACCACCGTGAGCACCAGGGCGATCCCGAGCAGCCAGATCCGGTCCTCCGACAGCGCCACTCCGGAGGAGAAATGGATCGGAGTACGCGGGAACAGCGGCTTCATGACCTGGACGTTGCTGCCGTACCTGAGCAGGAGCAGAGCGCTCAGCACGGTCATCACTCCGGTGGACGCGATGAGCCTCATGAGTGGTGACGAGTCCTTGAGCGGCCGCATCACCGTGGCATGGACGATCAGTCCGATGGCGCCGCAGATGAGCGTCGCAGTCGCGACGGCCAGGAGAGGAGGAAGGCCGAAGCTGCTGGTCAGGGCGAGGTAGGAGAAAGCTCCGAAGCCAGCGACGGCACCTTGGGCTAGGTTGACGACGCCGGATCCCCGGTAGATGAGGACCATTCCCTGAGCCGCGAGCGCATACGCTCCACCGACACCGAGCCCGAGCAAGACGAAGGCGATGAACCCGTTCACGCCGACCGCCTCGCCAGGGTGCCGGGGTGTGCTGTTCGGCAGGTACCGATGTGGTGGGTCTCGGTCATCCTTACCAACTCCCTACCTGATGGCAATCTCCTGGCCAGCAATGCCCGTGCCGCGTGGCCGCCGTCCCGGAGCGCCGGCGGCCACGCCGATCGGCAACCAGGGCTAGAAGTGGACCTCGCTGTTCGGCAGCTCGACGGTCTTCCCGTTCTCGATCTTCTCGAGAAAGGCCGTCCTCGTGAACAGCCTCGGGAACTGGCCGCCGAGGCCGCTGTAGGTGCTCGCCGTCGTGAGTGGCGTCGTGAAGCCGTAAGCGGAAACGTTGTGCAGGTTCTTCAGCTTGGCGAGCACCGACTGCCGGGTGATCGTCGGCATCGTCTTCAAGATGTTGGCGAACATGTGGACAGCGAGCCAGGCGTTCGTGGAGGTGTCGTCCACAGCGAAGCCTTTGCCCAGGTAGCTGGTTTCAGCGAGGAACTGCCGCCCTCCGGCGAAGGCCGTTGAAACCGGCCGCAGCGAGTCGCACTCGTATACGCCGTTGGCTGCCGAGCCCATCGCCTTGATCGACGTCGGGGTGAGGGTGTCGCCTGCCACGAGCGGCACGGTCGACCCGCTGGACTTGGCCGCCAGGATGAACTGCTGCTCTTGCTGCGGGTCCGTCGCCAGCATGGTCGCCCCGACCCCGCTGTCCGCCGTGGCGACCTGTGGCGAGAGGTCGGTCGCGGTGGAGGGAAGCCCGACCTTGTGGACGACCGTCACGTGCTGGGCCCCGGCGAGGGACGAGATCAGCGGCAGGATGGCCGCGGCCGCGGGGACGTCCTCGTAAGCGACGGTCATCTTGCGCGCCTTGACTCGCTGTGCGATAAGGGACACCGAGCACTCGGTCTCGACGACCGGGCCGCCGATGACGGGGAAGGAGACGGCGCTGGAGGTGTCCGGCCCGGGTATGGGGAACTCTCCGAAGTCCGCGAGTCCTGCGTCTTTGAGCGCGGACTCGGGGCTTCCGACGACCGTCGAGGAACCGACGACCGCGATGATGCTCTTGTTGTCGGCGACCTGGCGCGCGCACGCGAGCACCTGGTTGGGGTCGCCCTCGGTGTTGCAGATCGTGAGTTCGAGCTTGCGTCCGTTGATGCCCCCGGCCTTGTTGATCGCGTTCACCGCGGCGGTCGCGCCTTGGCCCGTCTCCGGGGAGCCGCCGCCGAGCGAGGGCGCTGTGATGTCACCGAGGAGAGCGATTTGAATCGGCTGCTTCCCTGACGCCGCCGAGGCGCCCGCGGATGTCGATGTGGCCGAGGACGAGCTGCATGCTGTGAGCATGAGAGCCGCGGCAACGGTGAGCGCACCCGCCGCGAGGAGATAGCGCGATTTCATGATTCTCCTTAGTTTTGCGGCGGCTTTCCGGAGCGGCGTGCTGTGCGAGCTTCCTCGCGCTCCTGCTAAATCGGTACTGCATCCGCCATAGTGCGCTCAGCGTGACATTGTTGCCTACCAATGTCAAGAACCTTGTTATCATGAAGCTTGATAAATGATGGCCGCGGGCTGGGTGGAAGAGTTCGGGCAAGACCGGGGAGGGATCCCCCGCACAGGCCCGTGCCGGGGGCGTGCCGGGTCGAAGAGGCCGGACTCCGGGTCGCCGTGCTGCGCGCCGCCTCCAGCCGGCGGCCCGGACCGCTCGCTGCAGGACGGGTCGGCACTGGTTGACCGGGCGACGCCCAACCCTGGCTACGGCGACGTGCACTCCAGTTTGCCGCGTCAGGCCGAACGTCCCGCACGGCACGGCCTCGACACCAGGGACATCCTCGGCGGGGTCGGCTGGCGCGGTGCCGTCCGCAGCCAGGAGGACATGATCGCCGGCGCTTCCTTACCGCGCGGGTGGCGCGCCGACCCGGCTCGATGGGCTCGGCGGCTGCGGGGCGCCCGTCGGCTTGTCAAGGTAATTGCCTGCGGTGATCGTTATCAGGGTCAGGTCGGCGTTCATCGGCTGCTCGCCGGCCTCCACGGCCTTGATGATCTGCTTCCACTGCCGCCGGTACATGCTGACGCCCCGGTCGCTACTAGCCAGGTGCTCCTCCGAGTGCAGTGTGATCGGGCCCTGGCCAGCCTGCGCCTCGTAATCCCCCGGATAGCGCTGGTGCCCTTCCTCGTCCAGCTCCCACCAGTTCTTGGTGTTGCCGTCATACAGCGGCATGCGGGAGCGATCCAGCCATCCCTCGGCCAGCTCGGGGGTGGTGTTCTTGACCAGGAAGACCCGCGTGTGGGTGTCGTCGATCGGCTGGTGCCACATGACTTCCTGGCAGGGGCCGAACTCCACATCGGTCGGCGGCGCCACGATCCAGGCGTTCGGCAGGACCAGCTCGGAAACCCGCCGGAAGATCGTGCCGTCTTCGAGGGTGCGGCGGCTGATGGAACGCAATCCAATCTCCGAGTACTCCCAGGTCATCTTCGGGACCACCGTGAGCAGCCGGGAGAACTGAGTGCCGGTCAGGGTGCTGTGCAGGACATACACGTGCCACGGATCGACGACGTTCTCATATGACTGGACCCAGTTGGCCGGGAGAATCTCGGGACCGCCGAAGATGCGGGTCCGGTCGGTTGCGATCTGCACCCGGCCCTCGGGCACGTTCTCGAGGATGCTGTAGCGCGGCAGCGGCGGCTTGCGCTCCGGCGGGCCCATGTAGGCGAACACGATGCCGTAGCGCTCCTCGACGGGATACCAGGGCTGCCGGTATTTGTGCTTCTTCAGGCCACCGTCAGGTTCGCAGGGCTGGTCGAGGGTGTGACCCTCGGGACCGAACAGCCAGCCATGGTAGTTGCACCGGATGCCGTCGTCCTCGACCTTGCCGTAGGCAAGGGTCGAGCCACGGTGGATGCACCGGGGGTACACCAGGCCAGCCCGGCCCCGCCTGGTGCGGAACAGGATGAGGTCCTCGCCGAGCAGGCGGACGTTCTTGGGAAGATCACTGACCTGGCGCGACAACGCCACGGGCTGCCAGTACCTGCGCAGCGCCTCGCCGCCGGGAGTACCCGGCCCAACCTCGGTAAGGGCCGCGTCATACGTGCCCTGCTTCAGGCCGTAGGCAGTGCCGGTGTCGACCTGGTCTGTCAAGGCGGAATCGGTCATGGCGTCCTCGCCTCACTTTCTCGCTTCGTGATATGGCGGCCTCAGCTTTTCGGCCGCCTGACAGCCGTCCTAAGTGACAAGGTTCTTGATATCTAGTTCCTTGATACCCTACGGGAGCCCATAATGCAAGGCCGGCGCTTCCCTGGTTGATCAGGAGCGAACGTGCCGGGCGGCCTGGTCGCCATCGGGGGCCGAGCTGAAGCGCTTCTGCAGCTCTCGTTTCAGCACCTTGCCGACGGCGCTGCGCGGCAGCTGCCCAGCCACGATGAACCATCTGGACGGAACCTTGAATGGGGCCAGACGCCCGGCCGTGAAGTCCGCTAGATCCTCGGCTGAGACAGCCGAGCCCGCCTTCAGGACGACGGCCGCGGCAACCTCTTCCCCGAGCCTCGCATCTGCCAGCCCGAATACCGCAACATCCCTGATGCCGTCATGCTCATGCAGGACGGCCTCCACCTCGGCGCAGTAGATGTTCTCGCCGCCGCGCAGGATCACGTCCTTGAGCCGGTCCTCGATATAGAGGAATCCCTCCTCGTCGAGGTGCCCGATGTCGCCCGTCCTGAACCAGCCGTTGACGAGGCTGCTCGCCGTCGCGTCCGGCTGCCGCCAATAGCCGCGGAACACATGCACGCCGCGCATCCATATTTCGCCGGACTGCCCGGTTGGGACCGACTGCTCCTGCTCATTCCTTATGTCGAGTTCCAGGATGGGCGCAGGCCGTCCGGCGCTGGCCGGATGCTCGACGTAGTCCGCTCCGGTGTTAGCCGTGCCGTATCCGTTGGTCTCCGTCAGTCCGTAGCCGATCGCCGGGCCGGCGGCCGGGAACTGCTCGGCCAGCCGACGGACGAGGACTGGCGGTGCTGGTGCGCCCCCGCCACCGATCAACCGCAGACTGCTCAGGTCGTGTTCCTTCACGGCCACCGAGTCGAGCATGTCCCAGCTCTGCGCGGGTACTCCGAGCAAGGTCGTCACCCGCTCGCGCTCGATGAGTTCCAGGGCCTTCTCCGGGTCCCAGCGGTGCATCATCACCAGCTTAGAGCCGGTGATGAAGCACGAGAGCATGATGGGAACGCATCCCGTGACGTGGAACAGCGGAACAACCAGGATCATCACGCGCTGCCCGGCGGGGACGGCGACCTCCGGGCGCCGCTGCACGTCGATCGCCGTCCGGCAGGCGAACCCGAAAAGGGCCTGGACAATCGACCGGTGCGTAGATACAGCGCCCTTGGGCCGTCCGGTAGTTCCCGATGTGTAGAGGATAGTGGCGTCGTCGTCGGGGCGCACGTCTGCTGGCTGTGGACCGGCCGCAGTCGCGAGAACGTCGGCCCAGTTGTCCACGCCCTCGCCCGGCCCGGCCGGAGACCGGACGGCCACCGCGCGGATGCCAAGTCGCCGTCGCGTCTGGGCAGTCCGCCTGATCCGTGGGCCATCAGCGATGAGCAGCCGGGCACCGCTGTCGGCCAGGGCGAAATCCAGCTCGGGCTCCGTCCCCCAGGCATTAAGCGACACCGACACCGCGCCGATGGACGTTATCGCAGCGAAGGCAACGATCCACTCGGGGTAGTTGCGCATGGCGATCGCCACCCGGTCGCCGTGCCGGACGCCGTAACGGCGTATTAGCGCGGCACCGAGGGCGTCGGCCTGGCCCAGCACCTGACCGAAGGTCCAGCGCTCGCTCTCGTAGACCACGAACGTCTGGTCCTGATGCTGGCGGGCAGCGCTGAACAGCTGACCCAGCGTCGGCGGCGCCGCCTTAAACGCGGGGTAGCTCTGTCCGCGGACGCTGACCGTGACGAGCTCGAAACGTTGGCCGGCGGCTGTCACGGCCCGGGCAGCCTCTGCGAAACCCTGGATCGGCGGCTGAACCGTCATGGCGACCCTATTCCTTGCCTGCGGCCAGCAGGTGCGGCGGCACGTCTCCGGAAGAGTACCGGCGGCGGACGAAGAATGTGCTCAGGTAGCGGAGCACGGCCGCACCGCTGTCATCGACCGTCTCGACCCGTGACCGGACGATGCCGATCGCGGGGCGAGACTGCGACGCTCGCGTCTCGAAAACGGCGCTCGACCCCCGCAGCGTCGCTCCGGCCCGCACTGGGGCAAGCCAGCGCAGTTCGTCCAGCCCGGGCGAGCCGGCACCGGCCGTGAGCGGCCTCTTGGTCGCCAGCATGCTCATCGTGACGACCGCGGTGTGCCAGCCGCTGGCGATGAGGCCGCCGTACATCGACGCGCGGGCCGCCTCGTCGTCGAGATGGAACGGCTGCGGGTCCCATTGAGCGGCGAAGTCGATGATCTCGGCTTCGGTGATGACCCGGGGGCCGAACTCCGACGTCATCCCGACCTCGAAGTCCTCGAAGTACCGCAACTGCTCCCGGTCACTGGTCTGGCTCATCACGTGCCCGATCCGCCAGGCTGCGGCGGGACCAGGTTGTTGCGCATCTCGCCGAGCCCGGCGGCACGGCCCGCCAGCACCTGGCCTGGCGCGGCGCGTCCGGCGACATTGGCCAGCGGCATCAGATCGTCGCTTCCTGAACCGTGTCCAGGCCCTCGAGCAGGAACGGGATCACCAGCTTGGCGAACTCGTCGGGACGCTCGTACGGAGGCCAGTGGCCGACATCGCGGAATAGGACTAGCTTGGCGCTGGCGATATTATCGCGGTAGTAGTCGCCGCCGTGCGCCCCGGACGGGTCGTCCTCGGACCAGACGATCAGCGTCTCTGCTGTGATCGAGGCGAGCCGCGCCGGCGTCAGGGAATCCCGCCGGTACACCGCCGGCTCGGTGGAGGCCAGGATGCCGGGCATCGCAGCGCGC
The DNA here is from genome assembly GCA_050013415.1 of Streptosporangiaceae bacterium. Taxonomy (GTDB): domain Bacteria; phylum Actinomycetota; class Actinomycetes; order Streptosporangiales; family Streptosporangiaceae; genus Palsa-506. The sequence goes on along the minus strand of JBEKFH010000069.1, from coordinate 5,357 downwards.
AGCTCGGGCTGCTGATAGATCCGGAAGCGGATGTCGACCATCTCGTCGGTCAGCGTGGTCTTGTCCGAGATCACCGTCTCGATCCGGGTCCGGGTGTCTTCCCGGTCGTCGCTGAAGACCGCCTTGTTGGTGGTCTCGGCGAGCAAGGCACCGAGTTCCTCGATTGGCATGTGCGGATTGCCCACGTTGACGACCAGGGTCAGCCTCTCAACCCGTTCGGGATGCTCAGCGGCGAGGAACGCAGCCGTCCAGCCGCCCTGCGAGAGGCCCAGGATGTGAGCCTTCTCGGCACCGATCGCGTCCAGATAGCCGATAACGTGCGCCGCCAGCCGGCTGACGGGGTAATCGCCGCCGGGCTTGCCGGTGAAGCCGTGGGCGAGCATGTCGATCGCGTGGACGTCGAATTCGGCACTCAGGGCCTCCATGACCGGGATGTAGGTCTCGAGGTGCCCGCTGATCCCGTGCAGCAAAATCAGCGGCGTGCCGCTGCCGGCGTGCAGGACCCGGGTCCGCACCCCGTCAACATCAACGAAGCGCAGTTCGTGCGGTACGGTCATCAGGTCTTCCCAGAACGTCATGGCGTCCTCCTCTTGCTGTCGGCTGGACCAGGAGCAAATCGTGGCTACGGGTGGCACCCGGGTCAGGGTGGATCGGACAGCTGCAGGGCTTCAGCCAGGTTCGTTATCAGCCGGTCCGCGTCCTGGATCTGTCTTGCCGTAGCGAGCACGTTGAAGTCGGGCCTTAGCACGATCAGGTCGGCGTCGAGCTCGGTGAACCAGCGCGCATAGGCCTGGCCCACGTCGGTGGTGTCGCCGCCGGACCCGAAGGTGGCGGTGACACCACCGAGCAGGCCCCACGCATGCGCGGCGAACTCGCCGAGGACACCGCGCGGGTCACCCGCCCGGCTAAGCATGACGAACCGCCCACCGCCGAAGACGTCGTCGAACAGCCCGGTGCGCCCGTCGTGCTCGACGATGGCCTGGATACCGAGCACACCGGCGCCCGGATCGTCGTGCGCGCCGAGCCCGGGGCCGAGCCGCCAGGTTGGCGGGGGTGGCACTATCTCCGGATGGTCGCGGGCGGCCAGCATGAGCTGGTCGCGCTCGGCAGCCTCGTCCGGATCCGTGATGCACAGCATCCGTCCGATCTGCACGGCTTCTTCGATGATCTGCCGGACGTGCGGCAGTCGTTCGCTGGTGTAGCTAGCGAAGATGTCCAGCGGCGCGCGATTGGACAGAACCAGGTCCGCCCGCCACGCGAGCGCGGCCACGTCCCGGACCCCGCTGTTGAAGCCCTGCGCGAGGAACGGCGGCATGAGGTGCGCGGCGTCGCCGGCGAGAATCAGACGGCCGTGATGCCAGGAGGTCGCCCATTGGCCGCAGAAGGCATAGACGGCGTGCCGCAGCAGCGTCGAGTTGTCCGCGTCAAGGTTCCACCGGGCGAGCAGCTTCCACGCGGTGTCCGCGCGGTTGAGTTCCTCGATCGGCTCGCCTGGCAGCCGCATGAACTCGAACCGGCGCCGACCTGGCGCCCCGCCGCACACCGCAGTTGCCGGGCGTGCGGGATCGACGATCTGCGCGAAAGGGGGATCCCAGACCCGGCCGTCGTTCGACTGTACATCGACGACCAGCCAGTCGAAGCTGAAGCCGAGATCTTCCACGCTGGTGTCCATGAATTCCCGGACGACGCTGTTCGCCCCGTCGCACCCGAGCACCAGCCGGGCAGTCAGCGTTTCGGTGCCCGCACTGGCCGCCGACGGCAACTGCGTGTTGAAGGCGCGTGCGGTGACGAGCGCGCGGTCGGCATCCTGGCTCACGGATGTGACGAGCTGTCCGCGGCGCAGGTCGACGCCCGGGTGGCCGGCGAGCCGGTCTTCCAGGATTCGCTCTAGGTCGGGCTGGCTGAAACCGGCGAAGCCGGGCCACCCGGCGCCCTCGTCGCTATTCGGAATCGGGTGCCGGAATATCTCGGTACCGTCGGCGGCAAGCCACACCCCGTGGCCGGCCTCCGGCGGAATGCGCTCGATGACCTCGTCCATGACATTACTCAGGCCGGCGATCTGCAGCAGCCGCATGCCCTCCCCGCTGATCCCGACCGCACGGGGAAGCGGATACGGTGCCGGCTGCTTGTCGAGCACGGCCACTCGATGCCCCTTATTGGCCAGCATCAGCGCGGTCAGCTGCCCGATTGAGCCTGCTCCGACGACCACTACGTCATAGTCGGGACCCGGCCGCCCTGCAGGGGGGACGCTCATCCGAGCGGGCCCTGGAAGACCTGGTCGACATAGGTGTCGGACAGCGCGGCCACGGTGGCCGGCCAGCTGGATTCGGCTTGCCTGCGCAGGTGGGCCGGCCGCGGCTTGCCGTCCCAGCCGATCTGTTCCATGTAGTAGTAGAGCTGCACCAGGTGGCCGTCAGGATCCTTCAGGTGGGCGGCGTAGTCGATGCCGGTGGAGAAGCTCGCGGGCAGATCGATCAGCTTGCTGCCGTGAGCACTGAGATAGCTGACGGCGTCGCGCAGCTGCCGGTAGGTGCCGACCTCCATGCCGAGGCTGGCCACGACCGTGTGCTCGCTGAGGCCGAGCACCGAGCGAAGCTCACGGGGGTACAACGCCAGACTGTGGTGGTCGCCGCCGTGTCGCAGGAAAACCGCCTCGTGCCCCTCGACCTCCACGGTCTCGGTTACCTCGAATCCGAGCAGCCTGGTGTAGAAGTCCAGGGACCGGCTCAGGTCGGTGACGAACAGCCCGACGGGCCCGAGCTTGGTTACCTTGAACGGCCGGGGCAGCAGCACTCCGCCGACGTCATGCGCGGATTCCTCAGGCTGCGGTCGGTACCCGGCGGTGATCTCCACGCCACGCTCGAGCGCTTCAGCGATCTCGGTGTACTCCGAGATCTGCGGCAGCGGCGGGACGTCCTGGAAGCCGCGGTCATACATCTGCATCGGCCGACTGTGCCGCGACCACCCGATCTGCTCGATGCCGTAGTACAGCTCGACGGTGAATCCGTCAGGATCCTGGAAGTAGACGTTCCAGTTCGCGCCGGGCATGTCGCGCCCGGCACGCACGATCGGCACCCCTGCCTTCTTCAGGAAGTGGTAAGCGTCAACTACCTCCTCGAGCGTGCCGACCTGCCAGGTGAGCTGGTTAGTCGTCATCTGCGGCGGCGTGGGGAAAGGTGACGTCGCGGCCAGCGAAGAGTGCATGAACAGGAGCACGTGGTGGTCTGAGCCATTACTGGTGAAGAACATCCGGGGGTCGAGCACCCCGGCGGCGATATGCTGCAGATGCGGAGGAAGCAGCTGCTGCATGGTCGGCGCATCCGTGATCCGGAATCCGAGAAGCTGCGTGTAGAACGCGGCAGCCGCGTCGAGGTCGTTCATGTAGTAGCCGAAATGGCCCAGTCGGCGAACCTTGAAGGGCCTGGGCAGTAGGACGCCTCCAACATCGAACTGGACCCCGGATGTCTGTATCATCGCTCGCATCACCCTGCGCTTATCGGCTCATCGGTCGTGACCATCGTCACATATCAAGGACCTTGAGTCAAGCTTCTTGATATTGGATTATGATGTCTCTTGCTGGGCGTGCCGTCACCGGTCCGCCCAAGCATTGCTGCCCACCCACGGAGGCATCTTTGGCAGTCCCTGCGTCCATGCATCCGCCGAGGATCACCTCCCTGATCAAGCAGCTGGAGGTGGCGTTGCGGGCCCAGGTCGAATCTCTGACCATGAAGTTCGGCGTCACCGGGCCGCAGTTCAATCTCCTCAGCACCATTCGGCGGTATCCCGGGATCTCCTCGGCCGAGCTCGCCCGGCGGGTTTTCGTCAGCCCGCAGGCGATCAACCAGGTGATAGCATCGCTGGCCCGCAAGGGACTCATCGAACGTCAGGAGAGTTCGGCCAACCGGAGGATCCTGCAACTGCGCCTGTCCAGCGCAGGCGAGTCGGTGATGACGTCATGCGATCGCGAGCTGGATCAGCTCGATCACCGGATGACGGCCCAGTTGTCCGCTGCGCGCCTTGCCGGCCTCCGCAACGCCCTTGAAAGCTGCCTTAGCGAGCTGAATGCCCCCACACCCTAGATCGCCGCCTGCGGCGGCTGGCTGATGCTCATCTACCGATCCAGTCGTCGGGCCAGGTACTGGCTATAGGGCGTTGCCGGTGAGCTTGGAACCACCTTTAGGCAGCCCAATCTGCGGGCCAGGAGCCAGCAGATTAGCAACGATGACGCCGCCGGGGTGCCCGGGGCGTGGATGCAGGTCATTCCGGCTAGGAAGGCGGTGACGTCCGAGGCTGTGAGGACGCTCACGGGCAGGCCGCCGAGCCCGGCGGCGGCGAGCGCCAGGATCAGCAGCGTGCGGGCGTAATTGGTCGGCTGGTCCCACGGTGCCCGCGCCTGCGGGCGGTAGGCCGTGTCGACGATTCGCCGGGTCATCTCCGCCGCCTCGGCACACCGGCCCGCCAGCAGCAGCGAGGTCGCGGTGTACGGCGGGTCCTCGGCCCGCGGGACCGAGTACACGCTGGCCGCCGGGGCCGGCCGCCCGAGCTGCGCCATGGCGGTGGCGGCGCGGCGCCTGGCGTCGGTCATCCCGGCGGCATCGCCGAGCATCGCCCGGCCGCGCATCTCCTGGGCGGCGAGCCTGGCATGCGCGACCGAGCCGGGCTGTCCGTCGGCTTGGCCGCGCCGGGCGGCGGCTGCCGAGGTCAGCGGGTCGCCTTGGTACCAGGCGATCAGCGACCGGGTCAGGGCCGCCCAGCCGAGCAGTTCCCGGTAGGCAGCATCGCGGCCGTGCCGTTCGGTATCGGTACACCAGATGATCGCGGCCGCATGCTCGCCGAGGTCGGCCGCCGATATCGCCAGCAGGCTGGACAGCCAGCCAGCCGTGCCGGTCAGGTCCGGCCGCTGCCGGGCCGCGGACCGGCCCAGCAGCGTCCCGGCGAACGACCGGGCGCTCAGCAGCTCGCCGTAGACGGCGGCCGAGGGCGCCACGGCGAGGGCGTGCGCGTAGTGGAACACCAGCTCAGCCAGCCCGCCAGCGCCGATGTGGGGGCCGGCCGAGTCGCCGGTCATCGCGACCTGGAGTGCTTCGACCGCGCCCGACGGCTTCCGCTCAGGTGCGCGGGCTTTCGCCGCCCGGCGTGGCGGCGGCTCCTGGGCGGCGGTCCGGATCGTGCCGTCCGCGCCGAGGGCGTCATCCAGGCGCGACCAGGTACGGGGATGACGGCTTGTGCCCGGACAGGACCTTGGACGGGGTAGCTCGGGTCGTAGTTCGAGGCCTTGGCGAGCCCGCGCAGCGACATGCCGCGCTCGGTCATCAGCCGCCGGACCTCGGCGGCGAAGTCCGCCATTCGCGTGTGCC
>JBEKFH010000068.1:0-15166 GCA_050013415.1 Streptosporangiaceae bacterium | reverse complement strand
CATCGACAGCTCGGCCGGGCACACCGCGGTCGTGGTGTCCGCGCCGAACTCCAGCGGCAATTTCACGATCATGTCGCAGAACTGGGCTAACACGGCGGGGGAGGAGACCGCCCACATCGACATGACCGGAGCGCATGACGGCCACGTCCAGCTCCCGGGTTCCTCGTTCTGGAACACCGCCCCGTACCTTGAGCTGACGACCTCGAGCGGTTTCGAGGTGGCGTTCCAGGCCAACACCGGCGACCTGTGGACGTACTCCTCCTCGAGCGGGGCGGCCAACCTGAAGCAGGGCATGAAGGCCGGCACCAGCCCGGCGATCGCCGCCGTGACGGGCGGGTATGAGGAGGCGTTCCAGGCCAACACCCGCGACCTCATCGCGGTGGGCCCGAAAAACTACGCCACCGGCCTGGCGATGATGGCCGGGACCAGCCCGGGCATCGCCGCGCTGGCAGGCGGCGGGTTCGAGGTGGCGTTCCAGGCCAGCAACGGCGACCTGGCCCTGTACTCGCCGGCCAGCGGGGAGACCACGCTGGGCCTGGGCATGATGGCCGGCACCAGCCCGAGCATCGCGGCCTCGGGCTCCGGCTTCGAGATGGCGTTCCAGGCCAACACCGGTGACCTGTGGACGTACTCGTCCTCGAGCGGGGCGGCCAACCTGAAGCAGGGCATGAAGGCCGGCACCAGCCCGGCGATCGCCGCCGTGACGGGCGGGTATGAGATAGCGTTCCAGGCCAACACCGGCGACCTCATCGCGGTGGGCCCGAAGAACTACGCCACCGGCCTGGCGATGATGGCAGCGACCAGCCCGAGCATCGCGGCCTCGGGCTCCGGCTTTGAGGTGGCGTTCCAGGCCAACACGGGCGACCTGTGGACGTACTCCTCGGCGAGCGGGGCGGCCAACCTGAAGCAGGGCATGAAGGCCGGCACCAGCCCGGCGATCGCCGCCGTGACGGGCGGGTATGAGGAGGCGTTCCAGGCCAACACCGGCGACCTCATCGCGGTGGGCCCGAAGAACTACGCCACCGGCCTCGGGATGATGACGGGGACCAGCCCGGCGATCGCCAGCTGACCGGAGTGGCCGCGCTCCGGCGGCCCGGGTGGCCGCGTCCCGGGTGGCCGCGTCCGGCCCGGGTGGCCGCGTCCCGCAGACAGCGCGGCGTCCCGCAGACAGCGCGGCGGCGGTGCCGAATCCGGCACCGCCGCCACGTGGCCTCGTGTATCTGGGGTTCCTAGCTTACCCCTCAGACCTGGCGACGATCGCCCGCCATGCCGCGATCGAGGCCGCGTCGGTGAGCTTCATCGTCCGCCCCGCCGTGGTGATCGGGGAGTTGAACAACGTGGCAAACGCCGAGCCGCTCGACAGCAGGTAGTTACCGACCGACGTCAGCCACCCGGGCCGCCCGTGCGCCGTGTTCAGGCCGAACTCGCCGAAGCCGTAGGGCAGGCCGACGGACTTGGCCAGGGCAATCTCCGGGCCGAGGAACTGGGCCGGCGGCGTCAGCTGCGGATGCTGCAGGTTGCTGCCGGCGCTGCCGGTCGGGTAGGCGTCCCAGCCGAGGCACTGGATGCCGGTCGGCACGTAGTCCAGCCAGTTCCGGTGCGACGACTTCCTGATGTCGTAGGCCATCAGGAGCGTCGTCGAATGCAGGTTCGGGTTGTGCGCGGCATTCGCGATATCGATGATGTGCGTGAAGGCCGCCCGGTAGCTGGCCGCGGAGAACTGGCCGCTGGCGATGGGGACCTCGGGCTCGTGGATGAAGTTGTAGTAGATCGGGTGCCCGGTCTTCGGGGCGGTGTCGAAGAAATGCGACAGCTGCGCGTCGTCGGCGCCGGACAAGATGGTGGACGGCCTGGCGTTGAAGCTGATGACCGTCGTCGCATCGGCGTCCGCCGGGAGCCCGCTCGTCCAGGCGTTGGAGTTCGGCAGGCCGTCGTAGAAGATGCGGACCGCGGGCAGGCGGCCGAACTCCGAGGTCTCCTGCCGGAGGTTGGCCGGGCTCGTGACAGACACTCCGATCGGAGTGCTCGTGCTGGTCGCGCGGTGGGTTTTCCGGCCCGTCGCGGTGCCGGTCTTGAGGCCCGTCGCGCCGTGGGTTTTCTGGCCCTCGGCGCTATGGGCAGTGGCGTGCTGAGCGCTCACGGCGGCCTCGAAGGGAAACGCTGACAACCGGATGATGGGTGCAAGCGTCAATACAACAAGGACCTGCGCGATTGCTCGGCCCATAGTGATCCTTCCCTAGGGATGACGCACTTCCGGCCGCGCCGTCCTGCGCAAGAGGCCGTCCGTGCCTGACAACCAGGCACCATAACAGCAAGGTTTCGGCGTTGCACGGCTATCCGGCAACGGCAAAATCTATGGTACGTGCTACCTGGGCTTTTTTCTTTTATCCCTTTCTTCCATGTGCCTAGCAAGTAATCCTTTTTGCACATCGCAGATAAAGCTAATCCCATTTACGAGGTGCAGATCAACTAGTACCGGTTACATGCTGAACGTCACGATCAGGAGGTTCGGCGCTCGGGCCGCGAGCCCTGCGTTCGGCCGCAGATCTCTCGCTCAGCGCTCTGACCTGGCATTCTCAGCCCGGTGACCGGGAAGTCGCCAAGGCGCCGTCGTTATGCATTACGCGGTCCTGGCCGTCGGTGCCGCCGCCAGAGGAAACCCCTGCTGCCGATTATTCGCCAGGTTCGCAGCGTTGCCGGGGTGCCGCCATCTTCCGGGATCATGCGGTCACCAGCTCTTATCTCCGGTGGTTCGCTGCTATCTCCGGCAGATAACGGCCAATCGGCTGATAACCTCCTGGCATCTCGTCCTGGCGGAGTGAAATGGTGCCCGTGCCCTGGTGCGCGTGTCCTGGTGCTCGCGCCCTCGTGAGGCCGGGAGTCACTCCCGCGCTGCCTCCGCAGCGGGCGTCTGGCACGCTGCCGGTCATGGAGATCTCGATTCCCGATCTCGAGCGGGCTGCCGCCGGCGGCTGGCGGGCGACGGAGGAGGCGAGACTGGGCGGCTGGCTGCTGCGGGCGGCCGGCGGTTTCACCGGCCGGGCGAACAGCGCGCTCGCGATCGGCGACCCTGGCATGCCGCTGGCCGCGGCGGCGGATGAGGTCCGCCGCTGGTACGAGGCCCGTGACCTGCCCGGCATGGTCGCCGTCCCTTACCCGCTGGGCCAGCCGGAACGCAGCGAGGTGGACCGGTTCCTCGGCGGGCGTGGCTGGACCCTGCGCTCTGGCCCGGCGACGGTAATGACCGCCGCGCCGGAGGTGATCGCGCGCCAGTCCCGGGCCGCGGCGGTGCCCGTCGAGATCAGCGCCGAGCCCGACGACGGCTGGCTGGCGCTGTACCACTACCGCGGCCAGCAGCCGCCGCCCATCGTGACCCGGCTGCTCGTCTCGGCGCCCTGGCAGGCGTTCGCGTCCGTCCGCGAGGCGGGGGAGGTGCTCGCCATCGGCCGGATGGCCGTCGCGGCGGGCTGGGCGGGCATGGCGGCCGTCGAGGTAGCGCCGGCTCACCGCCGTCGCGGGCTCGCCCGGGTCATCATCGGAACGCTCGCCGCCCTGGCGGCAGAACGCGGCATACCAGGCATCTACCTGCAAGTCGAGGACGGCAACGCGGCCGCCCGCTCGCTGTACCGCAGCGCCGGCTTCGACGACCACCATGGCTACCACTACCGGATCGCCCCGCCGGCGGCCGTGGCAGCCGTCCGTGGCGGGTGACTCTGCGGCGGGTCAGTCGGCGCCAGCGGCCGCGTTACTCATTCAATGTGAACAGGCGCGAGCAGGGCAGCCGCACGTTCACCAGCTTGACTTCCCGGGCCGGCTCGCGCGCGCAGGCCCGCTCGTCCCTGGCCACGGTCAGCGACCAGGGACGGGCGACGGAGCGGGCGTCGGGATAGCGGAAATCCGTCGCCCATATGGTGACGAGCCCGGCAATCAGCGCCACCGCGACCGTGGCGTGCACGGCGCGGCGGCCGCCGTTGCGCAGGAAGGCGTCCGCCACGACGAGCGCCCACGAGTAGATGATCAGGATCGGGGCCTGGGCGTACCGGGTGCCGTTGGCGTAGATGGCCCCCCGCGGCAGCGGAAGGTTGGCTACCCACCCGGTGATCAGCACCGGGGCCAGGGTGAGAATGAGCCCGAGGATCACGCCGGTCACGACCAGCACCCGGACCCGCGGCCCGCCACGGAGGAGCGCCCAGGCTGCCAGCGCAGCGACCACGCAGGCCGCGGCCACCGCGGCGCCGGTGAGCCCGAAGCCGGCCCGCAGGTGCATCGCCCCGTGGTACCCGGCGACCGCGCCCAGGAGCACCTCGCGGCCGTAGAAGGCCAGGGCCCGGGCGAGGGTGGTGGGCTGGCCTCGCCGGGACAGGGTCAGGACCGCCGGCAGCTGCACGAGCCCCCCGGCCACCAAGCCGATGGTGGCGGCCTGCTCCCTGACCCGTGGCAGCGCGATCACTCGCGCTGCCGCCAGCGGAATGTAGAGGGCCGCGAGAACGTTCGACGACGCCGCCGCGAAGCAGAGCAGCGCAGCGACCGCCTTGCCGGTCCGGGAACGGGGACGCCACAGCAGCGCCCAGAAAACCCCGAACAGCAGGTACCAGGGCGAATCCACCCCGCTGTTGGCGATCGACAGGGGCGCTGTGGGGAGCAGCAGCACGCTGGCCGCGAGCAGCAGGCGCAGCTCTGGCCTGCGGATATGGCCGGAGCTTGCGTGGAAGACGAAGACAGCCGTGCAGGCTGCGGTCAGCGCTCCAGCGACGGCGAACGGGGCGGCGGCATCCCGGAGCGGGAACCGCGTGGCGATCTCGGCAATGAGCCGCGGGTAAAGCTGGAGGTACCCGGCATAGGTCCGCGTCAGGCTGCCCCACGACTGCACCAGCGCCTGCGGGAAGAAGACGCTGCGATCCTCGGCGATCAGGGTCTGCCACGCCGGGACGCCGGTCTGGCGCGCGAGCATCACCCATCCGCCGAGCGCGATCGCGGCGAGATCGGCCAGCCCGGTCAGCACTGCCGCGCCGCGGGGCCGCCGCGCCGCCGCGGCCTGCGGGAACAGCAGCGCGAGGATGCGGCCTGCCCTGCCCAGCAGCGGCCTGGGCGAGCTGGGCGGGCTGGCGCCGTCTTGGCCCGCCGCCCCGGCCCCGGAGTCCCGTTCCGCGCCGGCCCCGGAGTCCCGTTCCGCGCCGGACCCGGAGTCTCGTTCCGCGCCGGATGCCGATCCTGGCGGCGGGGCCGGCTTCGCAGGCAGCGGCCATGGCGGCTTCACGGCAGCCAGTATGCCGGGAAGGTCCGTGGCTATGTGTCGTCGGGCAGGAGCCTGAACCACGCGGCACCCGACCCGGGCGAGGTGCCGCTCAGATGATGTGCCGGGAGCGGGTCCAAGAGCGTCGTTGGGACTCCACTGCGGAAACAGCGACAGTGCAGTCCCAACCACGCTGTTGGCCTGACCCCGCTGCTGGCCCAACCCGCTCGTTGCCACATTGCACAGGTCCAGGTCGTCTAGGTCCTCTGCACCTGGCACGGCTGCCCGCGCTGTCGCCGGATGTCGCTGGGTCTCGGATGAGCCCGGCTGATCTGGGTCTCGGATGAGCCCGGCTGATCTGGGTGTCGGTGAGCCCGGCTGATCTGTGCCTGGCAGACTGCCCTCATGGCGTCTCGCCGATGCCCCGGCCAGGAACGCGTCGTGGGCCCGGCCGGAAAGAGGTCGTGACCGGCCGAAAGAAAGTCGTTAGTCCGACCGGAAGGAACTGTCATGAAGCTCGGCCTGCATGTGCCGGATTTCACCTGGCCGGGCGGGCCGCAGTACCTCGCCCATGACCTGGCCCAGATCGCCGCAGCTGCCGAGGACGCGGGCTTCGCCAAGCTCAGCGTGATGGACCACGTCTGGCAGATCGGTAACGTCGGGCCGCCCGAGCACGAGATGCTGGAGGCTTACACCACCCTCGGGTACCTGGCCGCGAGCACGTCGCGGATCCAGTTGCTGGCGTGGGTCACCGCAGTCGTCTACCGTGAGCCCGGGCTGCTCGCCAAGGCCGTGACCACGCTTGACGTGCTGTCGGAGGGCCGCGCGTGGCTCGGCATCGGCGCGGCGTGGAACGAGCCAGAGGCGCGCGGCCTGGGGCTGGCGTTCCCGCCGACGGCCGAGCGGTTCGAGCGGCTGGAGGAGGCGCTGCAGATCTGCCTGCAGATGTGGAGCGGTGACCAGGGGCCCTATGAGGGCAAGCACTACCACCTCGAGCGCACCCTCAGCTCGCCGCAGCCGCTGACCCGCCCGCACCCGCCCATCCTCATCGGCGGCGGCGGGGAGAGGAAGACGCTTCGCCTGGTGGCGCAGTACGCGCAGGCCTGCAACCTCTTCCCGGGCCCCGAGCTTGAGCACAAGCTCGACGTGCTCCGCGGGCACTGCGAGGCCGTCGGCCGCGACTACGACGAGATCGAGAAAACCGTGATGATGCCCCTCGACCCCGGCCCGCACGGCGAGAACATCGACGCGCTGCTGGACCAGCTCCGGGCCCTCGCGGCACTCGGCGTGTCCCACGCGCACGGGCGGATCCCGGATGTCTCCGCGATCACTCGGCTGGAGCTGCTCGGCGAACGCGTCATCCCCGTCGCTGCCGGCTTCTGATTCCCTCGGGGAGGCGGACACCCAGGCCTGCGGTGGTTTCTGACAGGCCGGGCGTGAGTTACGTGGGGATCCCGATCGAGAAGTGAGACACTGCCCCATGGCAGGACATGAGGGGATGCTGCCGCGTCAGAGGATCGAGGCTGAGTGCAGGCGGCGGGGAAGGCCAGCGCTGGCCGCTGGGTGTATCGCCTTGCTGGAAGGCCGGGAAGCAGATGACGGCCTGGTCCTGGTGCTCGGCGGAGCGCCAGCTGAATACGTCTTGAGCGGGCATGAAGGTGGTAAGGAGGGCTACTGGCCGCGTGTCTGGGCGGCCCGCGGTCTGTTGCACGTCTGGGACGAGCGAGCCACCGACGCGATCGTGGCCGCGACCGACGATGCATGGCGGGTCCGGGAAATGGCGGCCAAGGTCGTCGCGCGTCACCGGGTTGACGCCGCTCTTGACGCGATGGCGGACCTTCAGGACGACGAGAGGCCGAGAGTCCGGTCGGCTGCCAGGCGGGCAATCGCGGCGCTCGCAGCAGGCGGCTCGTAGCCTGCGCGGCCGAGGATCCACCCTTCGACGCTCGGGACTGCGCGGTCGCCGGGTGGCGCGCCCGCGTCGATGGAACCGGTGATGACGCCGATCATGCCAAGCAGCCCGACCACGGCGTCGAACTCGTCTTCGCCGTTCCTCCCGGCCGAGAATCCTGATTCCGCGCGGTCCAGGATCGCGGCGTCCCACCGGACGCCCAGCGATGACGCCCAGCTGAGCAGCCCGGGAACCCGTCGCAGCCTGTCCTCCCTGCGCCGCTTGCTCCAGCGGCCGGGCCCGGGCAGCGGCCCGAGGTACCGGTAATACTCGCGGGGGTATGCCTCGGCGACGACGACGCGGCCGCCGCCTGCCAGCAGCCCCTGCAGCGACCCGTCGAACGGCCATAGCGAGATTCCCTGGTCTCTCCGTCTCGCCGCGGCGATGAGCTGCCACCCGGCCAGGGCTCCCTTGCCTGCCTGTTTCCCGCCCAGCGTCCAGAACAGGCTCTCCGCGTCCGTGCCCTCGCACCGGCGCCGCAGGTCCGGGCCCGCGAGCCCGAGGGCCTGATACTGATGCTCGCGCCTGGTTCCGCCGGGCGACGCCGGGTAGAACGGCCGGTGCAGCGTGATCTCAGCCGGCCGTGCGGCGACCAGGTGGAATTCGTCCCAGGGCGGTGTGCCGAGCGCGTCAAGGAAGTCAGGAAACGACGTGATTCCGGCCTCGGCCGCGTACTTCCTGGGCAGCCCGATCGGGAAGTCGAACCCGACCAGCGCCTGACCCGGGCGAGCCGCCGCCTGGATGCCGTCGAAGAGCTCCTGCCCCTCGGCGGCGGGTGCCAGCGAGCTGACCATGTACCCGGGCCCAGCGCCGTACCCGGGCCCAGCGCCGATGCCGCCAGGATCGAGGCTGGCCAGTGCCATCTGGCGTTTGGCGCGATCAACCCCCCAGTCCGCGTGCGCGACAACGGAGGGCCAGATCATCGCGAGCCCCGGCACGTGATCGGCACCCCCCGATTGTCCCTGAGCGAGGTGCGTGACGCGTCATTCCGCCGCTGCCGGGTCAGCGGCGATCATCCGCGGACGTCTGGTGAGGTGATGGTAGTCTCCAGGTAGCGAAGAAACTTATAAAAATGCTTGCATGTTAATGACAGGTGTAGTACAACATCTCCTGTAGGTACTCGCGAAGGGAGGAACCATCGATGTTGATGCGCTCAGACCCATTCCGTGAGCTGGACGCGTTCGCCCAGCAGATCGCCGGCACCATCGCCAGGCCGACGGCGATGCCGATGGATGCCTATCGCTCCGGCGAGGCTTTCCTGGTGCTGTTCGACCTGCCCGGCGTCGCGGCCGACTCGATCGAGCTGACAGTGGAGCAGAACGTGCTCACCGTGCACGCCACCCGGCAGCGGCCGACCGCGGAGAAGGTGGAGATGCTGGCCGCCGAGCGGCCGCACGGCACGTTCAGCCGCCAGCTCTTCCTCGGCGAGACGCTCGACACCGAGCACATCGACGCGAACTACAGCGACGGCGTGCTGACGCTGCGCATCCCGGTCACCGAGCGGGCCAAGCCGCGCCGGGTCACGGTCAGCAGCGAGAACCGCGAGCCGGTGTCGATCAACGCATAACACGGCGCCGCAGGTCTTCGATGGAAGCCATGCCGCCAGCGGGTCTCGATGACGCGCGCTGGCCGCTCTACACGGTCGGCCAGGTGGCGCAGCTGCTGGGCCTCCAGCCGGCGTTCCTGCGCCGGCTGGACGCCCAGGAGGTCGTCCAGCCGGTTCGCTCGGCGGGCGGCCAGCGGCGCTACAGCCGCAATGAGATCACCCGCATCCAGCAGGTCGTCAGCCTGGTCGGAGAGGGGTTCACCATGCCGGCGATCCGGCGCGTCCTGGAGCTCCAGGCCGAGGTCAGCGAGCTGCAGCGCGAGCTCGCGGCCGAGCGGGCCAGGAACCCGGCCGAGCAGGCCAGAAACAGAGCCCGGCAGAACAGCCGATAGCCCGCGACTGACCCAGGACGGGAGCCGCAGGTGGCGGCGTGACTGCCTGACCGGCCCCGTTGCTCACGCCAGGTCGCCTGGGCGGAGCCGGAATACCTGCAGGTGCAGGCCGTGGTACTTGTCGGCCTCGCCGACCCACTCCATGCCGATCCGGCGCACGGTTGCCGCGGCACGCGCGTTCGCCGGCCGCACGACTGCGATGACCTGCTCGATGCCCTGCTCGAACGCCCACCGGGCCAGCGCCAGGCCGGTCTCGGTGGCGTAGCCGTGGCCCCACGCGTCCGGGTGCAGCTGCCAGCCCATCTCGAACTCCTCGTCGGGCAGCAGCGGCAGCAGCGTCGCCCCGCCGATCAGGCGCCCGTCCTCGCGGCGCTCGATCGCCCACCGCCCGGCCGGCGTCATCATCCGCGCGTCCTCCGCGACCCACTGCTGGAGGACCAGCCGCATGGCCGCCGGGTCATGCACCGTGTCCATCGCCGGGGCCAGCCAGCGCGCCACGTCCGCGGCGCCATAGGCGCCCAGCGCCTGCTCCGCGTCATCGACGCTCCACGGCCGCAGGATGAGTCGCTCGGTGATCAGTTGCTGGGCCATTCGCACACGATAACCGGGACCGATCCGGCACCGCGGGCAAGGGCTCACGTCCGGCCCCGCGCCCGGGCCCCCCGCGCCCGGGCGGCGCCGGCCGGGGGTGTTGACTGGCGGCATGCCGGTCGAGGGTGATTATGAACCGAGTACGCAGGCCTGGGTCCGCGAGCAGGTCGAGCTGTATGAGAAGTCAGGCGGCACGCGCGGGACGACGCTGCGCGACACCGGCCTGCCGGTGGTGATCATTTCCAGCCGCGGGGCGCGCAGCGGCAAGTTGCGCAAGACGCCGCTGATGCGGGTGGAGCAGGACGGCAGCTACGCCGCGGTGGCGTCGCAGGGCGGTGCCCCGACCCATCCGCTCTGGTACTACAACTTCCGCGCCGATCCGCGGGTGGAGCTGCAGGACGGCCCGCGTAAGCACGACATGATCGCCCGGGAGGTCACTGGCGACGAGCGCGCCCGGTGGTGGGAGCGGGCGGTCGCCGCGTACCCGCCGTACGCGGAGTACCAGCGCAAGACCGCGCGCCAGATTCCGGTGTTCGTGCTCGAGCCCGCCGAGGCCGGCTGACCAGGCTTACCGCCGGCTGGCTGACCAGGCTTACCAGGGTCGGCTGACCAGGCTTACCGCCGGCGAGCTGCCCCTCGAGAGGTATGGATTAGCTGCCCTTTGAGAGGTACGGTCGACGCACGACGGTAGGGGGAAGCGTGCTCGCCTTCCGGAAGCGTCTGCTGACCGCGGCATCAGGCGGCACCCTGGTCGCCTCGTTGCTGTTGGCCTCTGCCTCGCCCTCCGCCTTCGCCTCGGCCGCGGACGCGGCCTCCTCTCCGGCCCCCGCCGCGGCCTCGTCCCCCGCAACCTGGTCCGCCGCGGCCTCGTCCGCTGCGGCCGCGGCCCGCAAGATCGCCGGAACCAGCGGCCTCAACCAGGTGGCGTGCCTGTCGGCGACCGTGTGCCTGGGCGTCGGGCTGAACGCCGGCGAGACGCAGGGTGTGGCCGTTCTCCTTGCCCCCTCGACGGGAAAGGTGGCGAGCGGCCATAGCGCCGAGAACATCGCGGGAACCGCTGCTCTCGTCGGCGTGGCCTGCCCGTCGGCCACTCTCTGCGTGGCGGTGGGCAGCAATTCCTCGGGCGCCGGGGTGGCGGTACCGCTGAACCCCGCGACCGGGGCGGTGGCCAGCGGCCAGAGCGCCCAGGCCATCACCGGGACGGCGACCCTTGAGGGCGTTGCGTGCCCGTCGGCGTCCGCCTGCGTGGCCGCGGGATTCAACGCCAGCAACGTCGGGGTGGTGGTGCCCCTTGATGCTTCGACGGGGCAGGTCGCCAGCGGCCAGAGCGCCCAGGCCCTCGCCGGGACCGAGTTCCTCTACGGCGTGGGCTGCCCGTCGGCCACTCTCTGCGTGGCGGTGGGCAGCAATTCCTCCGGCGCCGGGGTGGCGGTACCGCTGAACCCCCCGACCGGGGCGGTGGCCAGCGGCCAGAGCGTTCAGGCCATCGCCGGGACGGAGATCGTCATCGGCGTGGCCTGCCCGTCGGCGGCCCTCTGCCTGGGCGTGGGAGTCGACGGCACGGACAACGGCGTGTCCGTGCCGCTCGCGGCCTCGACCGGGGCGGTGGCCGCCGGCCAGAGCGCCCAGGATCTCTCCGAGCCGGAGCTGTACGGGGTGGCCTGCCCGTCGGCCGGCCTCTGCGAGGCCATCGGCGGCAGCGACGTGACCGGCGTGGCCGTGCCACTGGCCCCCTCGACCGGGGCGGTCGCCAGCGGCCAGGGCGCCCAGGACATCTCGGCGACCGCGCTCTACGGCCTGGCGTGCGCGTCGGACACCCTCTGCCTGGGCGTCGGAGGAGAGGACACCGGCGGCGTGACGGCGGCCGTCGCCGTGACCGAGACGGTCGCGGGGACCACGGAGCTCTACGGGGTGGCCTGCCCGACGACCTCGGCCTGCCTGGCGGTGGGCGACATCTCCGACGAGTCGGCGGGCGTGGCGGTGCCGCTAAGCCCGGCGAACGCGGAGGTGCCGAGCGGCAGCGCGGTGCAGGCCGTGGCGGGGACCGAGAACCTCGACGGCGTGGCCTGCCCGTCCGCCACCCTGTGCCTGGGCGTGGGGGGCACCGGCTCGGCGGGCGCGGCCGTGCCGCTGGCCCCGTCGACCGGGCTCATCGCGAGCGGGCAGAGCACGCATGCCATCTCGGGGACCGGATTCATTGACGGCGTGGCCTGCGTGTCGGCCACGCTGTGCCTGGCCGTGGGCAACGACGGCTCGGGATCGGGCGCGGCCGTGCCGATCGACCCGGCGACCGGGAAGATCGCCAGCGGCCAGAGCGTCCAGGACATGGGAGGCTTCCGCAGCATCTTCGGCGTCGCCTGCCCGTCAAGCACCCTGTGCGTGGGCGTGGGATTCAACCCCTCGGCGGGCGGAGTGGCGGTGCCGCTCGACCCGGCGACCGGGCAGATCATCACCGGCCAGGCCGTCCAGACCATCATCCCCGGAACCGGATCCCTGGTCGCCGTGACCTGTCCCTCGGCCACGCTCTGCCTCGGCGTGGGAGACGATGGCACGACCGAGGGCGCGGCGGCGCCGATCGACCCCTCGACCGGAGCGCTCGCCAGCGGCCAGAGCGTCCAGGACATACCGGGGACCCAGGTGCTCTACGGCGCTGGCTGCCCGTCGGCGGCCAGTTGCCTGGCCGCGGGGAGCAACGCCTCGATGGTCGGCACAACCGTGTCCCTCGATCCGTCCACTGGCGCGATCGCCAGCGGCCAGAGCGCCCAGACCATCGCCGGGACCGCCACGCTCCGCGGCGTGGCCTGCTCCTCGGCGGTCCTGTGCATGGTGGTCGGCCAGGGCAGCGCCAGCGACGGCGTCGCAGTTCAGCTGCCGGTCCCGGAGGCCATCGCCGGCTCGAGCGTGCTGTATGGCGCGGCCTGCCCGTCCGGAACCCTCTGTGATGTGGTCGGGCAGAACGCCTCCCCCGAGGGCGTGGCCGCGCCGCTGAACCCGCTGACCGGCGCGTTCCCGAGCGGCGGGAGCCTGCGGAAGATCTCGGGGACCGTCTCGCTCTCGGCGCTGTCCTGCCCGTCTGCCACCCTGTGCCTCGCCGTCGGGGGCGATGGTCCCGACGTCGGAATCGCGGTCCGGCTTGACGCGGCGACGGGCGCCGTGGCGAGCGGCGAGAGCGTACAGCACATCAAGGGAACGGCCGAGCTCACCGGGGTGGCCTGCCCTTCGGCTTCCGCTTGCGTCGCCGTGGGGTTCAACGCCGGCGGGGCGGGGGTGGCGGTGCCGCTCAGCGCCACGACCGGAAAGATCGCCTCCGGCCAGAGCGCCAAGGCCATCACCGGGACCGTGGGCCTGGACGGCGTCGCCTGCGTCTCGTCTTCGCTGTGCCTTGCTGTCGGCAGCAACGACACTCCGGAGGGCGTGTCGGTGCCCGTCGACCCGGCGACGGGCGCCGTGGCGAGCGGCCAGAGCGTCCAGGTCATCCCGGGCACCTTCCAGCTCAACGGCGTGTCCTGCGTCTCGGCGACCGGCTGCCTGGCCGTGGGCTACCACGGGGCGACCGGGCCCGGCCAGGCCGTGCCGCTGGACGCCGCGACGGGCGCGATCGCCGCGGGCCAGAGCGTCCAGGACATCACCGGGACCTTCGAGCTCATCGGGGTGGCCTGCCCGCAGGCTGCCCAGTGCGCGGGCGCGGGAGATACCGACAGCGGGGGAGCGGCGGCCCCGCTCGACTCGGCGACCGGAGCGGTACCAGCCGGGCAGAGCGTCCAGGACATCACGGTAGCCGGGCTGCTCTCCGGCGTCGCCTGCCCGTCGGCCGCGCTGTGCTTTGTTGCCGGGGTCAACGGCTCTTCCGGGGGCACGGTCGCGGACGTGGGGGTGCCCTGACCATCCGCGGCGCTGCCAGCCAGCCGCTCAGCCGGACCGGACGGGCAGCCACGCCTGCAGCACCGCTGCCAGCCAGCCGCATCCAAGGGATATGCGGGTCTGTTCTGGCCGAGATGCCTTCGCCCCGGGTTTGCGAGGAGAGCGATGTCCAGACTGAGGATGCAGTTCGCGGTCCTGGGCGCGACAGCACTGGCAGTCGGCACGACCGTGGCCGCCAGTGTGGCTGAAGCCGGATCTGGCGGCCGAGCCTGACCACCTTCGACAACCAGAGCCCCAGCATGGCGGGTTACACCGGGCAGGTCACGCTGCCCGGATACGACAACATAACAGGGTTCAGGAACGACTCTGGCCGGCTCCAGCCAACGTAATCCTTGTGCGGAGCTCAAGCGGGCGGCGCCGCGGGTCTTCGATGGAAGCCCGGCAGTCAGCGGCGGCCGGGCGGGGTCAGGTGTAGTGGTACTGGTCGTGGGGGGTGGGGGCGCTGGTGCCGCCGGGGGTGGTGATGGTGACGGTGACGGTGCCGGTGCCGGCGGGGGCGGTGACGGTGACCTCGCGGGCGGAGAGGTAGGTGAGGTGCCCGGCGGGGGTGGTGCCGAACAGGACTGTGCCGCCAGGTTTGAGGTCGCTGCCGTGGATGGTGACGCGGGTGCCGCCGCCGGCGGGGCCGTGGGCGGGGGTGAGCGCGGTGATCACAGGGGGCGCGTCGTAGTGGTAGGCGCTGGCGGGGGTGGCGGGGCTGGTGCCGCCTGGGGTGATCACGAAGACGTGCCAGTTGCCGGGGCGGGCGGGCCCGCCGGTGACGGCGGTGATCTTCTGCGCGGAGGTCACGTGGACGCTGGTGGCCATGATGGCGGTGGGGCCGGGGCCGGCGCCCTGGCCGAGCTCGACCCGGGCGCCGGGGGTGAAGCGGGTGCCGGTGATGGTGATGGTGGTGCCGCCGGTGACCGGCCCGGCGGCGGGGGTGACCCTGGTGACTGACGGGCGGCCGGCGGCGAGCTGGATCTGGACGGCGCCGGCGTCGCAGGCCTTGCCGGGCGCGCTGGTGATGCCGCGCTGGTCGGTGACCGGGCACAGCGTCACGCTGCCGCCGCCCAGCGATACCGTGGTGGCGGGCGGGACGATGCCCAGGGCGGGGTTGCCGGCCAGCGGCAGCATCGTCTGGGTCGGGCCGCCGTTGCTGGCCAGCGGCCCCAGCTCCGAGGGGGTCAGCGCCGTGGAGTCGCTGGTGCCGCCTTTCTCGCAGCTGGCGTCGGTGCCCGCGTTGTACCCGGCGTCGTCCCACGACCCGCCCGCCTGGGCGCAGCCGCCGTAGAAGATGTCCGCCGCCACGTCCACGCTGGCCTCTCCGCCGGTCTCGCCGTTGTCGATCGTCGCGCCATTACTGGTGGCCGTGTTGGCGGCGAAGGTGGAGTCGGTCACGGTCAGCGTGCCGCTGCCGTGGTTGTCGCTGTTGTCGATCGCCCCGCCGTCAACGGCGGAGTTTCCGGTGAAGGTGGAGCCGGTCACGGTCAGCGTGCCGCTGCCGTAGGTGTCGCCGTTGTCGATCGCCCCACCGTCATCCTTGGCTGTGT
>JBEKFH010000067.1:0-15223 GCA_050013415.1 Streptosporangiaceae bacterium | reverse complement strand
TACGGGTGCTCGGCGGGCGAGCTGGTGCGGAAGAGGCAGAGCTGGCCGATCTTCATCCCGGGCCACAGCTTGATCGGCAGCGTGGCCACGTTGGACAGCTCGAGGGTCACGTGCCCGGAGAACCCGGGATCGATCCAGCCGGCCGTGGAGTGCGTCAGCAGCCCCAGCCTGCCGAGACTCGACTTGCCTTCTAGGCGCCCGGCGATGTCGTCGGGCAGGGTCACCACTTCGTAGGTGGAGGCGAGCGCGAACTCGCCGGGGTGCAGCACGAACGGCTCGTCGCCCGCGGTCTCCACCAGCCTGGTCAGGTCGGGCTGCTCCACCGCCGGGTCGATGTGCGGATAGCGATGGTTCTCGAACACCCGGAAGAACCGGTCGAGCCGCACGTCGATGCTGGACGGCTGGATCAGCTCGGGGGCGTACGGGTCGATCGTGACCCGGCCTGACTCGACCTGGGCCCGGATGTCGCGGTCGGAGAGCAGCACGCTGGCAACTTACCGGTTCCGGTAGCATGTCGTGTCGGACCGAGGTTCTGCGCGGCTGCTGCGGCGCGGCGGGACGTGGTCGGCAGTTGCGCGGGTGTAGTTCAATGGCAGAACATCAGCTTCCCAAGCTGACAGTGCGGGTTCGATTCCCGTCACCCGCTCCACGCATATAATCGCGTCCCCGGTCGAAGCTGGAGCCGATCTGGTCGGCGGGGTGCCTGGGAAAATCGTCTACCCTACGTGCTACCCTACATAGGTGAAGAAGACCAGCATCTATCTCGATGACTCAGACGTGGAACGGCTCCGCCGGATCGCTGCCGAGGAGGGCCGGAGCCAGGCGGAAATCGTGCGGGCTGCGCTGTCAGCGTATGAGCAGGCACGCACCGTCCCGCGGGTCTTCGCGCTTGAGGGCGCGTGGACGGGGGATGGCTCTTCGGTCGCGGATGTGCCGGAGGAGGATCTGCTCGCCGGGTTCGGAGGGTGACCCTGATCGTTGACGCTGCGCCGCTGGTCGCGCTCGGGGATTCCCGTGACCGGCTCCACGGCGCGGTCGGGGATCTGCTGCGGGCCGAGGGCGGCGACTTGGTCGTGCCTGCGCCGGTGTCTGCGGAGGTGGACTATCTGATCCGCCGGCGCGGGAGCGTGCTGGCGGCCCGGGCGTTCCTGCGCGATGTGGCGGCAGGGCGGTTCCGGGTAGAGGGACTGACCGCGGATGAGCATGGCATGGTGGCCAGGCTGGATGAGCAGTATGCCGCCCTTGATCTTGGGCTGGCTGACCTTTCCGTGGTAATCCTTGCCCACCGGTTCCGGACGCGACGGCTGCTGACGTTCGACGAACGTGACTTCCGCGCGGTCGCCCCGCTGTCGGGTGGCAGTTTCACCCTGCTACCCCGCGACAACGCTGGCCCCTGACAGCGCTTCGAACGCCACTGGCAGCCGGGCTAAGTCTGGCAATGCCAATTTCTCCGTCTACGTAGCCAACGCAGACTTCGGCACAACCAGCGGCCACGGTGCCGGTCATCGATGACATCCACCGAGCCCACGAACTGCCGTACGAGTGTTCACGCGAGCCGGACCTGGGGAGGCTCTGAGCAGGAAGACGCGGCGCTCCCTAGCTGAGGCGCTGAGAGCACAGTCAGATGAAGGGACCCTTCATCTGACGGGCGTTGCCCGCTCCGAGGTCCGCTCGGTCGCGGAGCACGGACTCGAACTCGTCGGGCATGTCGGGGGTTACGATGGGACTGACATTGCGTCCAAGGTCAACGACGAAGCCGACCTTCTTCTTCGGTCGATTCGTGTCGAGGTTGGCCCAGTACCGTGGGTTGCCTGTTCCCCAGATGCGCCACTTGCCGGACCAGACGCCCTTGATCTCGATCCGTTGGAGACCTTTGATCTGCGTGTAAGGGACGCTCTTGGTACCGAATGGGAAGTAGTAGGAGTGAATCTCCAGCCGGTCGGGCCGCACACGACCGTGCCGTCGTCGTAGGTCTCGGTCATATTCGACCTTTTTCTGGCGGGCAAAGCCATCAAATCGTCATCTTAATAAACGACGCTTCCCAAGTCGATGGGCTGGATACCGACGCTGCTGCAAGTGCTGGTGTGCCTCGCCCGCTTTGGATCATGACTACGGGTGGCCTGTAGGACATATCGTGATACACTTTGAGCATGTCCTCGGCCATCAGCGTCCGCCTGGATGCCGAAGCTATGCACGCGCTCGCGCAGCTTGAGGCGACCGGCATCAGCAGGTCCGAGGCTATACGCCGCGCGCTCCTCGACAGTGCGGGTCTTCTCCGGAAGCGCGCTGCCCTGGCTGGCGAGGTCGCCGCCCTTGAGGCCGACGATGATGACAGGCGCGAGATGATCGAGCTCGCCGGGTTCATGGAGAGCATGCGTGCTCCGGGGTGACGTTCACGAGTTCCGCCCTCCCAGCGGAACCGGTCACGAGCAGCAGGGGCGCCGGTACGGCGTGATCGTCCAGGCGAACGAGTTGCTGCCCCGGTCGGTAGTGCTCGTGGCTCCGACATCGCACAGCGCCCGGGCCGCGTCGTTCCGTCCTGAGATCGACCTGCTGGGTGATACCACCCGCGTCCTTGTTGAGCAGGTTGGCGCAGTCGACGCCAGTCGCCTGGGCGACCTTGTCGACCGGGTCAGTCCGGAGCAGCAGTGGGGCATCGACGAAGCTCTGCTGACCGTTCTGGGCCTCCGGTAGCATCCCGCCGGGCGATCTTGCCGCGGTCAGCGAGGTCCTACCAACGTCACGTGGGCTCGATGAGGGTCCGCCAGGACCGCGCTGACGACGCGAACGCGATGGCCCGCCTCCCCATGTGGTGCTGCGGCACGTCGCAGGCCCGCCATACCGGCCCAGAGCGCGGATCATCGACGACTGGTAGACGTTGCGCGGCGCTGCGGGCTGGCGACAGTGCCCGGCCTCCCGTCGCAGCTCAGGTTCAGGCAGATGCGGACCGATCGATGGTGAGGTACCAGGAGCCACCCGCGAGATTCAGCGCCGCAATAACCAGGAAGAACGCTGCCCATCCGTAAACGCCGTAGCAGAGGCACACAAGGCCCGCGGCGGCCTGGACACAGCCAGCGGCAATATGCGTGAGCCCAAAGCCGCGCAGATGGCGGTACGTCATCGGGTTGATCAGGCGCCGCATGCCGGTGCGCGGAGGCAGCCTTTTCCGGGCGGTGTCGTCGTCGTGTGCGTTCATCGGGATATCTCCTGCGGCCTCTGGTGTCCGGCCTCTCCGGTACCTATCAAAGTGATATCATTTTGATAGGTGACCTGTCAAGAGCGGTGCCCGCACCGGTCCTCCTCATCCACCGGCCCAGCTGCCCGAGTTCCTTCAGCTTGCTCCGCGCCGGGCAGTACTTCGGGCAGCATCGACTGGTAGAGGCCGGCGGCTCCGCGCCATCCGCGCGGAGGAAAATGGCTGGCCGTCGCCAGTCCGGGCACGTTAGGTTCTCAGTCCGTGGATGACCCAGACGGGTATTTCGGCGAGCGCGTTGCAGCGAACTACGACGACCCGTCCGACCGTATGAACCAGCTGGCGGCTATCGGCCCGGCGGTCAGCCTGCTTGCCGAGCTGGCGGGCAGCGGGCAGGCGCTGGAGCTGGCCATCGGCACCGGCCGCATCGGGCTGCCGCTGTCGCAGCGCGGTGTGCCGGTGCACGGCATCGAGCTGTCCCGGGCCATGGCGGCCAGGCTCCGCCGCAAGCCGGGCGGCGAGGTCATCGACGTGACCATCGGCGATATGGCCACGACCAGAGTCGACGGCACCTTCACGGTGGCCTACCTGGTGTACAACACGATCAACAACCTGACCTTGCAGGAAGCGCAGCTCGCCGGGCTTGGCTTCCGCGACCGCTGGGCCGGCTGGAACCGGGCGCCCTTCACCACCGACAGCAGATCGCACGTCTCGGTCTGGGAGAAGGCGTCCGTGCTCGCGCCCAGGGCGGCCCCGATGGTAGAGCCTCGCCAGGCGCCCATCCAGGAGGCGGGATCTTGAGCTGGGACTACGGGATGCTGGCGACCGAGGTTTACGACCTGGACAAGCCCATCGGGTCGTCGTTCGGGGACGTTGAGTATTACCGCCGCCAGCTCGCCGGGATCACCGGCCGGATCCTGGAGCCCGCGACCGGAACCGGGCGCATCCTGATCCCGCTGCTGCAAGCAGGGCTCGACGTGGAAGGCCTGGATACCTCGCCGCAGATGCTGGCCGCCTGCCGCCAGCACTGTCACGACCGGGGCCTGGACCCGGAGCTGCGCGAAGCCGACATGACCACCTTCGTGCGTCCGGGTGCCTACCAGGCGGTCATCGTCCCGGCCGGGTCCATCACCCTGCTGGACGGCCGGCTGGCAGCACGGCAGGCCCTGACCGCCTTCCGTCAGTCACTGGTTCCCGGCGGGAAGCTCATCGTGGACGTCCCGGCACTGCGGCTGGTCACCGAGCCTGAGCCGGTGCGCTACTGGCGCCGCGGCCCGTTCGTGTGGACCTTGCAGACCATGCACATCGAATACGACCCGGCGGCCAGCCAGCAGACCCGGTTCCTGCGCTACGAGAAATGGCGCGATGGCGGCCTCGTCAGCACCGAGCTGCAGCTATTCCGGCTACAGCACTGGAGCCTGGCCGAGTTCACCCGATTGCTCACTGAGACCGGCTTCACCGGGATAACCGTCACCGGCGACTACCAGGAGACCCACCAGCCAGGGCCAGGCAGCGACGACTGGACTTTCCACGCCACCCGCCCGTAGGCCAGCAGCCAACCCGGCGCCGCCGAGACCGGAGGCCACGCTATCCGCAAAATCGGCAAGCATCGCTGGATCGTGACCAGGGTCGTGAAGCCGTAACCGGCTCGCCGGGAGGCAAGCCTGGGCTGGCGACCGTGGAAGGATACCCGCATGACCGTGCATGACCCGAAGGCTGACCTGCGCCGCTACCTGCAGGAAGGCCGCGAGGCACTCTTGTGGAAGCTGGACGGTCTTTCCGAGTACGACATCCGCCGCCCGCTGGTACCGACTGGCACCAACCTGCTCGGGCTGGTCAAGCATCAGGCAGGCGTCGAGCTGGGGTACTTCGGCGACACGTTCGGCCGTCCCTGTCCCGAGGATCAGCTCCCGTGGGACGAGGCCGACCCGAACTCCGACATGTGGGCGACCCCGCAGGAGTCACGCGAGTTCATCACCGGCCGTTACCGGCGCGCCTGGGCGCACTCGGATGCCACCATCGACGCGCTGGAGCTGGATGCCATCGGCCACGTGCCCTGGTGGCCAGCCGGCCGTAACGAGGTCACGCTGCACCACATCCTGGTCCGCGTGGCCGCCGATACCGGCCGGCATGCCGGTCAGGCAGACATCATCCGGGAGCTCATCGACGGGGCCGTAGGGCGGACGAGCGAGATCCTGAACATGCCGCCCGGTGACCAGGCGTGGTGGCAGGCCCACCGTGACAGGGTGGAGCGCGCAGCCCGCGAAGCCGCCGGGGAATGACGGGCCAGCGAGCCGCCGCGCGATGGATTGCCATGCCCTACGGCGCGGCCATCGCGAGCCTGATGACACGGCTCCCGTAAGCGGGACGATCACGTCCGGGAAGACGGCTGCGCGCTGTGCCCGGCCTCGGTGAAGCCCGGCGGCCTGAAGTACGCGCTGGACGCCGGGCGCCAGAGCAGCCACAACGCGGCGAGGCCGACCAGCCACATCAGCACGGAAAAGATCCCGCTGGCACCTGGACCACCGACCCCGATCCGGAACCCCGGCGGCCCGAAGACGCTGGTCAGATTCAGTGTCGTCAGGCCGAACAGCACGGTGGACAGGATGCGCGCCCAGTTCCGGCCCCGGCCGTTCGCCCGCGCCATCCACAGCCACAGCGCGGTCATGATCAGCAGGGTGACGGTCACCACCATGATGATGACCGCTTTATGCTCGCTGACCTGGGCCGCGGTGAGGCTCGCGCGATGCGGCCAGCGCACCGCCTGCATGCCGTGGACGCCGAGGTAGGCCAGCACGACGATCAGGTAGGCAGTGGGGAGGGCGGCGCCGGCATACATCAGCCGGACGGCTGCCCGCACGGTGCGCGCCGACTGAGGCACGCCGGGGCGCAGCCGCATCCGCAGGCCGCTGCCGATCAGGTCCGCGGCCTCGGCCAGGCCGGGCCGGCGCCGGCCGGGCGGGGCGGCGGCCATCAGCACCGCGAGGATCTCCGGCCCGCTGTCCCGCCGGAACGCCCGGGGATAGCACGCCAGCAGCCGCCGGTACCCCCGCTCCAGGCGAGCCTGGTCAGTCATGTCGCCGTCCCCCCCGCCAGGTCCAGCCGGGTCAGCGCGGCGCTGGCATGAGCCTGCAGCCGGGCCGCCTCGGCGCCGAGGCGGCTGGCGCCCGCAGGCGTGAGCCGGTAGTACCGGCGCAGCCGCCCGTCCACGATCTCCTCCCGGTCCGCCTCGATCAGCTCGTCGGTGCGGAGGCGGTCCAGCGCGGTGTACAAGGTCCCGGGCCGCAGCCGGAGCAGGCCGCCGGAGATCTCCTGCACGTCGGTGATGATCCCGTACCCGTGCTGGCTGCCGCTGGCCAGCGCGGTGAGGATCATGAAGGTCGCTTCCTGCATCGCTCGCGTGCCCATGCCAACGTTATATACCGTTGAACGATCAATAGCAAGCCGGTCATTATGCCAGAGCAGGCTCTGCCGGAGGCGTCAATGGCGTCGTTGGGACTGCACTGCTGAAACAGCGACAGTAAAGTGCCAACCACGCTGGTGAAACTGACCCGGGAGCGAGATGCCGCGTGCGAAGACGGGCGCGAGATGCCTGAGGTCGCCACGAATCATGAGGAGAGCATGCGTGCAGCGGGGTGACATTCATGATTTACGCCCTCCACGCGGAACCGGTCATGAGCAGCAGGGCCGCCGATACGTCGTGGTCGTAAAGGTCGCTTGACATATCGATCAAGTTAAGTAACCTTGACATCATGCGGAACCGGGTCAGGGAGCAGCGCACCGGACGGGGGATGTCCCAGGCTGAGCTGGCGGCGGCGCTGGGCGTGTCTCGACAGACGGTGATCTCGATCGAGAGCGGCCGCTACCTGCCATCGCTGCCGCTGGCGTTCCGGATCGCGGGGTTCTTTGACCTCACGGTCGACAAGATGTTCGATCCGGAGCAGGAAGAGTAGGGAGCGCATGCGGCCGTCAGCTGCCGTCGGGCCACCCGCCGCGGTGCAGCACCATCGGATAGTGCGGCAGCGTCCCGCTGGGATCGCCCACGACCGCGGTGGTCTGCTTGACGTAAGGCCGCTGCGCCCGCCACCCGCCCGGGTACGGCTGCAATCCCTGTGACATGCGCGGCTGCCCGCCGTCGGCCCGGCTGAGCAGCCCCTGCAGCGAGGCCCGGAGCTCGCCGATCTCCTTCGCGCCGAACCGCGTCTCCCAGCGCTCCTCGATGGCGGCAAGCAGCAGCCGGTACGCCTCCTGGGCCCGCTGGCCCTTCGCAGTCAGCCGGGCCAGCTTGGTCCTGACGGCGGCCGGATCGGACTCGACCGCGACGTAGCCGTTTCGCTCCAGGAACCCCACCGACATGCTGATCGCTTCCTTCGACACCCCGGCCAGCCGCGGCAGATCCCGGAATGGCGTGCCGCGGCCGCCCAGGATCCGCAGGGCGTTCGCGCTGATCGTGAGAGACAGCTGAGACTCGCGCTCGAAGTCGAGGGCGAACGCGAGCAGCGCCCTGGACAATAGAACGGACAGATCAAGGCCGGGAGCGGTGACGCCCGGCCGTCTGGCGAGTGCCGCCCAGTCAAAGCGGGGTAGCGCGGCGAACATCTGATGCCACACCACCGGAAGATAGAACGGCAGCTCGGGGTCGAGTTGCCGGGTCACATCCCCCAGCAAGGACCGGAGCCCGCCGATCTCCTTCGCGCCAAACCGTGCCTGCCAGCGCTCCTCGATCTCGCCCGCCAGCGGCCGCCATATCTCTTGCGCCCGCCTGCCCCCGGGAGTGGGGCGAACAATCCAGTCGCCCCGGGGCGGCTTGGGCCGGCTGTCTGCCGGGTCCGGCTCGACGGCGACGTACCGCCACCTCTCCAGGCCCCCCAGGTTCGTGATCCGGGCCTGGCCGTCAAGCTCGTGCAGCGGCACCCCGTCGGCAGTGACGAACTGCAGGAAGTTCGACCACATCGCCATCGACACCAGCCAGGGGCGAGGCCGCGAATCGGCAGCGGTGGGCACGGTCGTCGTCCGGTGCGGCATACGGTGCTCGGCCTCGTTGTCGAACTCGATCGTGAACGCGATCAGCACCTGGGACAGCAGGGTCGGCAGGGGGAGATGAGAAGCCATAAAACCGAGGTTACGCACCGGGCGCCCGTAACGGCTCGCGCTGACGGCCGGCCCGGTACCCGTGATCGGCTGCCAGGCGGGTTTCATCCGGCCTGAGCCCGGTCCTATCCTGTGCTGCCATGAGGCGTATCACGGCGGGCTCGCTGGCCCGCCGCAGCCATGGTGAGCCGGCCATGGTGAGCCGGCCATGGTGAGCCGGCCATGGTGAGCCGGCCATGGTGAGCCGGCCATGGTGAGCCGGACGCGGTGACGGCCGCCTACGCCGCTGGCGGCTGGACGGATTTCGGCGCCACCATCGCAGCGACCGCCGCGACCTTGGTCGGCCTGCTCTTCGTGGCCGTTTCCATCAACCTCCAGCGGATCCTCAAGTTCCCGAACCTGCCCTCCCGGGCCGCGCAGACCCTGATCTTGTTCGCCACGCCCTTGCTCGTCGGCATCCTGCTGCTGGTTCCCGGCCAGTCCCGTGCGGCGCTGGCGGTGGAATTGCTTGTCACGGGGGTGCTGGTCGGAGCTTGCCAGCTGGTGATCGACGCCCGCACGCCGCGGTCAGAGCAGGAGACGCGGCTGACATGGCTGGTCGGCCGGGTCTTCCCGCCTATCGCGAGCTGCGGGTCCCTGGCGATCGCGGGGGGCACGCTGCTCGCGCAGGGCGGCGGCGGGCTCTACTGGCTGCTGCCCAGCGTGCTGGCGGCGATCATCTTCGGGCTGCTCAACGCCTGGGTGCTGCTCGTGGAGATCCTGCGCTGAGGCGGCTCGCGGTCAGGGCGCGAGGATGCTGATGGTGAGCAAGATGGCGTCATAGAGGAAGTGCGCCACGATCGGCCGGGTCAGGCTGCGGTGCTTCTGGAAGGAGCGGGTGAGCAGGTAACCGACCGGGATGGTGAACAGGAACCCGAGCCCGTAGTAGACGTGATAGCTGGTGCGCAGCGTGAGGCTGAGCAGCAGCGCCCATCGCGGCGACCAGCCGAGCTGCTCCAGCCTCGTGAGCAGGTAGCCGCTGACCAGCGTCTCCTCGGTAATGGCCGTGATCGCCGAGATGGCCAGCCCGTAGATGATGTAGTACTTCGGCACGTGCCCGGTCGGGACCTGGCCGAACAGCCCGCTGTGATGAGCGAGCAGGACGCCGAAGGGCAGCGCCACCAGTAAGGTCAGGCCGAACCCGCCGGTGATGATTCCGATCGCCGGCCACACGTCCCCGCGCCACCGGGGAACTCTCAGTCCGAGTTCCGCCGGGCTCTGACCGGTCCTGGCCAGCAGCAGCAGGGCGAGCGGGACGACCGCGCCGACGGCGAGGTAGCTGAGAATCCCCAGGACAAGGTTCTCCACCGGGTGGCCGGGGACGACGGTCGGGAAGCGGTTGATGTCGCTGACCCCGCCCAGGTGGGCGACGAGCACGTCAACCGCGGCGGCGACGCCGGGCAGCAGGAACGCCACCTCGACGAAACAGGTCTCCGCCGCGAGTCCCCGCCCGGATGCTTCCTCGGCTGACGGCACGGTGGCGGGTAAGCGGTCAGCCGGTCAGCCGGCTGCCTGCCGGCGGCGCTTCACCGCGCGCAGCAGCGGGAGCGCGGCGAAATAGGTCCCGGCGAGCGCGCTGCCGCCGACGCCCAGGTCGACCGAGATCCGGCCCTGCTGCGCCCAGTAGACGTCCTTCAGATCGAGCAGCAGGGCGAACTCGTCGACGACGAGCGCGAGCCCTGAGCCGTAGCTGATCGCCACCGCGGGGTGCCTGCGCTGCCGGTCGCTGCCGCGCACGGCAACCGCGCCGACCCCGGAGATCAGGGCGATGCCCCACATGTAGTGGTGCAGGTGCTCGCTGCCGACGCTGAGGTTGCGAAACGGCCCCCGGCCAGCCCGGATGCTGTAGGTGATACCGCGCACCGTGACGAACGTGGCCGTGAAGGCCAGCCAGCTCAGCAGAGCTGACCGCTGGCTGTCGTCCATCTCCTCGCGGAACGCGGTCCGGGTGGCTGGCGCCAGCGCAGGCGTTTGGGTTGTCACATGCGCACCATACCCGTCCGCCGCCTGCCCCTGGGGGACGGCGGACGGCGGGTGACGGGGGGCGTCAGCGAGCCGGCCGGCGCTCATCCGTACGGCATGAAGCAGATGCCCGCATGGCCCGTCTGGTGGGCGCACTTGTCGGCGATGCTGCCGTCGCTGTTCATGTAGTTATCGCTGGCGATCCACAGGCCGCGGGAGGTGACCAGCATGTCGTCGGCGCCGAGCCCCTGTGACCTGGTGGGGTTCCACATCACGCCGCCGTTGGACACGGACAGGCCCACCATTCCCTGCGCGTCGATCGCGTTCGGGCCCATGTTGTTGCAGCCATGCCTGTTGTCCGCCCATCGCTCATGGCCGCCGAAGTAGGCAGTGCGGGAGTCCGCCGCGGTTGAATACAGGGAGTCACAGCCGGTGTAGTTGATCCACTCGCGGCGGACCTTCTTCTCCGTCACGGGGAAGGCCACCGCCGCGTCGCACAGCCCGTACCTCTTCCCGCCGCCGGAGAGGCCCAGCGGATGGTCGCCGGTGTCGGCGAGGTAAATTCTGCGGCTGTCCGGCGCCCAGGCCGCCTCGCGCACGTAGAACGGCTCGCTGTCGCTGCAGTGCCCGTCGAACTCGGGGGAGTGCCACTTCGTGACCGTGGCCTCCGTCGAGCCCAGGCGGAGCATGACGATCTGCTCGCGGTGCACGCCTCCCACGGAGGTGAAGTCACCTTCGGCCAGCAGGCGGTAGCCGGACGGGCTGACCTGCTGGTTGTACACCCGGGTCCGGTTCTCTTCGACGCCGGAGTACTTGTAGTGCCCGGAGACCCCCAGGTTCAGGTAGCCGTCGTCGAGGCCGGTCTGGTGGCTGAGGCTGGCGTAGTAGTTGAGCCCGGAGCCGTTGATGGAGGTGAAGAAACCGCCGGCCAGCACGTGCCCGTCATGCACCACCAGCGTCTCGACCGTGGCGTTCGCGTCGCGGGCGAAGCCGGTCCGCACCTTGCCCGTCGACGTGCTGACCTTGGCGATGTTCCTGGCGGTCTTCCCGTGCACCGAACTGAACGACCCGCCCAGGTAGGCGCTGTAGCAGTCGCTGCCGTCGAAGGCGACGGAGTTGACCGTGCCGTCGACGTCTGGTTTCCAGTTGGACATCGTGTAGGGCGAGGTCGCCCGGAAGCTGAACGCGTTGCTCCGGATGTAGGTACGGCCGTTCCACCTGATGTCCTTGAACCTGCCGACCGCGTACATCGTCTTGCCGCACTGCACGAGCTGCCGGACCTGCTCGGTAGCCCCGTCGGGCCGGGATGCGAGCCGGGGTGTGCCGCTGGCCGGATCCGTTGATACCGGGCCTGCCGTCGCCCCTGCGGCCAGGGTCGCCGGAGCGGCCAGCGCCGGGCTGGCGAAGCCAGTGACGGTGACCGCGAGCGCTCCCGCGGCGAGGCTTAGTGGGCCGGCGATCCGGCGGCTACGAAGCATGTCACTCCTGACTAACTATTAACAGTCGTTCGTTTCTATGACACCTAGTCTAGAACCGCAGCGTAGTCGATCAGTCACGCGCAGGAGTATTAGACTCTTTGCGTCGTTTGACGCATTCGCAGATTAGCCGGGGCCGGCGGCCCCGGCGAACCGGCCGCCGGGTGTGCTTGGCTTGCCTGATGAATTCCGATGTGCTCGGCGACCGCCTCCGGCGCGGCGATGTGGTATTCGGGGCCTGGTCCGTGCTTCCCAGCGCCATCAGCGCCCGCATGCTGGCCGCCGGCGGCCTGGATTACGTGGTTATCGATCTCCAGCATGGCGGCGCTACCGAGCAGGACCTGCCAGCGATGACCACGGCGATCAGCCTCGCCGGCGCGGCCCCGCTGGCCAGGGTCCGGTACGCGCACCCGGCCGATATCGGGCGCGCGCTTGACCTTGGCTGCCACGGTGTCATCGTGCCGAACGTCGAGTCGGCGGAGCAGGCAGCGGCCGTGGCCGGGGCATGCCGTTACCCGCCGGACGGATACCGGTCGGCGGGCGGGGTGCTGGCCGGCGGCGGCACGCCGCTGTGCATCGTCATGGTGGAATCGCGCAGCGCTGTCGCCGAGGTTGACGCCACCCTGGCCATCGAGGGGGTCGACGGGATCTACGTCGGCCCCAGGGACCTGTCGCTGTCCCTTGGCTGCGCCCTCGATCCGCGTGACCCGGTGCTCCGGCCTGAGCTCGAGCGCGTCTGGGCCGCCTGCGCTGCCGCCGGGAAGCCGGCCGGCGTGCACGCTTCGGATGGCGCCACCGCGCGGCTTTACCTGGAGGGCGGCTGCCGGATCATCACCGTCGCCGTCGACGGCGTGGCACTGCAGCGCGGGGCCGGCCACGAGCTCGCCGCCGCCCGCGGCTGACGCCTGTCCTCAGGAGGCGGCGCAGCTCCCCTCAGGAGGCGGCCCAGTTTCCCTGCGCGGGGCCGGCCAGCGGCGCGGCCGGGTTCGCGGCGGGCAGCGAGGACGGGCTGACGAATGTGCTGCCGGATGGCCCGGCCAGCACGGCCTCGTGCAGCGCGCTGCCCTTCAGGTACTTCCGCCAGGACAGGAACCACTCGGTCCAGCCGTTGTCCCATGCTCCCGCCCTGGGGCTGCCGGTGACGGTCACCGGATCGCCGGGCAGTTCCATCTTGTAGTACGCCTCGGCGTCGGCGGGCGGCATGTTCACGCAGCCGTGGCTTACGTTGACGTAGCCCTGCTCGCCGACCGACCAGTACGCGTCGTGCAGGTAATCGCCGGTCCAGGTGAACCGGACCGACCAGGGCACTTCGAGCTGGTATCCGGGGCCCTTCATCAGGACCGGGTTGCCCTTGTCGATGGTCAGGTAGGTGCCGTTCGGCGTGTTGTCACCTGGCCGGCCGGTGCTGATCGGCCAGCGGTCCAGCAGCTTGCCGTCCCGGTAAAGCTTCATGTGGTGTGACGCCGTGCTCGCCACCACGATCAGCGACCTGCCGATACTGAACGACTGGGTCAGCGTGTGGGTGCCGTAAACGCCCGGGGCGCCCTCGACGCCGTCCAGGTGGCCGGTGAAGCTCACCTTGGTCCGGGCGGGCCAGTAGCCACGCGGCCGGAAGTCCAGGGTCTGGTCGCCGTCCCAGTACCAGGCGCCGACGACCGGCTTGGAGGTCGTCAGCTGGAGCGATCTCTCCACCGCCGCCTTGTCGGTAATCGGCTGGCTGAAGCTGAGCATGATCGGCATGCCGACGCCGTACGTCTTGTGGTAACCCTCGAAGATCAGCGTCTGGAACGTACGAGCCGGCCTCAGCGTGCGGAACGCGGCTGTCCGGGTGACTGCCTGGCCGGACGCGCTGATCCCGCGCGCGGTGACCGTGTAACGCGCCGACGTGGCCAGTGTCCAGGTGCTGTGCCATCGAGTCCTGGCGGCGTTCAGCATCCCGGTCACTGCGCCGTCCTGCGGACCGTCCGCAGGGCCCGCCGCCTGGCCGCCCGCGTAATCCGCAGTCACCGCGGTGATCGTGCCGTCGGACGCCGTGACCGTGATCCCGTCGCCCGGATTGGCGTGCCTGATGCCGTCAGCTGGGGTGATCGACAGCCGCATGCCGACGATCGCCGGCGAGCCTTTGCCGCCGGGCGCGGCCCCCGGGGAGCTGCCCTGGCATCCGGCGAGGAGCAGGCACAGTGCGCCGCCGAGCGCGGCCGCGGCGACGCCGCCCCGGCGCCAGCCTGGCGGAAGCCCGCCCCGGCGCCAGCCTGATGCGCTGTCTTGCCGCACCGGGCCTCCTCAGGCCGACGGAACATGCCGGCGGTTGCGTTCCAACAGTATGCGTGCCGGGCGATGCGGACGAACCGGGCGACGCCGCCTGCCGCCCGCGCCGAGGAGTGCGGTGGCGCCGGCCAGTGCCGCGATCCCGGTGGCGGTCCACGGAACGTAATCGCCGAACCGGTCATAGGGCGTCCGGGCGGAGGCCGCCGGGAGCTGCAGCCGGACCAGGATGACGCCGCGCTCGCCCGGCCCGGCCCATGCGAGCAGCCGCCCGCGCGGGTCAAACGCGGCCGAGTCGCCGGTCAGGGCGGCCTGGACCACCGGGCGCCCGGTCTCGGCGGCGCGCAGCGCGCCGAGTGCGGCGTGCTGCGCCAGGACCCACTCCTCCCAGCCCGCCTGCCAGGTGGAATCCGAGGTCTGATAGATGATCAGCTGGGCACCGTGATCCGTGTCCACCCGGGCCATGTCGGGGAACGCCGATTCGAAGCAGATCAGCACCCCGATCGTCAGCGGCCTGCCATCCGGCAGCGTGACCCGCATGATGTGCGCACCGGTCCCGGGAATGACGTTCTGCGGCGCTGCCTTGCTGATCGTGGCGAGCCAGCCGAGCTGCTGCCGGAACGGGATGTACTCGCCGAACGGCACCAGCCGCGTCTTGACGTACCTGCCGTCGATGCCGTTGCTGCCGATCAGCACGGCGACCTTTGACTTGGCGCCGTCGGGCGCTATCGAGTCCTGGTTCACCAGCAGCTGCGCGCCGTCCGCGGCCGACAGCCGCTCCAGCTGGCGCAGCAGCGAGACGTCCTTGTCCAGGTCGAAGCCGACGCTGCTCTCGCCCCAGACGATCAGGTCGGCGTGGTCGCGGCGCAGGCCTGCGGACAGCCGCTGGCTGGCGTCCACCCGGAGCCTGGGGTTGTGCACCACTCCTGGCTGGACCACAGCGATCGTGACGGTCCGGCTGACCGGCGCGGCCGGGGTGAGCGCGAACGCGACGGGACCGGCGGCGATCACTACCGCCGCGCCGGCCGCGCCCAGCAGCCGCATCGGTATCCGCCGGGCCACGATCAGGATCACGATTGCGGTATTGGCCGCCACCAGCGCGAAGCTGATCAGCCAGACTCCGCCCACGGCGGCAAGCGCCAGCACCGCGGGGTGCTGCCACTGACTCGCGCCGAACACTGCCCACGGGCCGCCAAAG
>JBEKFH010000066.1:0-15247 GCA_050013415.1 Streptosporangiaceae bacterium | reverse complement strand
GTCGCATGACGCCTACATCGCGGCGGAAATCCTCAAAACCCGGTTGCAGAGACCGCCACGCGGGGGACGCTCACCACCCTGAACGACATAGTCTTCCAGTCCGGCCACGGCCAGCCGCTGACGGCAGTACAGGAAAAGCATCTAACCGCGTCCGTCTCTGCGGCGGCGGCACTGCTCGCAGTGCGACTCCCTACAGGCGTATAGCCAACGCGGGATCTCGTCCTGCACCAGGACAAAGGCTAGACGAGCTTGCATTTCCCATGAGAGATGGCTCGCTCCCGCCAGGTGACGTCTCAGATTGTCGCCACCCGCATGGGCGCCACCACCGTCGAGATCCCCTCCGGCCACGTCGCGATGGTCTCCCACCCCCCGCGAGGTGGCAGACCTCATCGAGACGGCGGCCAAAGCCGTAACGACCGCGAGCTAGCGCGGGGATCAGCGCCGTTCGGGGACCGGGCTGAGCCGAACACGCCCGCAGCGGCCGGAGATTCAATCAGTGCTGCGATTGCCCTGACCACCGTCCGTTCGAAAATCAGAGTCTTTGAATTTGTCCGAACGGGCCCTGCATTACACTAAGTCGCGCACGGCCCCGCCACCGTGAGCGAGCAGGAGACCGGGGTGAGGCCTGGCGGTCTGGAAGTGCCGGCGCTTCAGGGGGCCTGACGGGGCGACAAGCCAGATACTTGCCGCAAAAGGTCCAGTACTTCGGTGTCGAGATTTTCGGCGACTTGCGTTGCGGCCGGGTCGTCGTAGATGGCCAGCTCGCTGACCACGGAGTCATAGGCAAGGCGGGTTCCGCCGCCTGGCAGCTCCTCGATGAGGATGGTGACCGGCGCGTACGAGCCTGCGTCGGGCACGTGCCTGGTCATTTCGCCCATGGTGACCGGGTTCCCGGCGATGAGCCGAACTAGGCGGCGCCCGGCGCTGCTCTGGGCCCGGGGATCGAGCGCCAGCGCGGAGTCAAGCTCGAGCTCGAGGAAGCGCATCAGACCGGCGCTGCCCTGCGCCTGGCGGACCAGCGAGGTGAACTGCTCGTAGGACGTGCTCGCCCCGAGCTCCCGGAACAGATTCCCGATGTCAGGCTGGCTGATACCGCCGTAGATGCCGTCCATGATCTCTGCGAAGGGCCGTTCACTGGTAAAGACGTGACGGAGTACCTGGACCTCAAGAACATCTTCCGCTGCCAACGGACCACTCCTCACTGCTGGCCGACGATCACCTCCATCGTCGCGACGCGGCGGGTGACAGCGGTATCCATATCCCGACTGCACTGCGCGTGAACCCTGACTGCAGCCGTCCCCGATGCGACACACGCACCGGGTTGGGCATGTGATTCGTCAGGCGGAAGTGCCTGGCGGCCCGGCCAGTTTGATCAGGTGGATCCGGGAATTGACGCCGAGCTTGTCGAAAATGTGGCGTAGGTGGCTGTCCACCGTGTGCGGCGAGACGAACAACGTCTCCGCAATTTCGCGGTTGGTTTTTCCTAGCGAAGCTAGGCGGGCGACGGATGCTTCCGTGCTGGTCAGCGCTTCCCAGCCGGTGCCTGGACGCTTCGGAATAGCATTCCGCCGCAAAACGCCCAGCTGCCTGAGCCGACCGCGTACCCGCGCCGCGTCCCAGCTTGCGCCGGCCTGCGCGTTGATTGCCAGGGCGCGATCCAGTGAGCTGATTGCATCGACCGTGGCGCCTGCGGAGGCCTGCAAGCGTCCGAGATCTTCGAGTGCTGAAGCCGCAGCCAGCGGGCGCGGACCGGTAGCGAAGAGCGAGGCAGCGGTCTGCAGGTCATGCGCCGAGGCTTGCCATAGCCCCCTCGCATGAGCGACGGCTGCCTTGAAAGAGACGACGCCGGGATTGAGCTCACAGCGACGCTCCGCTTGCTCGATGATGCGCTCGGCGAGTTCCCCATCGCCGACGGCCATCGCGATTCGCACCAGTTGCGGATCGTCCTCTACCTCGAAGGGGTACAGCGGGAACAGCTTCAGGCGGTTGGCGTGACCACGGGCGCGGAGCCAGCCGAGGGCCTCGTCAGCTTCGCCCCGCGACATCGCGTGCAGTGCGAGATACCAGGCCCCATGGCGCTGGACGGCGGGGGCGCTGGCTCTCAGCATCAGCTTGGCGATTTCCGCGATCTCTCGCGCGCCGGCGTCGTCCCCGACGTGGATCTTCAGCTTGCCCAGCGCGACTACGTTGGGAGCCTCCCTTCCGATGACCCGGTCGGCGTTCTCTAGGCTGAAGCGGCCTTCGAGAGCTACCGCCGCCTCCGCTAGCCGCCCTCTTTGCGCCAGTTGTCGGCCTTTCCAGGTCTCGAACATCCGAAGCGCCCAGTTCTGCCGATCTGTCTGGGCGGTGGCGAGACCGCTGTCCGCAACGTGAAACGCCTCATCGAAGCGGTCGAGAGCCACGAGGAACGACGCCTTGAATGCGTCCGCCATCCGTTCCCTGGCGTCATCTTGGCGGGGGAGCTGGTGCTGCTGAGCGGCAGCGAGGATCTCAAGCGCCTCGTTCACTTCCGACCGCTGGTACTGAAGGACAGACCGGGCCAGCTCTAGGGTGAACCAGCCGATCCGCTGAGGATCATCGGGCACGGCATCGCGCGCCTCGGGGAACAGGCCGATTGCCTCTTCTGTTCGCCCGGCCACCACCAGGGTGTGGAACAGCGAGGCCCAGAGCAGGGCACGGGTGTCGGACGAAAGCCCGGGCAATGCCAGTGCCGCGCGGGTGTTGTCTGCCCGCACATCAGAGGACAGGTCAAATATGCCAGCCACCGCCAGCCGGACCGTTGCCTCTTCCTCGGCGGGCAATGCCTGCCGCAACGCCGAGGCGGCGAATCGGGTCGCCTCCTCGAGCAGGCCCGCGGCGAAGAGGGCAACCGCGCGCGTCGCGACAAGGGGACCGCGGAGCGTGTGTCGTGGAGGCGCCAGTTCGAGCGCTCGCCCGGCGAGCTCGGCGGAAGTGGCCGGATCGCTCGAACTGAGATTTCTCGCCGCCTCGAGGATGGTGGCGATGGCGACTTCGTCGCCCGGCTCAGCGGAGGCGGCGAGCTGCTGCGCCACCTCGACGGGAAGCGCGCCTTCAGCCAGCAGGACGTCGGCCGCCTGACGGTCAAGCGCCCGGCGAACCGGTGTGGAGGAGCTGGCCCGCACTGCCTCGCGGATCAAGTCGTGCGCGAATGCCAGCCGGTTGCCGCTCTCCATGAAGATGCTGGCCTGGACAAGCTCTTTGATTGGTTCCAGCAGCTCAGGTATCTGCATCCGGGCCAGCTGAGCCAGCTCGTGTACGGAGAACAGCCTGCCCAGCGCCGACGCGAGCGTCGCCATCCGATATGCGGCCGGGGACATCCGCAGCAGCCGGATGCGCATGTCGTCACTGATGCGTCGTGGCATGCGGTCTTCGAGGAGCGTCGCCCGGCCGCCTTCGACTCTCACGTTGCGCTCGTCCTGCAGGCCGCGGAAGAACTCGATAAGGAGGAACGGATCTCCCCCGACCTGATCGGCTTTCTGCAAAAGTTCATAGTCGGGCTCGGCGCCCAAGAC
The DNA here is from genome assembly GCA_050013415.1 of Streptosporangiaceae bacterium. GTDB lineage: Bacteria > Actinomycetota > Actinomycetes > Streptosporangiales > Streptosporangiaceae > Palsa-506. Next base: position 11,714 of record JBEKFH010000066.1, on the reverse strand, counting down.
GTCTGTGGCGATCTCCGTGACGGCCTCGCGCCCGAGGGGGCCGAGCCTGATCACCGTGGCCCCCTCGTCTTCCATCTGTTCCTTAGCGCTTTGCAGCAGGGGTGGGCCCTGGTTCGGGCGAAATGCCATCACCCAGCCGACCGGCAGGGAGGAAAGCTGTTTCGGTAGCTGCCGCATCGCGGCGGCGCATGCGTCGCCGGCCCAGTGCAGGTCATCAAGGCAGATGAGCAACGGATCTCGCAGTGCCGCCTTTTCAATGAGCGCCTGGATGTCCTGAAGCAACCAGAACCCCTGCTCCGGGGACGCGTGCAGGTCGCTGAGGGCGTCGCGCGCGATGAGAGGGTCGTCGCCGCTGAAGAGCGCATCGAAGAGCACGTCAAGCCCGGCCGCCCGGCGATGAGGTTCCGCTACGCCGCGCCCTACCCGGAAGGAAAGCTCGGCAGCCATTGACGCGCACGTCTCTAGCAGCCGCGTCTTTCCTAGACCAGCCCTCCCCTCGATGATAATGACCGAGCCGACTCCGGATCGGACCTCATCGAGGCGGGCGCCGATAGCGGCGACCTCCGCAGTGCGGCCACGCAGCGGATGACCCTCTACCTGCGGGGACATAGTTCCTCCCTCGTCGGACACGGATTCTCAGCTACCGCCCGACGCGCAGCTCCGGATGGCCTCGCGCACCACGTCAGCGACGACCTCCGGGCGCGAGAGCATCGCAGCGTGTGACGCTCCTTCGACGACGGTGACCGTCGCCCCCATCCGGTCGTAGGCGAAGTGATGAACGTCTGGATGGATCGCGCCGTCGGCGGCCGGCAGGACCGCCCATGACGGGCGTGTCCGCCAGGCGGGAGTGGGCGCTTTCTCGCCGAGGGCAACTCCGGACAGCGGGCGCTGGGAGATCGCCATGAACGCTGCCTCCGCGGCCGGCAAATCGGCGCAGAACGCCTCGTGAAACCTGCTGGGGTCGATGGTGAACTCGGTCGCGCCATCGGGCAGCGGCGAGGGCTTGACGTACGGGCCGTCGGCGGTCCCGGGGAAGTCCGACTGCAGTGAGCAGAGGTCCTCGCCCTCATCGGGAGCGAATCCGGCGACGTACACCAGCCCGACCACGTTGTCAGCCACCCCAGCCGCGCTGATGACGGCCCCCCCGTACGAATGGCCGACGAGCAGCACCGGGCCCTCGACCTGCTCGATTACGCATCTGGTGTACTCGGCGTCTTCGACGGTAACGCCGCGCAATGGGTTCGGCGGCGCCTTGATCATGAGCCGGTCGCCCGCCAGCTCGGCGTAAAGCCGGCGCCAGCTCGACGCGTCCTCAAACGCTCCGTGCACGAGAACGATGGTCGGGTCAGCCATGATCAGCAGCCACCTCCGCGGTTGATTCGTCATGGCGACGGTACGTGCGACGTCAGCTGCGTCGCGTCTGTCAAACGACGTGACACCCGGACGACGTCACCAGCTGCGCTAGGAGGACCTCGCCCGGTCTAGGGCGTTGCGGAGCTGGGTTCGATTGGCGACGTCGAGCTTGGAGAACACCGCGCTAAGGTGATAGCCGACGGTCCGGTGGCTGATGAACAGCTGCTCGCCGATCTCCCGGTTCGACAGACCATCGGCGGCCAGACGCGCGATCTGCGCCTCCCGCACGGTCAGATCGCTCGCGAGGCCGTTGTCGCCCGGTCGTCGTTTCCGGAAGGTCTCGCCGGTGGCGGCGAGCTCGCGGGCCGCGCGATCGGTGAATGCGACTGCTCCGACCGAGTCGAACATCTCGCGGGCGATGCGCAACTGCTGCCGCGCATCGATCCGGCGGCCTTCGCGCCGAAGCCATTCCCCGTAAACGAGATGCGAACGGGCCAGCTCGACTGGCTGGCGGGTGCGCTGCAGATGCCCGATCGAAGCGCGGTACAGATCCTCTGCGGTCTCGCCGTCGGCAAGCAGCGCCCGGCACCGCGCCGCGACGCCGAGCACCCAGTCCGTGCCCGCGGCTGACGCCATCTCACGCAGATTCTCGAGCGCCCGGGCCGCGCGCTCGGGGTGCCCGGAACGTGCGGCCGACTCGATCAGCTCGGTCCCGATCCACGTTGAGTAGAGCACCGGTTCCTCATAGGCCGACGCTGCGGCGGTCAATGCGTCCTCGTATCGGCCCAGGGCGTTGCAGAGAATCGCTTGCTCGAGCTGTACCCACTTGACGGCGCCGCCTTCTCCGCGATCCATCGCCGCCTGCAAGCTGGCGTCGAGCAGCGTGAGCGCGTCGGTGGGCGACCCGAATACGGCGGTTGCGACGGCGGCATAAGGGGGGGTCGGGATTCCGGTCGCCTCGCTGACCATCTCGATCTCTTTGACGAGCGACGCGGCGGCTGCCAGCTCGCCGGCGAGGATGTGCGTGATCGCCCGGTTGGTCAGGGCGATCGGCAGGACGTCTAGCTGGCCGGTGTCCCGGGCGAGCCGAAGCTGACGCTGCGTAAGCTCGTCCCACGCGCCCGCGTCCCACAGCGTCAGGGCCAACTGGGCGCCCAGAACGAGCCATCCCAGATCCTGGGCGGTAGAGAAATCGCCGTATCGCAGTGCCGCCACGGTCTGCAGCGACAACGGAGCGCCAGCGGCATAACCGTCCAGGATCAGGGTCGCGAACGCTCTCAGCAGAAGGTCGGGAACCTCAGGCGGGTCAGGCCAAGTAACTGCGCGAGCTGCCACGGCGACGTCCCGCAGGCCCGTGTCCTGGGCGAAACGCCCTGCGAAGAGGATCGCCCGCATCGCATCGAGGTAGGCTTCACGCGCGCCGATCCGGTCAAGCGGCTCCAGGCTCTTCGCTGCCTTCAGCAACAGTGCGGGCGCGTCGCCTCCGCGGCCGACCGCGAACGCGATACGAGCCCGAAGTACTTCGAGCTCCGCCGATCGGAGCTCGTCCAGCGGTCCTCTCTCGGCGACCGGCAGCAGGTCTCGTGCGGTACCCGGTTCGCCGGCCGCCAGTCTGGCCTGCGCGGCGGCGAGCGCCCTTACCGCGCGCCGGTCGAAGTCTGCGGTCAGCGTCAGCGCGCGTTCCAGGAACGCGGCTTCTGCGGCATATCCACCGCGTACTCGCGCCCGGTTCCCGGATCGCTCCAGCTCCACCGCGACGTGCTCGTCAGGACCCGCTGCGGCGAGCGCCAGATGCCACGCCCGGCGGTCAGGATCGAGCTCGGGATCCGTCACGTCGGCTAGCGCGCCGTGAACCGAGCGACGCTCACCCGGCGTCGCGAGCCGGTAGACGGCGGAGCGGACCAGCGGATGACGGAACTCCACCTTCGCGCCCACCTGCACCAGACCGGCGTCCTGTAGCGAATGAGCGGCATCCCGAGGCACCCCGAGGAGATCGGCCGTGCGCCAGAGCAGGGCCGGATCGCCGACTGGCTCGGCCGCAGCGACCAGCAAGAGCATCCGCGCGCCCGCGCTCATGCCCTCGACCCGACGCTGAAAGCTTTCCTCCAGCCGAACCCACAGGCCCCGAGAGTCGCGACGGTCGAACGCGTCCTGCGATCCCGCAGCGGTCAGCCGGCGAGATAGCTCAAGAAGCGCGAGCGGATTGCCGCGCGTCTCGGCGATGAACCGCTCTCGCACCGTCTCGTCCACAGGCGCGGTCAACGCGGATCTCAGCAGGTGACGGGCATCCTCGGGCTCGAGCCCGGAGATGATCAGCTCGGGCAGGCCAGCGAACTGCGCTATCGGTTCCCGCACTGCAAATACGATCCCGACCTGCTCGGTGTCAAGGCGGCGAGCGACGAACGCCAGGGTCCGCGCCGTAGCCTGGTCCAGCCACTGGGCGTCATCGACCAGGCACAGCACCGGCCTTTCCGCTGCGGCATCCGCCAGTCGGTTCAGGACCGCCAGACCGAGAAGAAACGGATTCGGCGGATCGCCGGAACCCTCCCCGAACGCGATCCGTATCGCATCCCGCTGAGGATCCGGAAGCAGGTCAAGCTTCTCCTCGATCATCTGCGAGAACATCTGATGCAATCCGGCGAACGCGAGTTCGGCCTCAGATTCCACCCCGGTTCCCCGGACTAGCGCGACGTCATCGGCTCGCGCGCACAGATTCTCAAGCAGCGCCGTCTTCCCGATGCCAGGCTCGCCCCGCAGGACCAGGGCGCGGCTGCGGCCCGACCGGACATCGACCAGCAGCTGGCTAAGAGCAGCACGTTCCCGCTGACGGTCCCACAGGGGTATCGCCGCCGAGCTCATCGATCTCCCCGAATACCCAGCCCGGCCTCGCGCCGTCCGTTTTCCACGCAATCGTATCGCGTGTCAATGCGCGATCTCCCATACGCTGGCGATCTTGCAGCGGATCGGGGCGGCCCGGCCGCCGACCCGAGACGTCAGGGGTCCCGGTCAGCCCCTGATGTACTGTTCGGAATATGGACGCTTCGCCCCGGCCTCCTCTTCGCGGACGTGAGCGGGAGCTCGCGGTCATCCGCCGGAGGCTGAGCCAGGTCCGGGCCGGGACCGGGTGCGTGGTCGTGGTGGAGGGCAGCGCCGGCCTCGGCAAGACGAGGCTGCTCGACGAGTGCGTGACAATGGCGGGAGAACTCTCGTTCCGAGTCGGGCGGGGAGCGGCCGAACCAGAGCGTGCAATCGAGCTGGGCGCCCTCTTCGACGCGCTGTTCGAGGGGGAGCCGCCCCTTGCGGATCGTCGCGCGCTTAAAGACGTCCATGCTCCATCGGAGTTCCTGTTCTGGCTCCTCCAGGACGTGCAGTCCCTCATTGAAGAGGCAGCGCTTAAGGACCCCGTGCTCATCTGCCTTGACGATCTGCACTGGGGCGGGACCAGTCTCTCGGTCGCCATCCGACACCTGCCTCAGGGGCTGACGTCGCTCCCGGTGGCGTGGGTCTTGGCGTTCCGGCCGGACCAGGGCCCCCATCAGGTGCAGCTGGCGAAGATCGAGCTCATCGAATCCGGGGCGGAGCTCATTCGGCTGGGGCCGCTTGACCGCGAGGCGGTCGCGCAGGTTGCGACCGACGTGCTCGGAGCCGAGGCGGACGAGGAGCTGCTGCAGAAGGCGGCGCGGGTCCAGGGCAATCCGTTCCTGCTGGTTGAGTTCTTCCGCGGGCTCCAGGACGACCGGCTGGTTTCGCTCGATTCAGGGCGCGCGACGCTGGTCGAGGACCGGCTGCCGCATCGCGTGAGCGACAGCATGCGCGGGCGCCTGGCGCGGATGTCGGCCGCATCGCAGCGGGCTGCGACGTTCGCGTCTGGACTCGGTCGCAGGTTCAGCGTTCACGACGTGGCCGTCATGACGGACATGTCGATCACGGAGCTGATCGGCCCCGTCAACGAACTCCTCCAGGCCGAGATCCTTGCCGACGACGGCGGCCAATTGGCCTTCAGGCACGACATTCTCCGCGATGCCGTCCGCGGCAGCCTGCCGACTCCGGTCCGGCGTGCCATCGACCGGCGCGCGGCGGAGGTGCTGCTGGCCCGCGGTGCGCTTCCGGTCGAGGTGGCTGCCCAGCTCGTCGCTAGCGCAGAGCCGGGCGATGAGGTCGCGATCAAGACAGCGCTCAAGGCAGCGTGGGTCCTCGGTGCCTCCGATCCGGCCGCGTCAGCCGAGCTCGCCGCCAAGGCGCTGGACCTAACGCCGTTGCCGCACGCTCTTCGGGGCCCATTGGTCGCCCAAAGGGTTGTGTCACTCTTTGCGGCCGGCCTCGCGGAAGAAGGACGGCAGTTCGCGGATTCAGCGCTCCGGGAGGCGATGCCCCCTGAGGAGGAGGCGCGGGTGCGGGCCAGCGTTGCCAGCATGTTCGACCTCTCCCCTGAGGTCAGGGCGGAGAACGCCCGCGCTGGCCTCGCTCTCCCGTCTTTGTCTGCGGACCTACGCGCGGAGCTCTGGGGTGCGCTGTATCACAGCCTGAGCGTGGCCGGACGGCGGGACGAAGCGCTCGAGGTCGAGCCGAGCGCCCGCGAGGCCGCGTACGCGAGCACGAGCGAGGTGTGCCGGTTCATGTTCGAGCTTCCGGAGTCGGGGCTGGCTTACCAGCTACTCGACTTCGGGCGCGCGCTCGAGATTCTCCTGTCGGCCGAGCGCCGTGAGCTCAGCGGGCAGGGCGACGCGCAGGCTCGCCTCGCGCACATGCTGAGATCATGGATTCTCGCCGCGAGCGACCGGTATGAGGACGCGCTTGCGGCCATCGAAGCCGGGGTGATCGCCGCCCAGCGTGACCGGCAGAACTGGGCGCTGCGCGTCTTCGAGACGACCCGGGGCCGGCAGATGCTGCAGATGGGGCAGTTTGCCGAGGCGGCGATCGCGCTTGAGGGCCGGTTCACCCTGGCCGAGGCCCATCTCATCGCCGGGGCCCTCCACGCGCCCTCGGTTGTCTCACTCGGCCTGCTGAAAATCCACACCGCCGACAAATCCGGCGCCCTGGAGGTGGCCGAGATCGCGAAGATCATGCTGCAGGCGAGGGCGCCCGGCGTCCGACACCAGGCGATGTGGTACCTCGCGCTTCTCGCCCTGTCGGAGGGCGACCCGATGCGGGCGCACGGGTGGCTCTCGTTCTTCGGGCATGAAGAGCGGCTGTCGATGTTCCCGCTGTACCCGCACGAGGTCGTCTACGACGCCGAACGCGTGCGCATCGCGACGGCGGTGGGAGACGAGGAGCTCGCCTTCCACGGGATCTCGATCGCCGAGCGACGCGCGCGTTTGAATCCGGACGTCGCTTCGTGCGCCGCCGCTGCCGCGCACACCCGGGGGATCTGGAGCGACTCGGCCGAGGATCTTAAGCGGGCAGTTTCCATTTATCGGGGTGGACCTCGCCCGCTGGCCTACGCGTCCGCGCTCGAAGACCTCGGCCGAGTGCTGGCCCAGCGCGGGGACAACGCGGCGGCGATCGCAGCGCTCGATGAGGCGCTGAAGATTTTGGTGCGCGTCGGGGCGGGTTGGGACGCCGCGCGCGTCAGGGGGCGGCTTCGCCGACTGGGAGTGCGACGGCGTTCAGCGAAAGTCGACCGGCCGAAGACCGGTTGGGATGCGTTGAGCGAAATCGAATCCGTGGTCGTCAACCTGGCCGCGCATGGGTGCACCAATCAGGAGATCGCCGACAAGCTCTTCATCTCCCCGCATACTGTCGATTCTCATCTTCGCCACATCTTCGGGAAGCTCGGAGTTAATTCGCGTGTGCATCTCACGAGGCTTGTCGCGGTCCGATCGCCCCGGCCGGGGTGATCACGGCGTTGAGCTGGAGTCGACCCGCTATGCCGAGCTTAGGAAAGGAGCGGTGCAAGTGGGATGCGACGGTCCGGGGGGACAAGTGCAGCCGCAAGCCGATCTCGCGGTTGGTTAGCCCCTGGGCCGCGAGTTCGACGATCTCCCGCTGCTGCGGGGTGAGCGCGCCCAGCCCGGCCGCGCTCGCCACGGCACCGGGGACCGTGATCCCGCACGCGCGCAGCTCAGTCGCCGCGCGGTGCGCCCACGGCCGGGACGCTAGCGCGCCGAACGTGTCATGGGCGGCGCTCAGGACCTGCTTGGCGTGGTTGATCCGGCGATGCCGGCGCAGCCATTGGCCGTACTCGAGGCGGAGCTGGGCTCGTTCGAACGGCCATTGCTCGCCTGCCGGGTCGCTGAGCACGTCGTCTGCGTAGGCGTCCGGGGTAGACGGGTCAGCGAGGACGCAGCCGGCCCGGGTGAGCAGCTGGCGCAGCCGGGGCGATGGCCAGAACGCGGCCGAAGCGTGCAGTTCGGCGATCTGCTTGACGATCTCACGTCCCTCCTGGCCGCAGTCGGCCCGTGCCGCGGCGAGCGCGAGGTCCCCGGCTGCCAGGTAGGACACGTGCTGGTGGTAGGGAGTCCCGTCGGGCCCAAACAGCTGGCGCAGTTGCTCGAAGGCGGTGAGGTAGTCCTCGTCCGCGATGGCGCACAGGCCGAGGGCGTGGCGAGCGCGCGCGGTGATCACCCTGCTCTGTTCGGGGTCGGCGGCGAGCGCGCTAAGGACGAGATCGCGGGCGTGGGCGGTGTTGCCGCGGGCGGCCTCGACCGTCGCGGTGACGAGGATGCCGGCCGCCGGGGTGACGTCTCCCGCCGGGTCGTTGCCCGTCTCTGCGATCAGTTCCAGTGCGTCATCCCAGCGCCCGGCGTCGAAGTAGGCCCAGCCGAGCGCGGCCAGCGATCCGCCGCTGGCGGCGCGGATGGCGGGGTCGGCGGATGCGTTCCGTGCGGCGTCTAGGAGCCGGATCGCGTCGGAGGTCTGGTCGCGCACCCAGGCGGCAGCGCCGGCGTGGTGCAGGCCGGGCCCGCCGGACACCGTCTGTCGGATATTGCGCAGGAGTGCCTCTGCCTCCAGGTCGTGGCCGGTGACGGCCAGCGCCCAGGCGCGCGGCGCCTTGGTTTCGATCGCCGTTGCCGGAGGCAGCGCCGCCAGTACGTCCGCGACGCTGTTGAGGCTGTCGGGGTCGCCGGCCTGGTACGCGGCGGCGGCGGCGAGGCCGAGGGCGTCCCAGGCGGCGTTGTTGTCGGCCGCCACGTGCTCGTGCGCCAGCGCGAGCACGGCCTGCACGGCACTGGCGTAGTGTCCGCCCCAGGCTAGCGCCCACCCGGTGACGTGCAGGCACCGTGAGCGGAGACCTTCCTCGCCGGCCAGCGGCAGCGCGCGGGCAGCGAGATCACGGGCCCATTCGGTCTGCCCGCTCGATACTGCGGCCTCGGCGGCCGACAGGAGGCGCCGGGCTCTGGTGGCCGGGTCGGGGCTCAGGCGGGCGGCCCGCTCAAGCATCAGTGCCCGAGCGGCGGGGCCGCCTCGGCGTTGAGCCGACACGCTCGTCGCGGCGAGCAGCGACGCGATGTCCTCGTCCGGCCGCAGCGCGGCGGCCGCCAGGTGCCAGGCGCGGCGGTCAGGCTGATCGTGCAGCAGGTCGGCCAGCCGCCGGTGTATGACGGAGCGGCTTGCAAACGGCGCGCGATGATAGACAGCCGACCGGATCAGCGGATGGCGGAAATGTACCCCGGCGGTATCCACGCTTGCCAGGCCTGCTTCCTCAGCCGGGACGAGTACCGCCGGGTCGAGCCCAAGTCCGGCCCGGGTAACCGCGTCGCGATCGGCGCCGTCGGCAGCCGCGGCGAGCAGAAGGGCGTCCCTGGTCTGCGGGGGCAGCTCGGCCAAGCGGGCGGTGAACATCACGCTGAGCCGGTCGGTCAGCGGTAGTGGCAGCCCTGCCCAGGTGCGCTCGGCGGCAGGGTCGCCGGTGACAGTGCGGGTCAGCTCGATCAGCGCCAGTGGGTTGCCTGCCGCCTGGGCGAGCACCTGCGCGCGGGCCCGGCCGCGAGGGGGGCGAGGCTGGGCGTCCAGGAGGTCGCTCGCCTCGGCCGCGCTCAGCGGGCCGAGCCGCAGTTCGGGGAGACCGCCCTCGAAACCTGCGGGCGGCGTGTCGCCCCGGGCCGCCAGGATCATCGTGACCGGCTCGCCGTCCAGGCGATAGGCGGCGAAGGCGAGCACGTCGAGGGAGGCCCGGTCGATCCACTGGGCGTCGTCGATGACAGCCACCAGGCCCCGGTTGGGCTCATTGCGCCTGGCCAGCAGTTCCAGCAGGCCGAGCAGCGCGCTCCCGGCCAGGTCACGGCCTTGCTCGCGGCCTGGGCCGGTCATGCCGACAGCGGCCAGCAGTTCCGCGGCATGCGCTTCGGGAAGTGCCCGCAGCTCGGCCAGGACGGGACGCAGCAACTGGCGCAACCCCGCGAGCGGCAGCCCGGTCTGGTGCTCCCGTCCGGCGGCGGACAGCACCCGCAGCCCGCGGGCGGCAGCATGTGCGTCCAGGTCCGCCAGCACAGCGCTTTTGCCGACGCCGGCCTCACCGAGCACAATCAGCGCGCGGTCGGCGCCTTCGAGAGCGGGACCGGTTAGCCCCCGTATCCGGCTGATCTCAGCGGACCGGCCAACGAGCGGCTGCCAGCGTTCGGCCCCGGTCATGGCCGCCGCCCCCCGGTCTCGGACTGCACACGGGACGCCCGCCTCAGGAACGCGCGCCGGCCGTTCAGGTCGGCGACAATCGCGCGCCGCTCAGACTCGGTGCTTCCGCCCCAGATGCCCTCGCTCATCGCATGCTGCAGCGCCCACGTCAGGCACGCCCGCTGGACCTGGCACACGCGGCAGATCTCCTTAGCCTGGCGGATCTGCACCAGCGACCGCCCGGACTCGGTCAGGGGGAAGAACAGCTCGGGGTCGGCGCCCTGGCACGCGGCCGAGTCCCTCCAGGGGCTCTCGTCGTTCATAACTCATCCAAGATGCGCGCCCGCGGCCTGAAGCGCCCGCAGTTTAGGGGCCGCAGGCTGCGAACTCCAAAGACCGACATAATCCCTTCCTTTCCGGCGGGTGGCAGGCCCCCGGAACATGGTGAGGGTGCGCCATCGGCTCGCTCCGCCCATGTGACGGCACTGCTCGCAACATCAGCTCCGCGTATGCGATACCTCTGGGCCGAACCCGACTCACACCTAATCCGAGCAGGTCAGCCCTTCTTTTGCCTGCCGGCCGATACTGTCTTTGGCGGACTGGGGCTGACTTTTAGTGCCAGCCAGTTACTCTGACCAGAGCGGGGCGCGGGGACGGAATCTTTGGCATGCGTGCTGTGAGCTTGCAGCAAACTCCTCCGCGCCCTTGGTCCATCGTTAGCTCTCGTTAGCACCCATTGTCTCCGAGGCCACGGCCGAGTCGATATCACGTGCTCACGCCATTCGTAACGCGGCGGCGGCCCGTCGATCCCCGCGTAACGGGACAAATTGAACTTTCACGACTAACTGGTCTTCTGAGGCCTGCTGGAGAGCTCCCGGCCTCGACGCGTCTCACCGGAGATTGCGAGCTCGCGCGGAACACGATGATCAACACGAGTGCGACGGTCAGCTGCGCGATCAGCGACTTCTCCGTTGCTCATGGGCAGCCTCCCCCCTCCTCCTTCCGAACTCGGGCATGATGCCCAAACGCCGCCGGAAGCCCTGGCCGGGAGGGAGCTTTACCGCGGGGAGCCGGACCCGGCCGGAGGCGTCAGGAAGTCTGCTTGGCGCCTCGGGGGTCATCGGACTGGGCTGCGGGTAACACGGGAACTGGGCTGGGGCGGTTCTCTCTAGCGGCTCTGCCGCGCTAGCTGCCCAGCGCAACAGCGCTGCGGGCTCCACCAGTGCTACGACGCGGACCAGTGGGTTGGCATTGACCTGACTCACGATGTCGAGTCCGGCAAGTCGGCGCACGAACTCGTCACGAGTTACCTCGTCTACTATGGTCCTTACCGCCTCCGGCGGGTGGGATGCGGCCAGCCACTCGCCCAGCGCGGTCTTGTCGAGTCCGGGCGGCACGTCGGGCCAGACGACGAGGATCTTGTCGTTTCCGGGTGGCTGCCCGGCGGGAAGGGCGACGCCGGGATGGTGGCGCCAGGGACGGTGATGGTCCATCGCGCCGCGACGAGGCGCTGGTCCTGTCTGCGCTGACGCGTCTTGCGGCCATTGGTCATGAGAATGGTCCTTTTTGTAGTGTTATCGTCCGGCTCGGCAAAGAGGCGAAGCAGGCTGGTCGCGCGGTAGTGGTCGCGCGGTCGGCGGCGATAGTGGTGAGCGCTCCGCGCGGCGGTCACGCTCCCCTCCGGGCGTCGATGACGAGCTGGAGGGCGCGAGGTGACGGCGACGTCCCCTGGCCGCATCAGCGTGACCCCCGCCCCGGCAGCCCGGGCGATGGTCGAGGCGGTAGACCTCGCCCCCCGGGGCTTCGCCGGA
>JBEKFH010000065.1:0-15466 GCA_050013415.1 Streptosporangiaceae bacterium | reverse complement strand
GATGAATCCGTGACGGTCTCCCTCGCCGTGCACCGAGCGGGGCAGCATGACCAGGCAGGAGCGAATGCCCCGGCCGGCGGCCGCCAGCGCGGCCTGCATGTTGGTGATGCGGGCCGCAATAGGTCCGGCAGCGATGAGCTCGTCGCGCTCGGTCGCGGGCCGGCCGGGCCTGACGAGCGTTCCGCCGGAGACCACCAAGGGCTTGCCGGAGCCGGCGAGGCTGGTGGCAAACGTCTCGATGGCCCTGGCGTCGGTCCGCGTCGCAGCCTCGGTCACGCTGGGTACGACGAAGGCCAGGTGGATGACGCCGTCGCTGTCGAGGGCACCGGCGCGCAGCACGTCGGTGTCGTTCAGGTCGCCGCGTAGCACCTCGGCGCCCATGCTGGCGACGGCTTCGGCGGAGGCGTCCGAGCGGGCTAGACCGAGGACCTGGTGGCCGGCGCTGATGAACTCGGGGACGACGGCCGAGCCGATCCAGCCGGAGGCACCGGTGACGAAGACGCGCATGGAGATTCTCCCTGGTAGTGCTTTGCGTGATGACGATGCGCGGCGCAGGCGCCGCAGCCGGAATGCCGATGCGATCCGATCGCATCAACCGTAGCACAACTATGCGACTAAGTCGCATCACCTGGCTAAGTGATGCGATCTGGTCGCTTCACCTAGACTATGACGGTGAGCAGATGGGCACCGGACGCGCGTGAGCGCCTGGAGACCGCCGCGCTGGACCTGTTCGCGGAGAACGGATACGAGGAAACGACTGTCGCGCAGATCGCGGATCGCGCCGGCCTGAACCGCGCCACCTTCTTCCGGCATTTCGCCGATAAGCGCGAGGTCCTGTTCGGCGGTGAAGACGTACTGGCCGGGCTGTTCGCCGACGCCATCCGGGCTGCCTCCCCGGATGCGACGCTCACCGAGTGCCTGCAGGCGGCGTTCGCGGCCGCCGAGGTCGCGATGACCCCGCAGCAGCGGGCTAAGACCGCCCAGCGCGCGGCAGTCGTCGCGGCGAACAGCGAACTGCAGGAGCGGGGACTGCTCAAGCACGCCCGGATCGCCAGGTCGATCAACGCCGCCCTGCGCGAACGGGGCGCAGACGAGCTGACCGCCCGGCTGGGGGCCGAAGTGGAGATGCTCGCTTTCACCGTCGCCGTCGAGCGCTGGATGAAGGCCGGCGATGACGAACCGTTCGCGCTCCATGCCGCAGCGGCCTTGAGTGAGCTGCAGACGCGCGCGGCCGAGCTTGACTCCCGGGGGGCTAGCGCGCCACGCGGTAGCTAAGGTAGACGACCCCCGAGCTGAAGGTGCGGGTCTCGACGAGTTCGAGATCCACCCGGCGCTCGTGCTGGGGAAAGAACGGAATGCCACCGCCAACCAGCACCGGGTAGACCCTGGCCCGGTACTCGTCGATCAGGCCCAGCGCAGCCGCCTCGGCTGCGAGAGTCGCGCCGCCGATTCCGATGGCGCCCTCCGCTGGCTCGGCTCGCAACCGCCCGATCTCCTCCGCCACGCCGCCGGAGGCAAGGCGGGCGTTGCCTTGCACCGCCGGCAGCGTGGTGGAGAACACCACCTTCGGGAGGGCCTTCCAGATCGCGGCCCACTCGAGCATTGAGTCGTCGAGCGACGGATCCTGGTCGGCGGTCTCCCAGTACAGCATCGTCTCGTACAGCCTTCGTCCCAGCAGGTGGACGCCGACCTCTCGCTCCTCGTCGGTGACGAAGCGGAAGACCTCCTCGTCGGGCACCGTCCAGTCGAAGCCGCCGTCCGGCCCGACGATGTAGCCGTCCAGTGAGACGCCCATCGAATAAGTCACGCTGCGCATCAGAAGTCCTCCTCAGTAACGGGTTCGACGCTGCGACCGCCGGACGCCGCAGAACTCGTCGCGGCTCGTCCTGGCTAGTGCGGTGACGGCTGATGAGGTCATCGATCTCATCGGGAAAGTCAGCCCAGTAGGCCAGTCGAGCACATCGCCTGCCTGCCAGGTGAGCGATACCAGCGCAGCAGTCCCCCCATCGTCGGTTGCCCTGCCGTGAATAGCTGGCTTACGGTGAGCAGATGCGGTCATCTGCCGCCAAAATGCGGCTTTCGGACCCGAGTCTGCCCGCGCGGCCGACTCGTTAGCCGTTAGGGGGCCAGCCATGGCGGCGGAGAAGACGCCGGGAGGTCGCTGGTTGCCGCGGATCGCCGCGGCAGTGCTCCTGTCCGCCGCAGCGGCGACCGTGGCGTCACCCGCCGCCGCGGCGCAGCACTCGCTAGCTGCCACCAGCGCGCACCATCCGCCTGGGTACCAGATCATCTCCAGCGGGCTCATCGGCGCAGTGCCTGGCGCCTTCAACTCCGGTGCCTTCGCCACGTGCCCTGCTGGCACAGTCGTGTGGGGTGGCGGGGTTGCATTTTCCGGTTCCGCCGATGCCAGCCTCACCGTCAGCACGTCCAACCCGAACGGGAGCGGCGGCTGGGCAGCAAGAGTCAACAACACCGGCACCACGACCGCGCAGTTCGAGGTCGCCGCGATCTGCGCGAGCAAGCCAAAGGGCTACCAGATCGTTTCTCAGATGGCGGACAACCCGCCGGGCACCCAGTCGCATGCCACAGCCGCCTGCCCCTCCCCGGATGTCCTGCTCGGCGGCGGCACGCTGTCGACTGCCGACCAGGTGGGGGCCATTCTCACTAGTGCCTGGCCGCGGAGTTCGGCCAAGTTCACGGGGTACCTGTACAACGGGACGACCAGCGATGCGAACTTCATCGTCTATGCAATCTGCGGCCACAAGCCGGCTGGCTACAAGATCGCCTCGATCAGTGGTTCCGTAGGTCCGAGCGGCACGCTGGAGGACGGCATCGCGTGTCCAGCTGGCACGTCAACCCTGGACGGCGGCGCTCAATCCCCGGACCACGTCCCAGCCGTCCAGGTCAGCGGATCAATCGACCAGGGCTCCTCCGGCTGGACCATCGCCCTGAACAACACCGGGCAGTCGGCAGAGCAGGCAGACGGCTACGTGATCTGCGCCGCGTAAGCTCCTCAGCGCAGGGCGCGCAGCGGGCGCGGCTAGCCGCGGCGCGGATGCGGGCTGGCCGGCGGCCTGCGAGGACGCCCGGGGCGCGCGGGACTACCGGGTAGCACACGGCCGCCGGCCCCGGCGGGATGCTCGGCCCCGGCGGGACGCCCGGGGCCAGCGGTACGGCTGACGGGCTCGTCGTGGCGGCTGACGGGCTCGTCCTGGCGGCGGGCCTCGGCGACGACCTGGCGCCAGGCCTCGCGGGCCTGCCTGATGGCCGCGAGGACCTGCTTGCGAGCCTCGCTCGCGGCGTCGGCCGCGACCTTGAGCTGCTCCCGGCTGTTGCTCCCCTGGACGGCCACGCCGAACGACCACAGCCCGGTGTCGATGAGCCGGGCCGCCCGGCGGACCTCGGCGAGCACCTGGTCCCGCACCTCGGCAGGCGAGCGGGTGCCGTCGGAGTATTTCCGGGTGGCCCGGAACATCACCCGCCACAGGCCGGCGACGGCGACGGCGGCGATCTGCGGCTCGGGATCGTCGGGGTCGACCCCGGCCCGGCTCGCCATCGCCTGCGCGGCGACCTCGGTCAGCCGCTCCATCATGTCGCCCTGGGCGGCCCGCAGCGCCGGGGTCCGCTCGAACAGCTCGTAGAACCGGTGGATCAGGCTCAGGTCCGGGACCTCGCTGTGCTCGGAATCCCAGTGGTTATAGAGCTCGGATACCTCGTCGCTGATCAGCCCGACGGTGGAGTCGATGGGCGAGACCGGGGCGCCGCCCGGGCCGAGGGCGCGGCGGATGGCGCGGGCGATGGGCTCTTCCCGGTCGAGGATGAGCGACTCCTTGGTCGGGAAGTAGTTGTAGATCGTCTTCTCGGACACCTCGCAGGCGGCGGCCACCTCGGAGACCCGGACCTCGTCGAAGCCCCGCTCGAGGAACATCATCGTGGCCGTGTCGGAGATGAGCTGGCGCATCAGCCGCTTCTTGCGCTCGCGCAGCCCCTCCCCCGGAACGGGTGCTGCGGTGGCCTGCCCCGCAGCGGCCCGGGGGGCCGGGCGGAAGTCCGTAGACGGCTCTGCACTCACGAGTTCATCGTACCGGCGTTCGCCGCTGAAAATCTAGTTGCAGAAATCTTTCTGTGTCTGTATGTTTGCTGTAACTAAAGGGAGATCCGATGACCTCACCCGAGCTGACCGTCATCACCGACGGGCTGACCAAGCGCTTCGGCGACCTCGTCGCCGTTGACCACATCGACCTGCGGGTGGAGGCGGGGACCGTCATGTCCCTCCTCGGCCCTAACGGGGCGGGCAAGACGACGATGGTGCGGATGCTCGCCACCTTGTCGGCGCCGACCAGCGGGACCGCGATCGTCTGCGGCCACGACGTGGTGCGGGAGGCCGACGCCGTGCGCAGCGCCATCTCCATGACCGGGCAGTTCGCCGCGCTGGAGGACAACCTGACCGCCCGGGAGAACCTGCTGCTCATGGCGCGGCTGCGCGGGTACGGCCGGGGAGCCGCCAGCCGCCTGGTGGAATCGCTCATCGACCGTTTCGATATCGGCGAGTTCCGCGACAAGCTGATCAAGGCCGTGTCGGGCGGCCAGCGGCGGCGGGTCGACCTGGCCGCCAGCCTGGTGGTCCAGCCCCAGCTCCTGGTGCTCGACGAGCCGACCACGGGCCTGGATCCCCGCAGCCGCCAGGTCGTCTGGTCGACCGTCCGCGACCTGGTGGACGAAGGCGTCACGGTGCTGCTCACCACCCAGTACCTGGAGGAGGCCGACGCGCTGGCCGACGACATCGTCCTGATCGACCACGGCCGGGCGGTCGCCGCCGGGACGCCCAGCGACCTGAAGGCCCGCATCGGCGACCAGCGCGTGGACGTCGTGGCCGTCGACTCCCGCGGGCTCGACGGCCTCGTTGCGGCCCTGTCCGGCCGGTTCGACCTCACCATCGCCCGGGAGCGGCGCAGGGTATCGGTCCCCGCCCCGGACGAGCTGGACGACCTGGCGAGCGTCGCGGCGGCCGTGCGGGCCAGCGGCATCCCGATCGACGAGATCGCCCTGCGGCGGCCCACCCTGGACGACGCCTTCCTGGCACTCACCGGGCAGCCGCCCGCTACTGACACCCCGGCCGACGACAGCCTCGTGGAGGTAGCGTCATGACCACCATCACCTCGCCGGCCGCCGGCGCCATCCAGCGCGTCGCCGAGGCCCTCCCGCCGCGGCCCGGGCCCTTCGCCCGCTACCTCCGCGAGACCGCCCTGCTCGTCGGCCGGGGACTGCGCGCCATCCCGCGCGTTCCCGAGCGGCTGAGCGACGTGACCATCCAGCCCATCATGTTCACCCTGCTGTTCCTGTACGTGTTCGGCTCGGCCATCCACGTCCACGGCACCTACCAGGACTACCTGCTGCCCGGCCTGCTCGGCCAGAGCGTGGCCTTCGGCGCCATCGGCGCCGGCGTGGCCACGTCGACCGATTTCTCCAGCGGGGTCGTCGACCGGTTCCGGTCGCTGCCGGTGGTCCGGATGTCGGTGATCTCCGCCCAGGTGATCGGCCAGATCATCGAGCAGATCCTGGGCATCGTGATCGTGGCCGGAATCGGGCTCGCGCTCGGCTGGCGCCCCCACCTGGGCGGGTTCCGGTGGCTGGAGCTGGTGGCCCTGATGCTGCTGGGCCTGGTTGCCTTCACCTGGGTCGGCGTGCTCGCGGGCATGCTGATCCGCAGCTCCGACGCCATGCAGGGGATCGGATTCGCCGTGATGCTGCCCCTGTCGTTCCTGGCCGGCACGTTCGTGCCGATCGCCGGGATGAAGCTCGTCCCCCGCGCCATCGCCGAGTGGGACCCCCTCTCGGCGCTGGTGGCGGCCGTCCGCCAGGTCTGCCAGGGGACCCCGTCGAGCGGCTCGCTCCAGCTGGACCACCCGGTACCGGCGATGATCGCCTGGTGCGTGCTGGTCCTCATCGTCTGCGTGCCGCTGGCCCTGCGCAGGTTCAGGACCGCCAGCGTCTAGACCATCCCGTCACGGGGCCGCCCCGCGCCACGGGTTGCGTGCCGCCGTTTGTGATAGCATAATGTAAGCATGCCAAACGTACTCGTCCGGGACATCCCCGAGGACATCCACGCCGCTCTGCAGCGCCGGGCCGAACTACGCGGCCAGTCGCTGCAGCAGTACCTCGCGGGTGAGCTGAGACGGCTGGCCGAACGGCCCGGCATCGGCGAGGTGCTGGACCGCATCGACCGCCACCGGGGCGGCCGGGTCGGGCTGCGCCAGGCAGCCGAGGACCTGGCCCAGGACCGGCACTGATCGTCATCGACGCCTCCGTGCTCGCCAACGTCGTCGGCGACGACGGGGCCGACGGACACCGCGCCCGCCGTGAGCTCCGCACCGCCGGTGACCTCGCCGCGCCCGACCTCGTCGACGTCGAGACCGTCGCCGTCCTGCGCAAGCGCTGGCTGGCCGGCACCGTCTCCGATCGCCGGTTCGCCGCCGCCGTCCAGGATCTCGAAGATCTCGACCTCGATCGTTATCCCACGCTGCGGTTGATGCGCCGCGCCTGGGAACTGCGCGCCAACGTGACGGCCTACGACGCTGCCTACGTCGCGCTCGCAGAAATCCTCAGCTGCGACCTCTGGACAGCCGACCAGCGGCTAGCCCACGCCACCGGACCACGGTGCCGGATCCGCCTCTTGCAGTAACCGCCGGAGCGGCTGTGGCCGGCAAGGCGCCGGTCAGCGCCAGCCCGGCAGCGCCGTGGCAGCCCTCGCCTGGCTCCCGGCCGCCGGCCGGGGAGAGCCTGGCCGCGGCGCGTCCTGGACACCGATGAGATGATCGACGCCGGTCAAGGCGAAGGAACGGTTATGGGCACAAATGCCGACGTGCTGATCGTCGGGGCCGGCCTGGCAGGCCTCACGGCGGCGCGCGAGATGGTCAGGGCGGGGCGCTCGGTACTGGTGCTCGAGGCCAGGGACCGGGTCGGCGGCCGGATCGTCAGCCAGCCGATCGGGGACGGAAAGGTCGTCGAGATGGGCGGCCAGTATGCCGGGCCGACTCAGGACCGGATCCTCGCCCTCGCCGACGACCTCGGCGTAGCCACGTTCCCGACGTATGACACCGGCAGGAAGGTGCTGCATTTCAACGGCAAGCGGGGCACTTACTCCGGCACGATCCCGCGGATCAACCCGCTCGTCCTGGCCGACGTCGGGCGTGCCCAGGCCCGGCTGGAATCCCTCGCCAGGCGGGTATCAACCGGCGCCCCGTGGACGGCGGCGCGTGCTCGCGAGTGGGACTCGCAGACCTTCGAGACCTGGATCCGGAGGAACGCGGCGAGCCGCGGCGCCAGGACGCTGCTCGCGTTAGGGGCCGAGGCCGTCTTCGCCTGCGAGCCCGGCGACGTCTCACTGCTGCACGTGCTGTTCTACTCCCGGTCGGGCGGCTCGTTCCAGAACCTGATCGCCACGACGGGCGGCGCGCAGCAGGACCGGTTCGCCGGGGGCTCCCAGCTGATCGCGCTGCGGCTGGCGGCCAGCCTCGGCGACGATGTCGTCCGGCTCAGCGCACCGGTCAGCCGGATCAGCGTGCGCGCAGACAGCGTGACGGCGCAGACCCCGGCGGGAGAATGCGCCGGGCAGCGCATTATCGTTACCGTTCCGCCGCTGCTGGCCGGCCGGATTGACTATGACCCGGCGCTGCCGCAATGGCGCGCGCAGCTGACGCAGCGGGCGCCGATGGGCTCGGTGATCAAGTGCCAGGCAATCTACGACGAGCCGTTCTGGCGGGCGGAGGGACTGAGCGGTCAGGCCACCGGTGACGGGGAGGGATCGCGGGTGGTGTTCGACAACTCGCCGCAGGACGGGTCGCCGGGCATCCTGCTCGCCTTCGTTGAGGGTGACGAGGCACGCAGGCTAGGACCGGCCAGCCCCGATGTCCGCCGCCGCGCCGTGCTGGACTCGCTGGTCAGGTACTTCGGGCCGCGGGCGGCCACGCCCGCTGACTACCGGGAACTCGACTGGCAGCAGGAGCGCTGGAGCGGCGGATGCTATGGCACGATCTTCGGGCCGAACGTCTGGACCAGGTACGGGCCCGCGCTCAGGCAGCCGGCCGGGCCGATTCACTGGGCTGGCACGGAGACGGCGACCGCCTGGTGCGGCTACATGGACGGCGCGGTCCGGTCCGGCGAGCGGGTGGCCGCCGAGGTAGTCAGGGAGCTGCGGCAGGGCCGTTGACGCAATCAGTTGGTTGCCATAGTATCGCAACTAACTGATTGCTACTTGATGGAGGAGTCATGGCTTTTCCCGATCGCATCGAGCGGACCGTCGAACTCGCTCATCCGCCAGCCAAGGTGTGGGCGGCGCTCACCACGGCCGAGGGGCTGGGCACCTGGTTCGGCAACGAAGCGACGATCGACCTGCGCCCGGGCGGATCGGCCCGGATGACGTTTACCGGCGGCCACACCGCCGACATGCGGGTCGAGCGGGTCGACGAGCCGGCGGTGTTCGGCTTCACCTGGCACGTCTACGGCCTGCCCGATGACGATCCGCGCCGCACCTATGTCGAGTTCACGCTCGAGCCGGCCGTCGGGGGCACGCGGCTGACCGTGGTCGAAACCGGCTTCGCCCAGTTGCCGGAAGACGCCCACAGCACGGCGTACGACGGCAACACCAAGGGCTGGGCGAGCGAGCTGGGCGAACTGGCCGGCTACCTCGATGCCGCCTGACACCGACAATGCCGCCTGACACCGACAATGCCGCCTGACACCGAGGCGATCGCCGAGCAGGTCTTCGTCGCGCTGGCCGACCCGAGCCGGCGCGCCATCCTGGCCGCGCTGGCCGCAGGGGGCCCGGCCACGGCCACCGACCTGGCCGGCCGCCTGCCGATCACGCGGCAGGCGATCGCCAAGCACCTGGCCCTGCTAGCCGAGGCCGGGCTGGTGACAGCCGAACCGGGAGAGCGGCGCCGGGTGCGCTACCGGCTGCGCTCCGCGCCGATGCAGGTGGCACAGCAGTTCCTGGCCGCCCTGGCCCGCGACTGGGACGGCCCGCTCGGCGCGCTGCAGGACCACCTCGACCGGGGTGCTCGCGGACCTGCCGCAACCCTGCTGCCCGAAACCAGCGCACATGACTGAGCACGGATTCACCGCCACCCTTCGCGGCGGGACCTCGACTGGAAGGCGGACACGCGATGAAGACTCCCCCGATCGTCACGCAGCCCGAATGGGAGGCAGCGCACCGGCAGCTGCTCGTGAAAGAGAAGGAACTGACCCGCGCCCGCGACGCGCTGGCCGCCGAGCGCCGGCGGATGCCGTGGCTGGCCGTGGAGAAGGACTATGCGTTCGACGGGCCCGCGGGCAAGGAGAGCCTGCCCGGCCTCTTCGAGGGCCGCCGCCAGCTGATCGTCTACCGGGCCTTCTTCGAGCCCGGCGTGTACGGCTGGCCCGACCACGCCTGCCCCGGCTGTTCCCTGGTGGCCGATCAGGTCGCCCACCTTGCCCACCTGAACGCCCGCGACACCACTCTCGCCTTCGTCTCGCGCGCGCCGCAGGCGGACATCGACCGCGTAAAGGCCCGGATGGGCTGGACAATCCCCTGGTACACCATGACCGACGAGTTCGACGCCGACTTCGGCGTGGACGAGTGGCACGGCACGAACGCGTTCATCCGCGACGGCGACCGGGTGTTCCGCACCTACTTCGTCAACAACCGCGGCGACGAGGTGATGGGGGGTACCTGGAGTTACCTCGACATCACCGCGCTCGGGCGGCAGGAGGAGTGGGAGGACTCGCCCGAGGGATATCCGCAGACCCCGCCGTACCACTGGTGGAGGTGGCACGACGAGTACGGCGACGCCGATCCGTCGCAGGGGTAGCTCGCGGGTCAGGACCGGATCAGGGCAGCAGCACGAGCTTGCCGGTCGTCCTGCGGGACTCGATGTCCGCGTGCGCCTGGCCGGCCTGCTCCAGCGGGTAGCGGCCGCCGATGCGCACCTGGAGCGCGCCGCGGGAGATGAGCCCGAACAGCTCGGCCGAGTGCGCGAGCAGCGCCGCCCGGGTCGGGATGTGATCCCGGAAGACCGGGTAGCACACCTTGATGCGGTTCGGCAGGTCCCGCATGCTCACCACCGGGACCTCGCCAATGAACGCGCCGTAGTACAGCAGCGTGCCGTGCCGCCGCAGCACCTGCATCGAGGCGCGGAACGTCGCCTGCCCGCCGCCGTCGTAGACGACGTGGACGCCTTCACCGCCGGTCCGGCCGAGCACGTCGCCGGTGAACTGGCCGCCGGCCGATACCAGGTAGGCCTCGGTCACGAAGTGGTGGGCGGTCAGGCCCTGCATCATGACCGCGGCGGCGACCTCGTCGGGTATCTCGTCCGGCACCGGGACCGCGCTGGCCGCGGGCACCGCGATCTGCTCGGCGTAGGTCCCGTACGCATAGACCCACGCGACCCGGTCGCCCACGGCGAACTCGGTCACGCCGGGCCCAGCCTGCCGGACGGTTCCCGCCGCCTCGACGCCGGGGATGAACGGCACCGCCCGGCCGGCCGGGCCGAACTGGCGGGCCCCGGTGTCCATGAAGTTCAACGCCGGCGGCACTGACGTCCACGAGGATCTCGCCCGGGCCGGGAACCGGCGCGGGCTGCTCCCGTAGCTGGAGGACCTCGGGACCGCCGAGCTCGGTAATGACGATTGCCCGCATCGCGCCGCCTCCCTAGGGGCGTTGAGCTGGGATTTGCTGGTGACTACGACCACGTTTGCATGGCTAGAATGTACTCGCCAGTACAAAAAAGGGAGAGCGCATGATCACCGCCAAGGGGCTGGCCACCCGGCAGCGCATCGTCGACGGCGCCGCGGACGAGATCCGCGAGCACGGCGTCGCGGCGACCACCCTGGATGACATCTGCGCGGCGACCAGGACCGGCAAGAGCCAGCTGTTCCACTATTTCCCTGGCGGGCGCGAGGAACTGCTGCTGGCGGTGGCCAACCGGGAGGCCGAGCGGGTCCTGGCCGACCAGCAGCCGCACCTGGCCGCCCTGACGTCGTGGCAGGCATGGCAGGACTGGCGGGACGTCGTCGTGGACCGGTACCGGCGGCAGGGCGTGCACTGCCCGCTCGGCGTCCTCATCACCGAGCTGGGCCGGTCGACCCCGGCCGCCCAGGCCGTCACCGGCCAGCTCATCGAGCAATGGCAGGCCGCCGTGCAGGCCGGGATCGCCGCCATGCAGCAGGGCGGCGAGGTGCCGGCCGACCTGGACGCCGCCCGGACGGCTGCCGCGATCATCGCGGCCATCCAGGGCGGCGTCACCATCTTGATGTCGACCGGCAGCAGCGCGCACCTGGAGGCCGGGCTGGATACGGCGCTGGAATACCTGCGCCGCTGACACCGCTGTCCACGTGGTCGACGCTGCACGCGGGTGAGCCATGCTCTGCCGCGACGACCGACCGCGAGGAGCCCGTTATGTCCCGTCCTGTCCTGGAGCCAACTACCGAGCACCCGATCACGGTCGAGCCGACCAGGGGCCGGGTCACGGCCCGCGTCGGCGGCACGATCGTCGCCGACACCAGCAGCGCGCTGACCCTGCGGGAGGCGGCGTACCCGGCGGTACAGTACATCCCGCTGGCGGACGTCGACCAGAGCCTGCTGAGCCGGTCCGCCGCAAGCACCTACTGCCCGTTCAAGGGCGACGCCAGCTACTACAGCGTGCGGATTCCTGGCGGCGAGGTGCTCGAAGACGTCATCTGGACCTACGAGCACCCGTATCCTGCGGTCGCCGGGATTGCCGGGCATGTGGCGTTCTACGCCGATCGCGCCGAGGTCACGGTGGACGCCGGCGCCTGACCGGGGTCGTTCAGCGGGCGGTCATGCCGCGCCGCCGTCCCAGGTCCAGTTGCGGATTTCCGGCATGTCCTGGCCGCGGGCGTTGATGTACTGGCCGTGCTCGACGAGCTTGTCCTGCATCATCTGCTTCAGGTGGCTGCCCGTGTCCCCGAGCTGCGGGAGCCGGTCGAGCACGTCCTGGACGAGGTGGAAGCGGTCCAGGCGGTTCTGCACTCGCATGTCGAAGGGCGTGGTGATGGTGCCTTCCTCGTTGTAGCCCCGCACGTGCAGGTTCCGGTTGGCGCGGCGGTAGGTCAGCCGGTGGATCAGCTGCGGGTACCCGTGGAAGCCGAAGATGACGTGCTTGCTGGTGGTGAACAGCGAGTCGTAATCGGCGTCGCTGAGTCCGTGCGGGTGCTCGGAGGCGGACTGCAGTTTCATCAGGTCCACGACGTTGACCACGCGGATCTTCAGCTCGGGCAGGTGCTCGCGGAGGATGGAGGTGGCGGCGAGGATCTCCAGGGTGGGCGTATCGCCGCAGCAGGCCATCACGACGTCCGGCTCGGCGCCCTGGTCGTTGCTGGCCCAGTCCCAGATGCCGATCCCCTCGGTGCAGTGCACGACCGCGGCGTCCATGGTCAGCCACTGGGGCAGCGCGTGCTTGCCGGCCACGACGACGTTCACGTAATGGCGGCTGCGCAGGCAGTGGTCGAAGACCGACAGCAGGCAGTTCGCGTCGGGCGGCAGGTACACCCGGACGACGCCGGCCTTCTTGTTCACGACGTGGTCGAGGAACCCGGGGTCCTGGTGGGTGAAGCCGTTGTGATCCTGCTGCCAGACATGCGAGGCGAGCAGGTAGTTCAGCGAGGCGATGTTCCGCCGCCAGGGCAGCTGGGCGGTGACCTTCAGCCACTTGGCATGCTGGTTGAACATCGAGTCGACGATGTGGATGAAGGCCTCGTAGCAGTTGAACAGCCCGTGCCGCCCGGTCAGCAGGTAGCCTTCCAGCCAGCCTTCGGACTGGTGCTCGCTGAGCATCGAGTCCAGCACCCGGCCGGCGGGCGCGAGGAACTCGTCGTCGGCCTGGGTCCGGGCGTCCCACTGCCGGCTGGTGACCTCGAAGACCGCGCCCAGCAGGTTCGACAGCGTCTCGTCGGGACCGAAGATCCGGAAATTCCGCTGCGCCGCGTTGAGCGCCGCGACGTCCCGCAGGAAGCCGCCGAGCACGAGCGTGTCCTGCGCGGTGACCGCGCCGGGCGACGGCACCGCGACGGCGTGCACGCGGAAGTCCGGCATCCGCAGGTCGCGGAGCAGGAGGCCGCCGTTGGCGTGCGGGTTGGCGCCCATCCGCCGCTCGCCCTCGGGGGCCAGCCCGGCCAGGTCCGGCAGGAGCCGGCCGGCCTCATCGAACAGCTCCTCCGGCCGGTAGCTCCGCATCCAGCTCTCCAGCTGCCCGAGGTGCCCGGGATGATCGGAATCGACCAGCAGGGGCACCTGGTGCGCCCGGAACGTGCCCTCGATCTTCAGGCCGTCGACGACCTTCGGGCCGGTCCAGCCCTTCGGGGACCGCAGCACGATCATCGGCCACCGCGGCCTGGTCTCGTCACCAGCCGCCCGCGCGTGGTCCTGGATCCGGCGGATGTCCTCGATGGCGGACTCCAGCGTGCCGGCCATCAGCTGGTGCATCTCGGCGGGGTCGTCGCCCTCGACGAAGTGCGGCTCCCAGCCGCAGCCCCGGAAGAACTGGCCCAGTTCCTCCTCCTCGATCCGGGCCAGCACGGTGGGATTGCTGATCTTGTAGCCGTTCAGGTGCAGGATCGGGAGCACGGCCCCGTCGCTGACCGGGCTGAGGAACTTGTTGGAGTGCCACGCGGTCGCCAGCGGGCCGGTCTCAGCCTCGCCATCGCCGATCACGCAGGCGACGATCAGGCCCGGATTGTCGAACGCAGCCCCGAACGCATGGCTGAGCGAGTAACCGAGTTCGCCGCCCTCGTGGATGGACCCCGGGGTCGTCGGCGCGACATGGCTGGAGATCCCGCCGGGAAAAGAGAACTGCTTGAACAGTTTCTTCAGCCCGGCCTCGTCCTGGCTGATATCCGGGTAGATCTCGCTGTAGGTGCCCTCCAGGTACGTGTTGCCCACCAGCGCCGGCCCGCCATGGCCCGGGCCAGCGATATAGAACATATCCAGGTCATACTTTTTTATGACCCGGTTCAGGTGCACGTAGATGAAATTCTGGCCAGGCGTCGTGCCCCAGTGCCCGACCACCAGCGGCTTCACGTCCGACAGTTTCAGCGGCCGTCTCAGCAGCGGATTGTCATACAGGTAGATCTGGCCGACCGACAGGTAATTCGCGGCCCGCCAGTAAGCGTTCATCCGGCGGAGCAGTCCCGCGGAAAGCGGTCCCGGGGAAAGCGGTTCCGCCCGCACGGTATCAAGTGCCGTCATGAGTCAGTCCTCCGTCGTGTCCGGGTAGCCCACGTCCACTGGCGGCAGGTCCTGGACTTGCTGCCTGGTGATCGTGAGCTGGATGCCGTCGCTCGTACTGGTCACCGCGCCGATCGGGATGGCGACCTGCCGACGGCCCCACAGGTGGCCCTCCTGCAGGAGAACGTGGGTCACGTGGTGACTGCCCGGGTCGATGACGAGGCCCTGGACCCGGCCGATGGCCCCGTCGGTGGCCTGCACGTGATCGCCGCGGCGCACGTCCACCTCCCCCAGCGGGACGGCGTCATAAGTGACGGCGCGGGCCACGGTTCCGCCGCCCGCGCCGAGGCCGAGGCCGCCCATGCCCATGCCGCCCATGCCGATGCCGCCGCCCAGGCCGCCCAGGCCGTAGTACGGCCAGAAGCCCAGCTGCCCCGGGCCGTAGCCTGAGTAGTCGCTGGTCCCCGGGATGAACTGGGTTTCCTCGGCGGGGTCGAGCTTCTCGAACTCCGCCGTGGTGCAGCGGAGCCGTATCTCGCCCGCTGCCGTGACGTCGGCAAGGCCGACCGGGACGAGCCGGCCAGGGTCTCGCCGGTGCTCCGGCTCGACCACCAGATGAGTGACCGCCTCGGCGACCGGGTCGACGATCACCCGTGTCACCTCACCGCAGGCCCCGTCGCTGCAGCTCGCCTTGGCCCCGATCGTGAACTGCGCCGTGTCCGCCATGTCCATCCTCTTCCTGTCCTGTCAGGCCCGGACCGAATGCCGGGTCATCAGCCGCGCCGGCGGCGCAGGCGTGCCGGCGCGCGCCTAGCCGGGGCCAGCTGTTCCGCTCGCGGGGGTCCCGTTGGCCGCGGCGACACGCGCCGGCGGACCGCCGCTGGCCGACGCCAGCACCGGACCGACGGCGGCGGCCTCGCGGGCGATGAAGGAGCCGAGCTCTGAGATGGTGGTCATCAGCGGTGCGGGGAACACGACGGTGGTGTTCTTGTCCACGCCGATCTCCACCAGGCTCTGCAGGTTGCGCAACTGCAGAGCAAGCGGGTGGGCCATCATGATGTCGGAGGCATCGCCCAGCGCAGCGGCGGCCATCGACTCGCCCTCGGCGTTGATGATCTTCGCGCGCTTCTCCCGCTCGGCCTCGGCCTGCTTGGCCATGGCGCGTTTCATGGTGTCGGGCAGCTGGATGTCCTTCAGCTCGACCAGGGTCACCTCCACGCCCCACTCGACGGTGGAGACGTCGAG
>JBEKFH010000064.1:0-15606 GCA_050013415.1 Streptosporangiaceae bacterium | reverse complement strand
ATGTCGATGCCGAGCTCCAGGCTGGAGGTGGCCACCACGGCGGGCAGCCGCCCGGCCTTCAGCGCCTCCTCGATCTGGCTCCGCTCCTGCCGGGACACCGAGCCGTGGTGCGCGCGGGCGACCTCGGCCGGGGCGCCAGCCGACGTGCCCGCCTGGGCCATCAGCTCGGCCGGCGGCCGGGGCGCGGCGGCCGGGCCGCCTGGGGGCTGCTGGTCCGCCACCTGGTCTGGCCACGCGGCCTGGTCTGGCCACGCGGCCTGGTCCGGCCAGGCGGCCTGGTCCGGCGGTGCGGCCTGGTCCAGCGCTGCAGACTGATCGGCAGCGAGGGCGGCGCGGTCGGCGGCGAGCTCGTTCAGCCGGCCGCAGAGCCGTTCGGCCAGGCGGCGGGAGTTCGCGAAGACGATCGTCGAGCGATGCGCCTCGATAAGATCGAGCACCCGCTCCTCGACATGCGGCCAGATCGACCGCCGCTGGTCGGGGAAGCTGGCCGGCAATTCGTCAGGCCCGGATGGTTCGCCTGGCCCGGGGGCACCGCCTGGCCCGGAGGGCGGCGGCCCGGGGCCGCGGGCCGGCTCCAGGTCGGTCATGTCCTCGACCGGCACCACGATCGTGATCTCGATGCGCTTGTCGCTCGGCGGCGCGGCGATCGTCACCGGGCGGGAGCCGCCCAGGAACGCGGCTACCTCCTCGGCTGGGCGCACGGTCGCGGACAGCCCGATCCGCTGGACCGGACGGCGCGGCGGGTCCTGGCGGGCGTCGGCGCTGTCCCGGCCGACGCCGGCGCTATCCTGCCCGATGTCCGCGGCCCGGCGGAACGCGTCCAGCCGCTCCAGCGACAGGGCGAGGTGGGCGCCGCGCTTGTTCCCGGCCAGGGCGTGCACCTCGTCCACGATCACGGTCTCGACGCCCCGGAGCCCGTCACGTGCCTTTGACGTCAGCAGCAGGAACAGCGACTCCGGCGTGGTGATCAGGATGTCCGGCGGCTTGCCCGCCAGTTTGCGGCGCTCGTCCGCCGCGGTGTCACCGGTGCGCACGCCGACCCGTACCTCGCTGATGTCGAGTCCGAGGCGGCGGGCGGCCTGGCCGACGCCGGTCAGCGGCGAGCGCAGGTTGCGCTCGATGTCCACGGCCAGCGCCTTGAGCGGCGAGATATAGAGCACCCGGCAGCGCAGCTGCGGATCTTCCGGCGGTGGTTCGGTGATCAGCTTGTCGATCGCCCAGAGGAAGGCAGCGAGTGTCTTGCCGGAGCCGGTCGGGGCCACCACCAGCGTGTTGTCGCCCTTCCCGATGGACGCCCAGGCTTGCTCCTGAGCCGGCGTCGGCTCGGCGAAGGCACTCGTGAACCACGCCCTGGCCGGCTCGGAGAAGCCGTCCAGGGGCCGCGTCCGGGCGGGCGAGAGGGCGGGCATGGGTCCATCCTGCCTTGTCCCGCCGACAGCGTCGCCGCGACAATCGCCTCCCCGCGCCCGGCGCCCGCGCGCCCGGCGCCCGGGCCGTCGGCACCCGGGTCGTCGCTACCCGGCAACAGCGTGGCTGGGACTCCACTGCACAAACAGCGACAGTGAAGTCCCAGCCACGCTGTTGGAGTGACCCGGAAGTTAGATGCCAGAACTCGGGTGGCGCGCCGCGGGCGGCCCCGAAAGGTGAAGGTGGTTGTACTAGCTCCAGAAGGCAGAGATGGGAATGGCAAGGATGCCGTCATCGAAGCGGAACGGCCTCGGACCGGTGTGCAGAACCACTCCTGAGATGAACCTCGCGCCCAGCGCGTCCCTGAGCCAGCGCAGATGCCGTGCGTCGGCGGAGACGGGGGCAGCGGCGGCCTTGATCTCGATCCCCATGACCCGGCCGTCCGCGAATTCGACGACAACGTCGACCTCGCGCTCGCCGTTGGTGTCGCGCAGGTGGAACAGACGCGGGGAAAGGCCGCTGACAGCGCAGTCGGCGCGTAGCTGGGCGACCACAAAGCTGTCGATAAGGCGGCCGAGCAGATCTCCGTCGCGCAGCACGGCGCGGGCGTCAACGCCGAGCAGCGGACCCACGAACGCGGGGTCAACCAGGTGACGCTTCGGCAGGCGAACCAGCCGATTGAGCTGGTTAGCCGACCACGCGGGCATGCGCTCCGTGATGAACAGATGCTCGAGGATCCCGTCGTAGGCAGTAGCCGTGGCGCGATCGATTCCAGCTGCATCAATCAGGGTCTTCACGGTCGGCGACCCGCCAGTGTTGGCCGCCACCGCCTGCAGATACCGACGCAGCCGGACCGGATCGCGGACCGCGCCCACAAGGGAGACATCCCGGGATACAACCTGGTCGACGTAGCTGGCCAGCCACCTCCGCCTGGCCTTCTCATTGCCAGCAAAGGCGGCGTCCGGAAATCCGCCACGCAGCGCCCGGCCGACGTAGCCTCGCACGTCGGGAGCAGCGGCAGCGACTGTTACCTGATCCAATCCACTGGCCACGAGCCTGTCGACCAGCGGCAGACGGTCGGTCATACCCTCAAGCTCACGCTCCACCAAGCCGTACATCGCCACCCGGACCAGGCGACCGGTGGCTGGCCATCCCGCTGTCGTGAGGTCCGCTTGCGACGAGCCGGTCAGCAGGAACCGGCCTTTCCTGCCATCTTCGTCCACGGAGCGCTTGACGGCGCCAAGCACCTCCGGCACGACTTGCCACTCGTCCACCAGGAGGGGAAACGGGCCCTCGGCCAGCGCGGCATCAGGGTCGGCGCGTACCGCGGCGGCCTCAGCCGGGCGGTCCAGGCGCAGCCGACCGGAGCTATGGCGTCGCCCGGTCGTCGTCTTGCCGCAGGCGCGGGGTCCTACGATCAGTCCGGCCGGATGATCGGCCATGATCTCGTCAAGGAGCGGGTCAAGCAGCCGTTTTATGTAGTCTGGCACGTAGCCTACCGATCGCAAGTCAGCATTTAGCAGAGAACTTAATAACACTTTAGCAGATCACTTAGTCAGCATTTAGCAGATGAGTTGATCCCACTTCAGCACGCCATCAGGTGGGCACTTCATGTCAAGCCCGGCCCGCCCGGCCCGCGTCTGACAGGTATCTCGGTGATGCCGAGGCCGATGCCGGCGGTCGGCGGGCGCGGGTTCCGCCTGATATGCGACCAGTGCCTTGAGGCGAGATGCAATCGCGCTGGTCACCGGCGGGCCGGGCCGGCCGGCTGGCCGAGTAGCCTGGCGCGGTGCGTCTTACCGCCTTCTGGGAGCGAATGCGCGCGCAGTTCGGCGACGAGTACGCCGAGAGCGTGGCGAAGGACCATGTGCTGTCCGGCCTGGATGGCAGGACCGTTGACCAGGCGCTGGCCGACGGCATCGAGGCAAAGATCGTCTGGCGCGCCGTCTGCGACACTTTCGGCGTCCCGGAGTTCCGGCGCTGAAGCCGCCTGCCGGAAAGCGCCGCCTCCGCCGGAAGACCGGCTTACGGGCCCGCTCCCGGAGGGCCTATGCGCGGGCAGGATCCGCCGGCCCGCTCTCGTGATAGCTGATCCCGACGACGGCCTCCTGATAGCTGATCCCCGCCGGCCGCTCTCATATGGCCGAATCCCAGAGGACGGCAAAGTTCGGGTCCCCGGGCCGGCGTGTCGTGTTGCTGATCGAACAATTGTTCGTCTAGAGTGACGCCGCTGGCATTCTCCGTGACCTCACCCAGGGGCGGCGAACCGCTGGCGCCCGAAACTGTCGGTGGCAGCGCGTAGCGTCAGGCCCGGCAAGTTCACGACGTACCCCGACCGCGCGGGCAGCGCGGCAGACGAAGGCTCGGAAGCACGGCCGGCACGGGGCCGGCACGGCGGGCGGCCCCTGATTCCCACGGGAGTTCACATGGCACCGAACGACAGGGCGGGCAGCAGCAAAGGCGGCGGTGACAGGGAGAAGTCCCTGGAGACCGCGCTCGCCCAGATCGAACGGCAGTTCGGCAGGGGAGCGATCATGCGGCTCGGTGACGATACCCGCGCGCCGGTGGAGGTGATCCCCACCGGCTCCATTGCGCTTGACGCCGCCCTCGGCATCGGCGGCCTCCCGCGCGGCCGGATCGTCGAAATCTACGGCCCGGAGAGCAGCGGAAAGACGTCCCTGGCCCTGCACGCGGTGGCGAATGCGCAGAAGGCGGGCGGGATCGCCGCCTTCATTGACGCCGAGCACGCGCTCGACCCTGACTACGCCAAGAACCTCGGCGTGGACACCGACGCGCTCCTCGTGTCCCAGCCGGACACCGGCGAGCAGGCGCTGGAAATCGCCGACATGCTCATCCGCTCCGGGGCCGTCGACGTCATCGTCATCGACTCGGTAGCCGCGCTGGTGCCGCGGGCGGAGATCGAGGGCGAGATGGGGGACAGCCATGTCGGGCTGCAGGCCCGCCTGATGTCCCAGGCGCTCCGCAAGATCGCGGGCGCGCTGAACCAGACCAAGACCACCGCAATATTCATCAACCAGCTGCGGGAGAAGATCGGCGTCATGTTCGGGTCGCCTGAGACGACCACGGGCGGGAAGGCGCTGAAGTTCTACGCGTCCATCCGGCTGGACATCCGGCGCATCGAGACCCTCAAGGACGGCACGGAGGCCGTGGGCAACCGCACCCGCGTGAAGGTGGTCAAGAACAAGTGCAGCCCGCCCTTCAAGGTTGCCGAGTTCGACATCCTGTACGGCATCGGCATCAGCAGGGAGGGCAGCCTGATCGACCTTGGCGTCGAGCACGCGATCGTCCGCAAGTCCGGCGCCTGGTACACCTATGACGGCGATCAGCTTGGCCAGGGCAAGGAGAACGCCAGGAATTTCCTGCGCGACAACCCCGACCTCGCCGACGAGATCGAGAAGAAGCTCAAGGAGAAGCTCGGCGTTGGCCCGCGGCTGGATGCCGACGCCGGGGCCAAGCCCGACCTCGCGGTGGTGCCCATCATCCCCGCGGCCAGGGCGGCAGCCGGAGGAGTCCCCGCCCGGTGAGCCGCGGCGGCGAGCCCCCCGGCGCCGTGACAGCCCGCGACTCCGCGACGGCCGCCAGCGCCGCGACGGCCCGCGGCGCCGCCCCCGCCGGGTGGGCCGTGCCGGGAATCCCGGTGGCCCCGGCCGGCAGCCCCCCGGTCGGCACGGCTGCGGCCGGCACGCTCCCGGCCGGCACGGACCCGACGGGCACCCCCCCGGTCGGCACGGACCTGGTCGGCCAGGAGCTGCCTGGCCAGGAGCTGCCTGGCCAGGCAGCAGCCAGGGAGGCGGCCGCGCGGCAGATCTGCCTGCGGATGCTGACGGCAGCCCCGCGGACCCGGGCCCAGCTCGCCGAGGCGCTGCGGCGGCGGGGGATACCCGAGGAGACCGCCGAGGCGGTGCTCCGGCGGTTCGGCGAGGTGAAGCTCATCGACGACGCCGCGTTCGCCGCCGCCTGGGTTGAGTCCCGCCATCACGGCAGGGGCCTGGCCGGCCGTGCCCTGGCATCCGAGCTGAGGCATCGCGGCGTGCCCGCCGAGGACATCAAGTCGGCCGTCGGCGGGCTCGACCCGGAGCAGGAGATCGAGACCGCGCGCAGGCTCGTCGCCCGGCGGCTGGCCAGCACGAGGGGACAGCCGCTGAACTCGCGCGTGCGGCGCCTCGCCGGGCTGCTGGCCAGGAAGGGATACGCGCCGGGGATCGCCTACCGGGTGGTGCGCGAGGCCCTGCGGCAGGAAGGGCTCGACCCGGCCGCCGCCGGGATCGACCTTGACGACCCGCCGGACGCGGAGGCTGCCGGCTAATGCCGAGGCCGCCGCCGGGATCGACCTTGACGACCCGCCGGACGCCGAGGCCGCCGGACGCGGAGGCCGCCGGCTAATGCGGAGGGCGCCGGACGCGGAGGCCGCCGGACGCGGAGGCCGCCGGCTAATGCGGAGGCCGCCGGACGCGGAGGGCGCCGGCTGACGCGGAGGCGCCGGCTGGGAATCCAGGCGGTGAACCGCTGGTGACAGCCTCGCGGCGGGCCGCCGGACTGCCGGACTCGCGACGCGTGCTTGCCCAAAACGTTATAAACGCTTAGCCTCACGACAGCGAGGTATTTGCTCCGCGCAGGCGGGCATGCACCGGTCAACAAGATCAGATATGAGCACCGGAGAGCCTGGATCCGGTCCGGACGGACCAGGCGCATCCGGAGGCATGAAAGGTTTCAGCGGGCTGGCAGCAGCCCGTGCGTGGAGGCCAGACGGGAGTCCGGCCGGGCCGCTGGCCAGGGTGGCCGGAGGTCAGACGAGAGGCCGGCAGAAGGAGACCGGCCGCGATGGCGTCCCGCCGGCTCAGGCCAGCCGGCTCAGGCCAGCCGGCTCAGGCCAGCCGGCTCAGGCCAGCCGTTGGCTGGCCGGGCGCTGACCCCTACCCGGGAGCGTGACAAACCCGGCCGCGTGGCTCCTCGCTGCAAGGGCATGGCCCTGATACCGAACCAGCGGTATCGCGGCGCCCACGAGCGGAAGGGGCGAACGTTGAGTAACGGAATCGCGCTGGCCTTGGCGATCGGGCTCGTCGTCGCGCTCTTTGCGCTCGTTCTCGTCGTGCTCCGCCGATCACCCGGCCAGCCGCCGGCCCGCGCCGCGGTCGCGGAACCCGAGAGCCCGCAGGACGATGCGCGGCGCGAGCAGGTGCTCGCCGACGCCGGCCGCGAAGCGGATCAGGTCAGGGCGCGGGCCGAGGCGGACGCCGCAGCCATCGTCAGCAGGGCAGAGCTCTCCGCCGAGCAGTCGGCACAGGCACGCGGCGAGGTCGAGCAGGAGATCCGGGCCGTCAAGGAGGAGATCCGCCAGCTCCGCGGCGATCTGGAGCGCCGGGAGGCCCGGCTGGCCGAGCGCGAGCTGCGGCTCGACGAGGAGGCCAGGAAGGCCGATCAGCGTTCCGGCGAGCTGGACCGGATCCAGGGCGATCTCGATCGGCAGCGGGCCGGGCTTGAGCGACTCGGCGAGGAGCGCCGCGAGGTCCTGGAGCGGGCGGCGAGCCTGACCGCCGACCAGGCCAAGGCCGAACTGGTCGCGAACATAGCGAACCAGGCCAAGCGCGAAGCCGCCCTGATCGTGCGGGAGATCGAGGCGGAAGCGCAGCGGGACGGCCAGCAGCGGGCACGCAAGATCGTCACGCTGGCCATCCAGCGGATCGCCAGCGAGCAGACGAGCGAGTCAGTGGTCTCCGTCCTGCATCTGCCCGGCGACGAGATGAAGGGCAGGATCATCGGCAGGGAGGGGCGCAACATCCGCGCCTTCGAGTCCGTCACCGGCGTCAACCTGATCATCGACGACACGCCGGAGGCCGTCCTGCTGTCCTGCTTCGACCCGGTGCGCCGTGAGGTCGGCAGGCTCACCCTGGAGCGGCTCGTCCTCGATGGCCGGATTCACCCGCAGCGGATCGAGGAGGCCTACGACCGCAGTAAGGCGGAGATCGAGCAGCTGTGCGTCCGGGCCGGCCAGGACGCGCTGGTCGACCTCGGCATCACGGACCTGCACCCGGAACTCACCAGCCTGCTGGGCAGGCTGCGCTACCGGACCTCCTACGGGCAGAACGTGCTGAAGCACCTGCTGGAGTCGGCGCACCTCGCCGGCATGATGGCCAGCGAGCTCGGGCTCGACCCGGCGCTGCTGAAGCGGTGCACCGTCCTGCACGACATCGGCAAGGCGCTGACCCATGAGGTCGAGGGCAGCCATGCCCTGATCGGAGCCGAGATCGCGCGCCGGTACGGCGAGCCGGAAGATGTCGTGCACGCGATCGAAGCGCACCATAACGAGGTTGAGGTGCGGACTGTCGAGGCAGTGCTGACTCAGGCCGCGGACGCGATCAGCGGCGGTCGCCCCGGGGCGCGGCGCGAGTCGCTGGAGGCCTACGTGAAGCGCCTGGAGCGGCTGGAGCAGATCGCCCTCGCCCAGGACGGCGTCGAGAAGGTGTTCGCGATGCAGGCCGGCCGGGAGATCAGGATCATGGTCAAGCCGGAGAACGTCGACGACATCCAGGCACAGGTGATCGCACGCGACGTCGCCAAGCAGGTGGAGGAGGAACTGACCTACCCGGGCCAGATCCGGGTAACCGTGGTCAGGGAATCGCGCGCCATCGAGTTCGCTCGCTAGCGGGATGGCGCGCTGACGGGATGACGGGCCGGCGGATGGCGCGCCAGCGGGATGGCGCGCCAGCGAGATGACGCGCTAGCTGCCGTTCGCCGTGTTCCCGCCCACCAGCTTCAGCCGCGGTATGCCGGGCGGCGTGAAGCCGAGGATCTGGCCGTAGAAGGACAGCTCGGCCTCCAGCGACGTGATAACGCTCGACATCTTCCTGAACCCATGGGACTCGCCCTCGAAGGCGATGTAGGCGTACCTGATGCCGTGCGCGGCGAGATCGGCGGCGATGCTTTCCGCCTGCGCCGGCGGCACCACGGGGTCATCGAGTCCCTGCAGCAGCAGCACCGGGCACGTGGCCTCCGTCACGTGGCCCACTGGGGCCCGCTCGGCATAAATGGCCTCGAAGCCGGGCAGCGGCCCGATCAGCCCGTCCAGGTACCGGGATTCGAAGTCGTGCGTGGACTCGGCGAAGCCGCGCAGGTCGGACACGCCGAAGTAGGACGTGGCGGCGGCGAACACCGGGCCGCTCATCGCTCCGGTAGTCACCGCCGCCAGCGCCGTCCAGCCGCCGGCTGATCCGCCGCGGATGGCCAGCCGCGCGCCGTCCGCCTGGCTGTCCCTGGCGAGCGACAGTGCCGCCGCCTTGGCGTCCTCGACGTCGACGATGCCCCACTGCCGCCGGAGCCGCTCACGGTAGAGCCGGCCGTACCCGGTGGATCCGCCGTAGTTCACGTCGATGATCCCGATGCCCCGGCTGGTGAAGTAGGCCTTCTCCAGGTCCAGCAGCCCGACAGAGCTGCCGGTCGGCCCGCCGTGCACCCAGACCACGTACGGCGGCAGCTCGCCTGGCAGCGCCGTCGCGGCCGGGTTGGCCGGCGCGTACACCAGCGCATGCACGATGCGGCCGTACGGTCCCTCGAGCTCCACCTGGCGCGCAACCGGCAGGTAGCTGGCTTCCGGTACCTTGTCCATCTCGCGGCGCAGCACCGTGACCTTGGCGGTAACCGCGTCGACGCCGATCACCGAGAGCGGCTCGCTGGCCCCGCCGGCGACGCCCGCGATCATGGTGCCGTCCGCGGACAGCCCGGGTGAGAACTCAGCGAACGGGATTTCCAGGTCGGTCAGTTCGGACGTGTCCGGATCCAGGATGCCGAGCCTGGACCCGCCGCGTCCGTGCAGCACCGCGAGCCGCCCGTCGCCGAGCATCGCGAACGGCCGTGCGCCGAGCTGCCAGAGCGGGCCGGCGAACTCCTCCTCGGCGGGGAACAGCGCCTGCGGCGGCTCGCCGGTCAGGCCGAGCTGGTAGATGTTCCACCACCCAGTCCAGTCGGTGGCCACGTACAGGCTGGTGTTGTCCCGCCACAGCGGGGCGAGCACGGACTCCCGCAGGCTGCCCTTGATCAGCCGGCCCTTCCCGGGGACGCCGTTCTCGATGGCCGCGACGCGCAGCTCGGTGCCGTCCCACGGCATGTGCGGGTGATTCCAGCAGATCCACGCGAGCCGGCTGCCGTCGGGTGACGGGGTGGGGAAGGCGAAGAAGTCCGATCCTGTCGCGAGCTGCCGAATCGCGTCGGGGTTCTGCGCGGCCGAGCCGTCCAGCGGCACGGCGACGATCGAGCGGGTGACCTTGCCGTCGGCATGACGCTCCTGAACGCACCAGACCTCCCGGCGGTCGGGTGAGAGCGCGAAATCAGCGAAGCGCAGCGCCGCGGCGTCGAGCCCGACGCCGGCCGAGGCGGGATCGGGTGTCAGCGGGCGCGGCGCCGCCTTCCCGGCGGCCGTCTCCGTGCTGGCGAGATAAAGCCGCTGGTCTGCGTAATTCGCGAAAATGATCGAGTGATCGCGCGGCGCCGCGGCGGATGGCGGACCGGCCGCGGCACGCGGAACTGGCAGGTAGGACAGCCCGCCGTACTCGTGTACCCGCGTCCGCGCGTTCCACGGCGCGGGCAGCAGGTCGTGGTGCTTGCCGTCCGCGCCGCGCCGCACGACGGTCGTCCGGCCGTCCTCCTCGGGCCTTCCTTCCTGCCACCAGGTGTCCGCGCCGATGACGATGGGGTAGGAAATGCGGATCCGGCCTCGCGCCACGTCGGCGGCGGTAATCGGGGAAGGCCACGCCCCGAACTGGATGGCCGGGATCGACGTGTCCGCCGCCGGTGGCTGGCCTGCCGCTGCAGCTGTCTCCCCGTCCGGGGTATCCGCCGAACCCGCTGCCTTCGCTGCGCCTTCCGCGGGAACCGTCACGCTCTCTGTCATAGGGCTATCGTGCACCACCGAGACGCCCGCTTAGCGGAGATCGCGACACCAGGCCCGCCTTGTGATGGAAGCGATGAAGATCACCTCTTCGCGCGCGGCCGCGGGCGCACTGCCTGCTGCCCCGGCCGGGACGGTCCGGCCCCGCTGCCCGATGCGTCTACCCTGGTGGCATGGCGAGCGCCGGCGGTCTCCGCAGCTTCGAGATCCGTACCTACGGGTGCCAGATGAACATGCACGACTCCGAACGGCTGGCCGGTTTGCTGATGGAGGCCGGCTACCGCCGCGCCGAGGCCGGGACGACCCCCGACGTGGTGGTATTCAACACCTGCGCGGTCAGGGAGAACGCGGACAACAGGCTCTACGGCAACCTGGGTCACCTGCTTCCGGTGAAGAACGCGCATCCCGGCATGCAGATCGCCGTCGGCGGCTGCCTGGCGCAGAAGGACCGCGCGGGCATCACCGCGCGCGCGCCCTGGGTGGACGTGGTGTTCGGCACGCACAACATCGGCTCGCTGCCCGTGCTGCTCGACCGCGCGCGGTCGCAGCAGCGGGCGCAGGTCGAGATACTCGAATCCCTGGAGCAGTTTCCCTCGGCCCTGCCGGCCCGCCGGGAGTCCGCCTACTCGGCCTGGGTGGCGATCTCGGTCGGCTGCAACAACCGCTGCACGTTCTGCATCGTGCCGAGCCTGCGAGGCAGCGAAGAGGACCGCAGGCCCGGTGACGTGCTGGCCGAGATCCGGGCGCTGGCCGCCGAGGGCGTCGTCGAGGTAACGCTGCTCGGGCAGAACGTGAACTCCTACGGCGTCGGATTCGGCGACCGGCTGGCGTTCGGCAAGCTGCTCCGGGCCTGCGGCGGGATTGATGGCCTGGAACGCGTGCGGTTCACCTCGCCGCATCCGCGTGACTTCACCGACGACGTGATCCACGCGATGGCGCAGACTCCCAACGTCATGCCGCAGCTGCACATGCCGCTGCAGTCGGGCTCTGACGCGGTGCTCCGGGCGATGCGGCGGGCCTACCGGCGCGACAAGTACCTGGCGATCATCGACAGGGTCCGGGCCGCCATCCCGGACGCGGCGATCACCACCGACATCATCGTGGGATTCCCCGGCGAGACCGAACGGGATTTCCTCGGCACGCTCGATGTCGTCCGCCAGGCCCGGTTCTCCGGTGCCTACACCTTCCAGTACTCGCCGCGCCCGGGCACCCCGGCCGCGGCGATGGACGGCCAGGTGCCGGCCGGGGTGGTGCAGGAGCGGTACGAGCGGCTTGCCGCCCTCGTGGCGGAGACGTCGCTGGCCGCGAACCTGGAGTTTGCCGGCCGGGAAGTGGAGGTACTCGTGGCGGACGGGGAAGGGCGGAAGGACGACGTTACGCACCGGATGTCCGGCCGCGCGCGCGACAACCGCCTGGTGCACTTCGCCCCCGGCGGCACCGGGCCGCGGCCGGGGGACGTCATCAGCACCGTCGTCACCCGCGGCGCCCCGCACTACCTGCTCGCGGACGGGCCGCCGGTCTCCGTCCGGCGAACTCGCGGCGGGGCTGCCTGGGCGGCCAGCCGGGCTTCCGCGCCGCGCGGCGTAGGTGCGGCTGAGAGCGATACGTCGATGGTCCTGCTGGGCATGCCCGCCGTCGGCCGTCCCTCGTAGCAGCCGTGCTCGTCGCCGCAGCGGTCTGCCCGCACCCGCCGCTGCTCATACCCGCAGCCATGGGCGCCGCCGGACTCCGTGATTCCGGGCCCGGTGATTCCGGGTCCGGAGCGGCAGGGTCGCATGACGCTGCGTGGAATGACACCGACACTGCCGGCCATGACCCCGACGCGGAACTGCGCGGGCTGCGGGTGTCCTGCGCCGACGCCGTGGCCGGCCTGCTGGCGGCTGGCCCTGACCTGCTGGTCGTGGTGGGCGGGGCACCGGCCACCGCCGCTTATGACGGCTATGCCGCCGGGAGCCTGTGGGAATACGGCGTTCCCTTCGTCGTCGGATGCGGCGAGCCAGTGCTGCCGCTGTCGCTGACCGTGGGCGCCTGGCTGCTGGATCAGGCAGGCGGAAAGCCGCGCCGCGCAGCCGGGCAGCCCAGGCAGGAGTATGCCGGCGGGCAGCCGCCGCGCTGCGGGCTGCCGTGCCGCCTGATGCTGCGGGCGGTCGCCGCTGACCTGCCCCCGGCGGACTGCCTGAGGCTCGGCGCGGAACTCGCTGCGCTGGCGCCGCGGGTCGCGCTGCTCGCGATGGGCGACGCCTGCGCGAGGAAGGCAACGGGGGTGCCCGGCGCCGCCGACCCCGCTGGCGAGCGCTACGACGCCCAGGTCGCCGCCGCGCTGGCCGCCGGTGATGCGGCCGGGCTGGCCCGGCTCGATCCCGCGCTCGACGATGAGCTGATGATCGCCGGGCGGGCTGCCTGGCAGGTGCTGGCCGGAGCGGCCGGGGATGGCGCGCTGCGCGGGCGGCTGCGCTGCGCCGTCGCCCCCTACGACGTGAGCTACCTGGTGGCGTCCTGGGACCGCGATCAGCGGGCGGCGGCGCTGGCAGACTAAGCCCATGCCGCAGCCGCTGATCGCCGTCGTCGGGCCGACCGCGGCGGGGAAATCCGGCCTGTCGCTGCGGCTGGCCGAGTCACTCGGCGGCGAGATCGTGAACGCCGACTCGATGCAGCTGTACCGGGGCATGGACATCGGCACGGCGAAGCTGCCTCCCGCCGAGCGGGCGGGCGTGCCGCATCATCTGCTGGACATCTGGGAGGTGACGAGGACCGCGAGCGTGTCGGAGTACCAGCAGTTCGCCCGCGCGGCGATCGCGGAGATCCGCGGTCGCGGCCGGATCCCGATCCTGGTGGGCGGGTCCGGCCTGTATGTGCGGGCCGCGATCGACAACCTCGAATTCCCCGGCACCGATCCGCTGCTGCGTGACGGGCTGGAGGCGGAGCTGGCCGATCTTGGCGCCGCAGCGCTGCACGCCAGGCTCGCGCGGGCCGACCCGGCGGCGGCTGCCGCGATCCTGCCAGGCAACGGCCGCAGGATCGTCCGGGCGCTTGAGGTGATCGAGTTGTCCGGACGGCCATTCAGCGCGACGCTGCCGGATTACGAGTCGGTCTACCCTGCGGTGCAGCTGGGCCTGCAACTGCCGAGGGACGAGCTCGACCGGCGCGTCGCCGGCCGGGTCAGCCGGATGTGGCAGGCGGGCCTGGTGGCGGAGGTCAGGGAGCTGGCAGGCCGCGGACTTCGGCAGGGCAGGACCGCCAGCCGTGCCCTCGGGTACGCCCAGGTACTGCGGTTCCTCGCAGGAGAGTGGACGCAGGAGCAGGCCGCCGCCGAGACCGCGCGGGCCACCCGCCGGTTCGCGCGGCGCCAGGAGTCGTGGTTCCGCCGCGATCCGCGGATCAGCTGGCTGCCCGCCGATGAGCCCGGCCTTGCTGGCCGCGCACTGGCCGTGCTGCGGGAGTCCGGGCTGGCCAGCTGAGGACTGGCGCACGTTCCGGGATGACGCCAGGCAGCGCCGGGTTCCCGCGCGCTCGGCTGCCCGGCCGCCCTCAGCGTTTCCGGCTCTGCCATCGGAATGTCCGCACGCACACCACCAGGCCTGCGGCAACCCAGGCCGCCAGCACGAGCGCCGTCCGGCCGTGTTCCCAGGAATGCGCCGGCTCGAGGACCGCCGCGCGGGCCGGAAGGAACGCCGACCGCAGGCCCTGCGCCATCCACTTCAGCGGGAAGACCGCCGCCACCCGCTGCAGCCAGGTCGGCACGCTGGTGAACGGGATGAAGACGCCCGAGATGAACTCGAGCACCAGGAACGGCAGGGTGATCATCGGGGATGCGCTCCGCGCCGATCGCGGCAGGCTGCTGACCGCGATGCCCAGCAGCGAGCACGCTGCGCAGCCAAGCACGCAGACCCAGGCGAGAGTCCACCAGTGCCCGGCCGAGGCCGGCAGGTGTAGGTGGTAGAAGGCCACGCCGACGATCATGAGCAGCGCGATCTCAGCGATCATGCAGACGAAGACCTGCACGATCTTCCCGATGAAGTACGCCGTGTGCGGCATCGGTGTGCCGTAGAGCCGCTTGAGCATTCCCTGGTCTCGCTCGGTCGTGATGCCGATCCCGAGGTACTGGAAGCTGGTGGACATGATGCCGCCCGCGATCATGCCGGCCACGAAGAGCTGGCCGACGGTGACGCCAGGCACCCGGACGGCCTGCCCGCCGAAGATGGACCCGAGCATC
The DNA here is from genome assembly GCA_050013415.1 of Streptosporangiaceae bacterium. Lineage (GTDB taxonomy): Bacteria > Actinomycetota > Actinomycetes > Streptosporangiales > Streptosporangiaceae > Palsa-506. The sequence continues at coordinate 1,084 of JBEKFH010000064.1, read as the reverse complement.
ACGAGCAGGACGGCGGGCAAGGCGAAGATGAAGACCACTGTCTCCCGCTCGCGGAAGAACGTCGTCAGCTCGACCCGGCCCCTGGCCAGGCCCGTTGTCAGGACGGATGGCAGTGCTGCCTCGCTCGCGGCAGCGGGCCGCCCGCGGAGGGGCTTCCTCCCGGTCATGTCACGTCTCGGTCTGGTGGTCATCGCTGGTCTCCGATGAGTTCCAGGTAGGCGTCTTCGAGCGTCGGCCGCGTCACGGTCAGCCCGGGAATCTCGCCGCCGGCCTGGCAGGCGAGGTCGGCGACCATTTGGGTCGGGGTGACAGTCTGCACGGTCCGGCGGCCATCCGGGGTGTCCCAGCTGACCCGGGCGGGACGGCCGGCGCCGCCGATCTCGGCGGGCTTGCCGAGCGCTACCACCTGGCCGCCCGCCAGCACGGCGAGCCGCCCGGCGAGCGCTTCCGCCTCCTCCAGGTAGTGCGTGGTGAGCACGATCGTTACGCCGTCGGCAGCAAGCTGGCGGATGAGGTCCCAGAACTGCCGCCGGGCCTGGGGATCGAAGCCGGTCGTGGGCTCGTCGAGGAAGAGCAGCTCCGGCCGTCCGACGATGCCGAGCGCCACGTCCACCCGGCGGGCCTGACCGCCCGACAGCGCGGCGAGCCGCGAGCCCGCCTTGTCCGTCATCCCGACGAGCTCGATGAGCTCGTCGGGATCGCGTGGTCGCGGGTAGAACGTCGCGAAGTGCGCGATCATCTCGCGCACGGTCAGCTCAGGTCCCGTCGACGCGAGCTGCAGCACGATCCCGATCCGGGCCCGCCACGACCGGCCTGCGCTGCCCGGGTCCTCGCCGAGCACCTCCACGGCCCCCGCGTCCCTGGGGCGGAATCCTTCGAGGATCTCCACCGTGGTCGTCTTGCCCGCGCCGTTCGGCCCGAGCAGCGCGAACACCTCGCCGCGGCGGATCTCCAGGTCGATGCCGTCGACCGCGGTCAGCTGGCCGTATCGCTTGCGCAGGCCGCTGACCCGGACGGCCGTGTCGTTTCCCATGCCGTAAGCATCTCGTCCCGAACGCGCCGCCGACATTGGAAGGCGGACAAA
>JBEKFH010000063.1:0-15921 GCA_050013415.1 Streptosporangiaceae bacterium | reverse complement strand
GCCTGTCGCTGGCCGCCAAGTGCGCGCTGCGCTGGCGCGGGTCGGTGCGGCAGATGGCCAGGCTGCGCAGCAGCCTGGCCGCCGAGCAGCTCACCACGCTCCGGTTCGAGCAGCTGATCAGGCATCCGCAGGCGGCCGCCAGCGCCGTCTCCGATTTCATCGGCGCGAAGATCTCCGCCAGCCAGCTGCGCGGCCAGGTCGCGGCGAGCCCAGGGCTGGCCATCGAGGCGGGCGGCTGGCGCCGGCTGCTCACGCCGCTCCAGGTCAGCGAGGTGGAGCAGGTGGCGGGCACCGACCTGCGCCGGGTCGGCTACGGCGGCTGATCACCTGGTGGTGTCCGGCTGTCGCCCTGGTGGCCGTCGGCCTGGTCCCGGCCCGGGAGCCGCGCGGTTGAGCCTGGCGCGCGTGTCAGGCCGCGGTCAGCGGCTCCTGGCGGGCGAACTGGGTGCGGTAGAGCTCGGCGTACAGGCCGCCGGCCGCGAGCAGCTCGTCGTGCCCGCCGCGCTCCCGGACCTGGCCGTCGTCGATCACCAGGATCTGGTCGGCCTCGCGGATGGTGGACAGCCGGTGCGCGATCACCAGTGACGTCCGCCCGGCTAGCGCCGTCTTCAGCGCCCGCTGGACGGCGGCCTCCGATTCGGAGTCGAGGTGCGCGGTCGCCTCGTCGAGCACGACCACCGATGGCGCCTTGAGTAGCAGCCGGGCGAGCGCGACCCGCTGCTTCTCCCCGCCGGACAGCCGGTAGCCGCGATCGCCGACGATGGTGTCGAGGCCGTCGGGCAGCGCGGAGACCAGGTCCCAGATCTGAGCCGCCCGGCAGGCCTGCTCAAGCTCCCGCTCCGTCGCGCCGGGCCGGGCGTAGGCCAGGTTGGCCCGGATCGTGTCGTGGAACATATGCGCGTCCTGGGTGACGACGCCGACCACGTCGTGCAGCGACTCCTGGGTGACGTCCCTGATGTTCTGGCCGCCGATCCGGACGGTGCCCTCGCCCGGGTCGTACAGCCGCGACACCAGGTGCGTGATCGTGGTCTTGCCGGCGCCCGACGGCCCGACCAGTGCCGTGAGCTTGCCCGGCAGCGCGCGGAACGTGACGTCCCGCAGCACCTGCTGACTCGCGCCCGCGTGCTCAGGCGCGGGTAGCGCGATCGACTCGAGCGAGGCCAGCGAGATCTCGGATGCCGCCGGGTAGCGGAACGAGACGTGGTCGAACTCGATGTCGGGAGCCAGCGCGGAATCCGGGCCGGTCCTCGGCAGCGCCGTGGCGCCGGGCCGGTCCTGGATCAGCGGCTTGAGGTCAAGCACCTCGAACACCCGGTCAAAGCTGACCAGCGCGGTCATCACGTCGACCTGCACGTTCGACAGCGCGGTCAGCGGGCCGTACATCCTGCTCAGCAGGGCTGCCAGCGCCACGAGCGCGCCAAGGCTGATGCTGCCGTCGATCACCAGTTTGCCGCCGAGGCCGTAAACAAGCGCGGTCGCCATCGAGGCGAGCAGCACTAGCGCGATGAAGAACACCCGGCCGTACATGGCGGTGACCACGCCGATGTCGCGGACCCTGGCGGCCCTGCCGGAGAAGACCTCAGTCTCCTCCTCCTGGCGGCCGAAGAGCTTGACCAGCATCGCGCCCGCCACGTTGAAGCGCTCGGTCATCGTGGCGCCCATCGCGGCGTCGAGCTGCATCGACTCCCTGGTCAGCCGCTGCATCCTGCGGCCGAGCGATCTTGCCGGCAGGACGAACACCGGGATCAGCACCAGCGCGGCCAGGGTCACCACCGGGGACAGCCAGAACATTGCGGCGAGCACCAGGACCAGCGAAAGGATGTTGGATACCACGCCGGACAGGGTGGAGGTAATCGCCTGCTGAGCGCCGATCACGTCGCTGTTCAGCCTGCTCACCAGGGAGCCGGTCTGCGTCCTGGTGAAGAACGCGATCGGCTGCTGCTGGACGTGCCGGAAGACCTCGGTGCGCAGATCGTAGATCAGTCCCTCGCCGACGCGCGCCGAGTACCAGCGCTGCGCGATGGACAGGACCGCATCGAACAGCGCGATGCCCGCCACGGCGCCCGCAATCCAGAGCACGGCCCTGGTGTCCTTCGCCTCGATCTTGTTCACGATGAGCCCGAGCAGCAAGGGCACTGCCACGGTCACCACCGCGTCCAGCGCGGTAGTGATCATGAAGACGATCAGGTCGCCTCGGTACGGCCGGGCATAGGACGCCACCCGCCGGACCGTGCCCGGCTTCAGCCGCTGGCGGGTTACGGAGCTGTCACGGGTGAACGACCGCATTGCCTGCCAGCTCGCCGGATGCATGACGGCACGAACCTCCTGGCGGCCTGCTATCTTCCCGGATCAGCTACCGGCGAACTCCGCCCTCTCCGCGGAGCCGGGCTCGCAGCAGTGCCGCCTGGGCCCGGCGCTCCGCTGCGGCCTGCTGCTCCAGGGTGTGCCCCTGAGCCTGGATGAGCAGCTCCTTGGTGGCGCGGGCGGCGCCGGCGTCAGCGGTCAGCAGCCCGGCCACCAGGTCGTCCACCGCAGCGTCGAGGTCCCCGGCCGGCACCACCAGCTCGGCGAGCCCGAGCCGCCCGGCCTCCTGCGCATCCATGCTGCGCCCGGTCAGGCACAGCTCAAGCGCGCGGGGCAAGCCGAGAATATCGACAAGCGGCTTGGTCCCGGTGAGATCGGGCACCAGGCCGAGGGCCGGCTCCTTGACGCAAAGCCGGGCGTCGTCCGCGAGCAGGCGCAGGTCGCACGAGAGCGCGAGCTGGCAGCCGGCGCCGATCGCGTGCCCGCGGACCGCGGCGACGGATACGAACTTCGGGTCGCGCAGCCAGGTGAAGCCCGCCTGGCAGGTGGCAATCCACTGCTCGAAGCCCGGGTCGTCAGCGGGCGGCAGCGGTTCCTCGCCGGGAACTCCCGCTGCAGAGAACATGCGCACGTCGATACCGGCGGAGAAGGAGGTGCCCGCACCGCGCACGACCACCACGCGCACCCGGTCAGGCAGCCCGGCGCCGATCGCGGCCAGGCCGTGCCACATCGCCGGCGTCATCGCGTTGCGGCGCTCCGGGCGGTTGAGGGTCACCGTCGCGACGCAGCCAGCCGCCCGTGAGTCGTCCATCTCAAGGCGGAGCCCGCGGCGATCGAGATCAGCCTGGTCGATGGGCATGCGTCCTCCTGGCTGGACTCCGAATGGCGGGGCAGGGAGAAGGCCGACGGGAGGAAGGCCGGCGGGGAAGGAGGAGCCGGGGGAAGGCCGGCGGGGAAGGAGGAGCCGGGGGAAGGAGGAGCGGGAAAGAAATTGCCAGCGGCCCGCGGAAATGACGCCGGGCAGCGCGACCGGCCGTCACGGTGCGGATCGATATCCGCCCGCCGTGGCCCGGCGCCGCGCAATGACTCAGCGCTTCGCCGTGCCCTTTCCTCTCGTGGCCCCGCCGCGACCGCGCAGCGAAACTTCCGCCTCCGTCAGGATCCGGTGCACGAAGCCGTACGACCTGCCGGTCGAAGCGGCCAGTGATCGGATGCTCTCGCCGCCGTCATATCTCTTCTTGAGTTCTGACGCTAGCTTCGCGCGATCAGCACCAGTGACCCGGGTGCCTTTCTTCAGGGTCTCGGCCACGCGTACCTCCCGGTGAGCTGAAAGTGAGCGCTGCGTTACCGTATCCCGCCATGATCACGCATAAGATCGTGATCGGCTACCCACACGACGGCAAAAGATCCTTTCTTTTTCGCGGGGAGCCGGAAATGCCTTTCCGGGCCGGCCGGCGGAGCGGCCGTCAGGCGAGCGCCACCAAGTCGGTCAGATCCTCGCTCCAGGCGTCCTCGATCCCGTCGGGCAGGAGCACGACTCGCTCAGGCTGGAGCGCATCGACGGCGCCCTCATCATGGGTGACCAGCACGATCGCGCCCTTGAAGTGCCGGAGCGCGGAGAGAATCTCGGCCCGGCTGCCGGGGTCGAGGTTGTTGGTCGGCTCGTCAAGCAGCAGTACGTTCGCCCCGGAGACGACCAGTAGGGCGAGCGCGAGCCTGGTCTTCTCCCCGCCGGACAGCACGCCGGTCGGCTTCGCCACGTCATCGCCGGAGAACAGGAACGACCCGAGGATGCCGCGGTGGTCCGCCTCGCTGAGATCGGGCGCGGCCGAGCGCATGTTCTCCAGCACGGTCCGCGCCGTGTCGAGGGTCTCGTGTTCCTGCGCGTAGTAGCCGAGACGCAGGCCGTGGCCCGGCAGTACCTCGCCGGCGTCCGGTTCCTCCACCTCGGCCAGGATCCGGAGCAGCGTGGTCTTGCCGGCGCCGTTAAGCCCGAGCACGACGACCCTGGCCCCGCGGTCGACCGCCATGTCCACGCCGGCAAAGACCTCGAGCGACCCGTAGGACTTGGTCAGGCCGCGCGCGGTCAGCGGGGTGCGGCCGCAGTGCACGGGCACGGGGAACCGCAGGCGTGCCACCCGGTCGGCCTGGCGGTCGGCGCTGACCCCGGCGAGCAGCCGCTCCGCGCGGCGCTGCATGTTCTTGGCGGCCACGGCCTTCGTCGCCTTGGCCCGCATCTTGTCCGCCTGCGATTGCAGCGACGCGGCCTGCCGCTCCGCGTTCACCCGCTCCCGCCTGCGCCGCCTGGCGTCCGTCTCGCGCTGCTCCAGGTACGAGGTCCAGCCGAGGTTGTAGGTGTCCAGCATGCTGCGGTCGGCATCAAGGTAGAAGACCTTGTTGACGATCGTCTCCAGCAGCGCGGTGTCGTGGCTGATCACGATCAGTCCCCCGCGGAAGCTCCGCAGGTGGTCGCGGAGCCAGGACACGGAGTCGGCGTCCAGGTGGTTGGTCGGCTCGTCCAGCAGCAGTGTCTCCGATCCGCCGAAGAGAATGCGCGCGAGCTCGACCCGCCGGCGCTGGCCGCCCGACAGGGTGCGGAGCGGCTGGCTCAGCGCCTTCTGCGGCAGCCCGAGGCTGGCAGCGAGCGAGGCCGCCTCTGACTCGGCTGCGTACCCGCCGAGCACGGCGAGCCGCTCCTCCAGGTGGCCGTACCTGCGGACCGCGCTGTCCCGCCTGGCCGGATCGGCGTCGGCCATCTGTACCTCGGCGCCGCGCAGGCTCGCCATCAGCTCGTCCAGGCCGCGCGCGGAGAGCACCCGGTCCATGGCCAGCGCGTCGAGGTCGCCGACCATGGTGTCCTGCGGGAGGTAGCCGACGGATCCGGTGGTGCGGACGGTGCCTGCGGCCGGCTGCGACTCGCCCGCCAGCACTCGCGCGAGCGTAGTCTTGCCCGCGCCGTTGCGGCCGACGAGGCCTATCTTGTCGCCGGCCGCGACCTGGAAGCTCGTGGCGCCAAGCAGCAGCCGCGCACCGGCGCGAAGCTCCAGCGCACTTGCGGAAATCATGAGGAAACCACTCCCATAACCGAACAAAAGGGATCTCGCATTGCCCACGTCACCCCGCTACGGGGCGCTGCGTCAGGACAGGAGCGGTTGCATGACGTCAGTTTATCCGAGCAGCCGGACTGCCCGGCAGGCCAGTCCGCATCCGGGGCCAGTCCGCATCCGGGGCCAGTCCGCACCGCGCAAGGCTGGCTTCACGCCGGGCCGGTAAGCCTGATCCGGATGGCCCGGAATAGCCGCGGCGCGCTCCGCAGGACGGTGAGCCGGGGATCGGGCACCGTGAGGAACCGCTCGACCGCCAGGCCGAGATACGGAGTCAGCCGCGGATCATCTCGCAGCACGGCCATCGCGCGCCGGTCTCCGCCCAGCACCAGAGCGTCTATCCGGCCCGCGTAGGGACCGAACACCGCCGCCGCGGTCGCCGCCGCGGCGCCGAGCGCCTCGGCCGACTGCTTCTCCCGGCGCCGGGCAAAGCGATGCTGCGAGGTGCCGCCAGCGGCGCTGCGGCCGTGCACGAGCCTGGAGCCGACCTTCGAGGCGGCGAGCCGGGGCACCGGGCCGGTGAAGACCCCGGCCGCGTACCCGCCGAGCCGCACGAGGAACACGGCCACGACACGCTCCGCTCGGGCATGCGCGGCCATCCGCTCGCCCCATTCCGCCCGGCTGGGCGTGGCAGCCTGCCGGGTAACGCTGTCCGCATGGCCCTCCGCGTGAGCGTCCGCCAGCGGCGGGAACGGCACATGGCATTCGGCTACCGCGCCGTCGGCCGCGCGGAATGTCACCGCATCCGGGCTGGCGTCGGCGCTGCCGGCACCGTGCCGCTGCTCGAACGACTCCAGCCAGCCGGCCAGCCGCTCCGGATCCACGTCAATCCATCGCGCGCCGTCAGGTCCGTTAGCCACTGCCTAGCGCCTCCGCGTTCTTACTCCTGGTGCTTTCCGTAGTCTACGGTTGATGGTTAGCTCCGATTCGTGGCTTTATCATTGTGAGTCGAAGATACGCGGAGAGGACAGCACGTGACCCTGAATCAGCTGCGCACCTTTCTCGCGGTGGCCGAGCGGGGATCGGTCCGCGCCGCTGCGGAGCAGCTGGTCGTGACCCAGGCGGCGGTGTCGGCCTCGCTCGGCGCGCTGCAGAGGTCACTGGGCGTGCAGCTGACGCGGCCCGACGGCCGCGGCCTCCGGCTGACAGATGCTGGCGAGGCTTATGTTCGCTATGTCCGGCGCATCCTCGGCCTCCTCGACGAGGCAGGTCTCGCGGCTGCCTCGGCGGCTGACCCGGAGCGGGGCGAGCTCCGCATCGCGGCAGTGACCACCGCGGCGGAGCAGCTCGTGCCCGGGCTGCTCCGCGGCTTCCGGCGCGATCATCCGCAGACCGGCGTGCTGCTGGAGGCGGGAAACCGTGATCGGGTGCGAGACCTGCTTGACCGTCATCAGGTCGACCTGGTCGTCGGCGGTCGGCCCGAGCCAGGCCGCGATGTGCAGGTGCACGCCGTCCGCACGCATCTGCTATCGGTCGTTGCCGCGCCAGATCTCGCCGCAGGAGCAGCAGGCCTGGTGCCATGGCTTGCCAGCCAGACCTGGCTGCTGCGCGAGCCAGGGTCCAGTACCCGCAGCAGCACGGAAGCTCTGCTTGCCGAGCTCGACATCGCGCCGCTGACTCTCACCGTGGGCTCGAACGGCGCCATCCGCGAGTCCGCGAGCCTGGGACTGGGCGTCACGCTGATGTCCCGCGACGCCGTCGCGCAGGAACTGGCGGCCGGGCGGCTGGCCGAGCTGCCGGTGCCCGGCACCCCGCTGCGGCGCGACTGGTACCTGATCGCCCACCCGGGGCCGCTAACGCCGCCGGCGGCCAGGTTCGTCGCCCACGCCCTGGCCGAGGGCAACTTCCGGTTGCCTGCTGGCGCCGACGAGAGCGCAATCATCAATCCTAAGGTTGATAGTTAATGAAAAAATCTCAATAGACGAGCTGGCAATTCGCTGTCATGGTGAGTAAGAGGAGCGTGACAGACGGAGGAACTCATGGCCACGGTGCAGAATCGCTGGAACGCGGGCGTCCTCCCGTACGCGGAGATGGGCTACTACGACGCTGATTACGTGCCGAAGGACACCGACATCCTGGCGGCATTCCGGATCACGCCGCAGCCGGGCGTCCCGCCCGAGGAGGCCGGCGCCGCCGTTGCCGGCGAGTCCTCGACGGCGACCTGGACCGTCGTCTGGACCGACCGCCTCACCGCCCATGAGCACTATCAGGCCAAGTGCTACCGGGTCGATCCCGTGCCGGGCCGGGATGGCGAGTACATCGCCTACATCGCCTACGACATCGACCTCTTCGAGGAAGGCTCGATCCCGAACCTGACGTCCTCCATCATCGGCAACGTCTTCGGCTTCAAGGCGCTCCGCGCGCTCCGCCTGGAGGACATGCGGATCCCGCTGCATTACGTGAAGACATTCCGCGGCCCCCCGCACGGCATCGTGATGGAGCGCGAGTACCTGAACAAGTACGGCAGGCCGCTGCTCGGCGCGACGACCAAGCCCAAGCTCGGGCTCTCCGCGCGCAACTACGGCCGGGTGGTCTACGAGGCGCTCCGCGGCGGTCTTGACTTCACCAAGGACGACGAGAACATCAACTCCCAGCCGTTCATGCGCTGGCGCGACCGGTACCTCTACGCCATGGAAGGCGTGAACCGCGCTGCCCAGCGGACCGGCGAGATCAAGGGCCATTACCTCAACGTCACCGCTGCCTCGATGGAAGACATGTACGAACGTGCCGAGTTCGCCAGGGACCTCGGCAGCATCGTGGTCATGGTCGACCTGACCGTTGGTTACACCGCGCTGCACTCGATGTCCAACTGGGCACGGGCGAACGGGGTCCTGCTGCACCTGCACCGCGCTGGTCACGGCACCTACACCCGGCAGAAGTCGCACGGGGTCAGCTTCCGGGTGATCGCCAAATGGTGCCGGCTGATCGGCGTCGATCACATTCACGCCGGGACCGTGGTGGGCAAGCTGGAGGGCGACCCGGCCATGGTGCGCGGCTACTACGACACCCTGCGCGAGCCGCTGACCCCGCGTGATCTCAGCCACGGCATGTACTTCGAGCAGGATTGGGGATCCATGCCGGGCACGATGCCCGTGGCGTCCGGCGGCATCCACGCCGGCCAGATGCCGCAGCTCCTTGATTACCTCGGCGAGGACGTCATCCTGCAGTTCGGCGGCGGCACCATCGGCCACCCGATGGGCATCGCGGCCGGCGCGACGGCCAACCGGGTGGCGGTCGAGGCGATGATCAAGGCCCGCAACGAGGGCAGGGACTTCGTGCGCGAAGGCCAGGACATCCTGGTCTCGGCGGCGAAGCGCTGCGCTGAGCTCCAGGCCGCGCTGGATACCTGGGGTGACATCAGCTTCAACTACGAGTCCACCGACACCCCCGACGTCCTTTCCACGCCGACGGCCTGACCGGCATCGGCCCGCCCGGCACCGCCAGGAGCATTCATGCGCATCACCCAGGGCACGTTCTCCTACCTGCCCGACCTCACCGACGACGAGATCAGGGCGCAGATCCAGTACGCCATCGACCAGGACTGGGCGGTGGCCGTCGAGTACACCGACGACCCGCACCCGCGGAACGTTCTCTGGGAGATGTGGGGCCTGCCCATGTTCGAGATCAGCGACGCGTCCGCCGGGCTGCACGAGGTGGCCGCCTGCCGGGCCGCGAACCCGGATCACTACATCAAGGTCTCCGCCTACGACCCAACGCTCGGCAGGCAGACCACCGCGCTGAGCTTCCTCGTCGGCCGCCCGGCTGCCGAGCCCGGCTTCCGCCTGGACCGCCAGGAGATGTCCGACCGGCGGATCAGCTATAGCCTGCGTCCCTACGCGACACAGCAGCCCCGAGACCTCCGTTCAACCGCGAACGGGCACCGCGGCAGCTGATGACGACTCAGGACCGGGCGGCCCCGCGCGGGTTCGCGATGCCGACGCCGGGGACGGGCCGTTCGGCCGTCACCGGTCCGGCGGCTGGCCAGGCGCCCTGCGACGCAGTGGCGCCGGACGCGGGCGAGTGCATGCCGCTACCCCCGGACGCGACCCTCGAGCTGGCCCGGGACGAGCAGGCGCGGCTGATCTCCCGGCTCCTTGACGAGCTGGACAGGGAGTTCATCGGCCTCGTGCCGGTGAAGGAGCGGGTGCGCGAGATCGGCGCGCTGCTGCTCGTCGACCGGCTGCGCGGCCGGTACGGGCTGACCTCGTCGCGGCCCAGCCTGCACATGTGCTTCACCGGCAGCCCGGGCACAGGCAAGACGACGCTGGCCGCGCGCATGGGAGTGCTGCTGCGCGAGCTCGGCTACCTGCGCAAGGGCCAGCTCGTCAGCGTGACAAGGGACGACCTCGTCGGGCAGTACGTCGGTCACACGGCACCGAAGACCAAGGAGGTGCTCAAGCGGGCGATGGGCGGCGTGCTGCTCATTGACGAGGCGTACTACCTGTACCGGCCCGGCAACGAGCGCGACTACGGCCAGGAATCCATCGAGATCCTGCTCCAGTTCATGGAGCAGCATCGCGACGATCTCGTGGTGATCCTGGCCGGATACCGGTCCAGGATGGACGTGTTCTTCCAGTCGAACCCCGGGATGGCGTCTCGGATCGGGCACCACATCGACTTCCCCGACTTCAGCCTCGATGAGCTGATGCGGATCGCCGAGCTGATGCTGGAGCGCGAGCAGTACGCGCTCGAGCCCGCCGCCAGGGACGCGTTCCGCCAGTACATCGGGCTGCGGATGCGCCAGCCGCGCTTCGCCAACGCCAGGAGCATGCGGAACGCCATCGACCGGCTGCGGCTGCGTCAGGCACGCAGGCTGGTCGCGGCCGGCGACCCGGTCTGCCGGGCCGACCTGATGCGGCTCAGCGTCTCGGACGTGCGCGGCAGCCGCGTCTTCACCGACACTCGTGCCGCGCCGCCTGCTGCGCTGCCGGGCTGAGCGGTACGGCCAGGCGGACGGTGGTACCGCGGCCGGGCGCGCTGGACAGCTCAAGCCTGCCGCCGAGCAGCTCGGCACGCTCGCGCATGCCGGGAAGGCCGAACCCGGTCGGGGCCGGCATCCCCGTCAGGCGCACGGCAGCGGCGGTGTCGAATCCGCGGCCGTCATCACTGACCTCGAGCAGGACCCGCTCTGCCTGGACCGACAGCAGGATCCGGACTGCGCGCGCCGCCGCGTGCTTGGCAACGTTCTGCAGGGCCTCCTGGGCCGTCCGGTAGACGGCCGTCTCCAGGTGCTCGGCCAGCCGGCCCTGGTCCGCGTCAACCCGCACGTCAACCCGCACGTCGAGCTGCGGGAAGGAGTAGCCCAGGCTCTCCAGGCTGGCGGCCAGGCCAAGATCGTCAAGGACTGGCGGCCGCAGGCCCGCAATCGCCGAGCGCGTCTCGTCCAGCGCGGCGCCGGCGAGTTCCTGCGCCCGGGCCACCTGCTCGGCCGCCACATCCGGAGAGCCGGGGATCGCATCAGCCGCGGCGGACAGGTGGAAGAACAGGCTCACGATCCGCTGGCTGATGCCGTCGTGGATCTCGCCGGCCAGCCGCCGGCTCTCGTGCTCCTGCCACTGCACCATCTGCTCGGCGAACGTCTCCAGCGCCTCCTCCCGTTCCGCCAGCCGCTGATGCAGCCTGGCGTTCTCGATCGCGCCCGCGACCAGCCCGGCGACCGACCGGAGCAGGTCGACGTCGGCGGCCGCGAACTCGCGGCGGAGCCTGGTGTGCACGTTCAGGACGCCGACGAGATGCCCGCGCGGGGTCACGATCGGCACGGACACCATCGAGGTGAACTCCTCGCCGCGCAGCGCGGGGATGTAGCGGTACCGCGGGTCCGCGGGCTTGTCGTCCACGATCACGGCGGGCTCGCCGTGCGCGGCGACCCAGCCGGAGACCCCCTCGCCGATGCCCAGCTCGATCTTGCCGACCAGGTCATCGAAGGGCGGCGTCGCGCCGCGCAGCTGCAGGAGCCGGCCCTGCTCGTCCAGCAGGTGCACGAAGCAGACGTCGGTATCGGTCGTCTCCGTGACGAGCTTCGCCGTGCCCTGCAGGATGACGTCGAGCTCGAGGCCAGCCGAAATCGTCTCGATGACCCGCGAGAGGAGTTCCACCTCGCGCTCGGCGTCCGCGCCGCTGATCCGGGCCCGGCTCACGTGACGACTCCCTCGGTCAATGAAGACCCCTCGGTCATGAAGGACCTCTCGGTCAATGAAAGACCCCCTCACGCAGCGCGAGAGCGACCGCGGACGAGCGGTCCGTCACGCTGAGCTTCCGGTAGATGCCCCGCGAGTGGGTCTTCACCGTCTCCTCGCTGACCACGAGCTTTGCCGCGATGGCCCGGTTGGTCAGGCCCGCGACGAGCAGCGAGAGCACCTCGCTCTCCCGCTGGGTGAGCCCGAGATGCGCGCCGGGCCAGAACTCGCCGCTGCGCAGCCTGGCGGCGGACAGCGCCACCCGCCCGGCCAGTGCCGGGTCGATGAGAACCTCGCCATCGGCGATCCGGCGCAGGTAGTCGACCAGTTCGGCGCCGCGGATCCGCTTCAGCAGGAAGCCGGAGGCGCCGACCCGGAGCGCCTGGTACAGGTACTGCTCGTCGTCGTACACCGTGAGGAAGACGACCTTGCACGCGGGCCGGTGCCGCAGGATCTCGGCGCACAGGTCAAGGCCGCTGCTGCCCCTGAGGCGGACGTCAAGCAGCACCGCGTCCGGTGCCAGCCCGGCAACGATCCGCACCGCGTCGCGCGCGTCGCTCGACTCGCCGACCACCTCGACCTGCTCGCGATAGGGCTGCAGCATGGCCTTGAGGCCGTCGAGCACCATCTGATGATCGTCAATGATGACGAGCGTCAGCGGGCCGCGCGCGGGGCCGTCCGTGCCAGCGGGGCCGTCCGTGCCAGCGGGGCCGTCCGTGCCAGCGGGGCCGTCCGTGCCAGCGGGGCCGTCCATACCGGGGAAGATACCCATTCTGGCCACCGCCGGATCAGGCCAGGGCCTCGAGCAGGTGCCACAGCAGCAGCAGTTGCGCGATGGCCAGCGGCTCACTGCGCCGTCCGCGGCCGACTATGCCGAGTGTGTCGGGCAGGGCCTCGCCGTGGTCGAGGGACAGCTGCTCCCAGATTGCCTTCTCGATGATCCTGGAGTCCTCCCGCGGCACGTACCCGTGGATGTGCAGTGCGTCCACCGGCCGGCCGTCACTGTCCCTGATCAGCTTCAGGTGAGCGGTCCGCCGGTCATCGTCGGTCAGCACATGGGACCAGGCGGGGTGCTGGATGGTCGGCCTGAGCAGTATCTCCGCCGACAGCGGCGTGCCACTCGGATCGGCCCGGCCGGTCACTGGCGCGAAGCGGATGGAGATGTCGGCCCACTGGCGCTGCGGGCGGATGAAGGCGGCCGATTCCGGCTCCCGCCTGGCGAGCTCGGCTCGCACCTCGGCCTCCGTGTAGCCGCGCTCCGCGCAGTCGCGCCGCAGTTTCCATCCCCGCCGCACGTCCTCCGGCGGGTCGAGGTAGACGGCGATGTCGAAGCAGGCCCGCGCGAGCTTCGTGTGCAGCGGCAGCAGCCCCTCGACGAGCACGAACTCGCGCGGCTCCACCAGGACGGGCCGGGTGAGCCTGCCGGCCGAGTGGTCGTAGACAGGCTTGAGGATAGGACGGCCCATGGCCAGCAGCTGAAGATGCTGCTCCATCACGTCGATGTAGTTGCACTCCGGGTTAAGCACGGTGAACGGGACGCCGCGGCGTTCATCCCGGTCGTAGCGGTGGTAGTCGTCCACGCAGATCGCGGTGGCCCGGTCGGCGCCCAGTGCTTCCGCGATTCCCCTGGTCAGGGTGGTCTTGCCCGCCGCGCTGTCCCCAGCGATGGCGAGCATCACCGGGCGGCGCTGGCCGTGCGGCGGGGCGGCACTGCGGCGTAGCCGGATGTCCTTGTCGGGCATGGTCATGACCTCCTCCGCCATGGCCGGCGCCCGCAGCGACGGACCGGGCTCGCCGCGCGGCGATGGCCAGCCTTGCGGCGGCGGCGGCCCGGCTGAGGGCGCTTTATCCAGCCGCACGGCGGTGAATGCCAGCCACGAGACGATGAAGTGCCAGCTTAAAGCGGCATTTGCCGGGGCGCCTCCCCCCGGGCGGGGAGGCGGGGGGTGAGTCGGCGCCGCGGCAGCGCTGCCGGAGCGCTCCCTGCCTTCGTGCCCCGCCGGAGCACTCTGCTGGCGGGATTCCATGATCGCGGGAACAAGTGGGGGCTGGGACCCCCGCTTATTTCCACGTTAAGGAGATAGCGGCCTGGCGCGTTTCGCCGGAAGCGCCGACGGAGTGCGGACGGTCGCGCGGGCTGGTCAGGTGCCGGACTGGTCGCGGGCGACCCGGTTGAGCGCGCTGATCACGCCGCGCAGTGATGCCTGCACGATCGACTCGCTGATGCCGACTCCCCACAGCACCCGGTCGCCGACCTGGATCTCCAGATAGGCGGCCGCCTCGGCGTCGCGCCCGGCGGAGAGAGCGTGCTCGGCATAGTCCAGGACGCGAACGCCTATCCCGCCGAGGCCCATGTCGATGGCCGACAGCGCCGTGCAGAACGCCGCGATCGGCCCGTTGCCGATACCGCTCAGCGTGTGCTCGGTGCCGAAGGCGCGGACCGTAGCGGTAATCCGCTCGATGCCCTCGTCACTCGCCGAGGCGAACTTGACCAGCTCAAACGCGCCCTTGTCGAGGTACTCCGCCGCGAAGATCTGCCACATCCGCGCCGCGTCAACCTCGCCCCCCTCCCCGTCGGTGTGCCGCTGGATGACGTGGCTGAACTCGATCTGCAGCCGCCTCGGCAGGTCCAGCTTGTGGTCGGCCTTCATGATGTAAGCGACGCCGCCCTTGCCGGATTGGGAGTTGACCCGGATCACCGCCTCGTACGAGCGGCCGACGTCCTTGGGATCGATCGGCAGGTACGGCATGGCCCACGGCATCTCGCTGACCGGCTTGCCCGCCGCGGCCGCGGCGGCGTCCAGATGGTCGAATCCCTTCTTGATGGCGTCCTGATGCGAGCCGGAGAACGAGGTGTAGACCAGGTCGCCGGCGTAGGGGTGGCGCTCGTGCACGCTGATCCGGTTGCAGTACTCGGCGGTGCGCCGGATCTCGTCGATATCGCTGAAGTCGATCATCGGGTCGATGCCCTGGCTGTAGAGGTTCAGGCCCAGGGTCACCAGGTCGACGTTGCCGGATCGCTCGCCGTTGCCGAACAGGCAGCCCTCCACGCGCTGCGCGCCCGCCAGCATCGCGAGCTCGGCGTCGGCAGTCGCCGTGCCGCGGTCATTGTGCGTGTGCACGGAAAGCGCGATGTACTCGCGCCGGCTGAACTGCCTGCTGATCCACTCGATCTGGTCCGCGTAGACATTGGGCGTCGAGCGCTCGACCGTGCACGGCAGGTTGAGCACGATCTCACGGTCCGGGCCGGGCTGCCAGACGTCCATGACCGCCTCGCAGATCTCCAGGGAGAAGTCGAGCTCGGTGTCCATGAAGATCTCGGGCGAGTACTCGTACCCGAAGTCGGTATCCGGCAGGTAGGTCTCGGCGAACTTGAGCACGGCGCGGGTGCCCTCGACGGCCACGGCCTTGCATTCCGTCCGCCCGTCGCCGTCCCAGCCGAAGACCACGCGGCGGAACATCGGAGCGGCGGCGTTGTACAGGTGAACGGTGGCCTGCCGGGCCCCGGCCAGTGACCGCACCGTGCGCTCGATGAGTTCCTCGCGTGCCTGGGTCAGCACCGAGATGCGGACGTCATCGGGCACCGAGCCGCTCTCGATCAGGCTGCGGATGAAATCGAAGTCGGTCTGGCTCGCCGCCGGGAAGCCGACCTCGATCTCCTTGTAGCCCATGCCTACCAGGAGGTCGAACATCGCGCGCTTTCTCGCGGCGTTCATCGGGTCGATCAGTGCCTGGTTGCCGTCGCGCAGGTCGGTCGACAGCCACCGCGGCGCGGCGGTGAGGGTGCGCGACGGCCATTGCCGGTCGGGCAGGTCGATAACGGGGAAGGGCTGGTAACGATGGCACGGCATGCCGGACGGGCGCTGACTGCTCGGATTGCTCATGACGCTGCTGCTCCTGGGATCCATGACCGGAGGGGAAGTCGGTCGGCGCAGCAAGCGGCCCGCGGCGAGGGGCCGACCGGATGTGCTACCGGGCCTCGCCGCGGCCGGGAAGAAGCAGCGCGCGCATCATGACGGAGTCCAGGCTAGCCCACCCGGGCCGCGCGGCGCGACTCATCCCGGCTTAACCGCGGCAGGTTGCAGCGGCTGTGCCCGCGGCAAAGACCCCGGCACCGGCATCGCAGCCGACCGGGGCGGGCCCGGCAGGGCCCGCCCCGGTGTGCCGTGGTTCGTTCACAGCTGAGCTGTTACCGCTGAGCTGCCTCAGAGCTGGGCAGTGACGGCCTTGACCTCGGTGTAGGCCTCGAGGACCTGGTGGCCCATCTCGCGGCCCCAGCCGGACTGCTTGTACCCGCCGAACGGCAGCGAGGCATCGAACACGTTGTAGCAGTTGAT
>JBEKFH010000062.1:0-16050 GCA_050013415.1 Streptosporangiaceae bacterium | reverse complement strand
CGAGGAACCTGGACGGACTGTCCTCGCTGTCCTGCCCGCCGGCGGCGGTGACCACCAGCATCCGGCGCGCCCGGGTGACCGCCACGTAGAACAGCCTGCGCTCCTCGGCCATCAGCTTGGAGCTCAGCGCCGCCGCCGCTGCGTCGGCGGCGGCGGCACGGTCCTGGCCGTCGGCCACCGCATCGGCCATCTCGTCCATGCCCAGCAGCGAGCCGCGCATCCGCAGATCGGGCCAGGTGCCTTCCTGGACGCCGGCCACGATGACGAGTTCCCACTCCAGGCCCTTGGCGCGGTGCGCAGTGAGCACCGCCACCGCCTCGCCCTGCGGACTGCGCTCGGCAAGAGTGTCGCCGGCGATCTCCTGCCCGGCCACGCTGTCCAGGAAGAGCCGGGGCGAGCCGGGCGGCAGCCGGTCGGTGAACCGGCTAGCGGCATCGAACAGCGCGGTGACGGCATCGAGGTCGGCGTCCGCCGCCGCGCCCCTGCTGCCACCTGCGGCGCTGGCCGCCTGCCAGGCGGCGGCCAGGCCGGATGCTTCCCAGACGGCCCAGAGCACCTCATGCGCGGACCCGCCGCCTGCCGCGGTCTGCCTGGCCAGCTCCAGCAGCGCGGCGACCCGGCGGGCGGAAGCGATGGGCGAGCCGAGGGCGGGCCCGGTGGCGCGGCGGTCCGCTCCGCCGGCGGGCCCGCCGCCGGATCGGCCGGGCCCGCCTGCCGCCTGGCCGCTGGCGAGTTGGCTGGCAGGCCATCCCGCCAGGGTCAGCTCGCGCGGATCGCGCAGCGCCGCCGCGAGCGGCTGTTCCCCGAGTTCCTCACCCGCTGACTCGGCGGCCGCCCGCAGCGCGCGGCGAAGTCGGCGCAGGCCGAGAGCGTCGGTGCCGCCGAGCGGGCCGGTGAGCAGTTCGGCGGCCTTCTCCTCGTCCAGCGCGCCCGGCTGCAGGGCGCAGGCCAGCAGGGTCAGCAGCGGCCGGGTTCCTGGCTCAGCGGCCAGCGGGAGCTCGTCGCCGGCCACCGCGACCGGCACTCCTGCTGCGGCCAGGGCGCGCTGCAGCAGCGGTACCTGGCGGGTGGCCGACCGCACCAGCACCGCCATCGACGACCAGCTCATGCGGTCGATCAGGTGGGCCCGGCGGAGCACGTCTGCGATGACCGCCGCTTCCTGAGTCGCGCTGGCGGCGATGAGCACTGCCACGGTGCCGGGATCGGCCGCTGGCGTCGTGACCAGCTCCCGGTGCCCGCGTTCATAATTCGGGGTGACCGCGGCGAGCGCAGCCGGGAGCCTGCGCGCGACCCGGCGGGACGCGGCCAGCAGCACCGGGCCGCTGCGCCGGCAGGTGCGCAGCGCGACCACCCGGGCGGGCCGTCCGTCCGGGGTGCGGAAGCGATCGGGGAACCGGGTGATCGCACGGGTGTCGGCGCCACGGAAGCCGTAGATGGACTGGTCGGGATCGCCGACCACGATGAGCTCGCGGCCGTCGCCGGCTAGGGCGTGCAGGAGTTCTTCCTGCGCCGGATCGGTGTCCTGGTACTCATCCACGCAGACGATGTCGTAGGCGCGGCGTTCCCGGTCCCTGACCGCGGGGCGGCCGAGCAGCCGCCCGGCGATCCTGACGATCTCGGCATAGTCGTAGGCGGGCACCGGGGCGAGATCGAACCGGGCGGCGTACCGGTCAAGGAACCAGCCCGCGGCCTCCCAGTCGTCCCGGCCGCGCTCCCGGCCAAGCTGCGCCAAACCGCGCCCGTCCAGGCCGCGCTCGGCCGCGCGGAGCAAGAAGTCGCGCAGTTCCGCGGCGAACCCCCTGGTGCCTAGCGCCGGCCGGAGCCGCTGCGGCCAGCCCGCGCCGCCATCCGCGGCCTCCCCGCGCAGCAGCCGGCGGACCTCCAGCAGCTGCTCGGGGCCGGGCAGCAGCGTGGGCGGCTCGTCGCCGGCCAGCACGAACTCCCGGCGCACCAGGGCGTAGGCGTAACTGTGGAAGGTCAGCGCGAGCGGCTCGGAGGTGGTCCGCCCGAGCCGCAGGGTGATCCGCTCCCGCAGTTCCTGGGCCGCCTTGCGGCTGAACGTCAGCACCAGCACCCGGCCGGGATCCACGCCGCGGCGGGCGATGCGGTCCGCCACCGTCTCCACGATCGCCGTGGTCTTGCCGGTGCCCGGGCCAGCCAGCACGAGCAGCGGGCCGCCGGGATGGCTGACCACCGCGTGCTGATCGTCGTCCAGCCGGATCGGGACGGGCGGCGGCACCGGATCGCGGACGAGCCGGTAGGAGGGGACGCTGGTTACCATGTGAGCCGGGCAAGGACAATCAGTCCGGGGCGGTCCCGGCGTAGTCCAGGCCAATCGCTCCTACGTCTAGCACGCCGCTACGACAGTCCGCGGGCGTCCGCCGCAATCCGCGGGCCCGCTTCCCCCCGGCACTCCCGGTTCAGCCAGCCCCTGTGCGCCAGTCCCCGGCCGGCACCCCCGGTTCAGCCAGCCCCTGTGCGCCAGTCCCCGGCCGGCACCCCCGGTTCAGCCAGCCCCGCCCGCTGTCCCCGCCCGGCTCACGGTTCGGCAGCCCTCCGCGGCCCGGGCCGCCTCGCAGCGCCCAGCATGAGCGTCACTTTGGTCACTCCAGTCTCACTGGAACCAGAATCTGACTAGAGTTTTCACTTATACCGGAATAGGAAAAAATTCACCCTAATTTATACTGATTAGTTCTCACAGAATCCGGTATAGGTCGAGTGACGAACGAGATGCCGTCAGCCCGCGCCATCCCAGCGAGCCCGCCGCATGTCCACCCGGCCGGGGCGGCCGTCGGCGGCGACGCGGACTGGCGTGCCCTCACCCGCGTACCTGGCTGCCGCCTCCCTCTCGTGGCCGGCCAGCAGCGATCCGTCCGCATGGACGACCCGCCACCACGCAACCCCGCCGCCCCACAGCGCCATCACCCGGCCGACCTGGCGGGGCCCGCCTTCGCCCAGGTAACCGGCGATATCGCCATAGGACATGACGCGGCCTGGCGGGATGGCGTCGGCAACGTCGAGCACGCGGCTCGCGAAGTCTCCGGGGATCCCGGCCTGCGATGGCCGCGTCCGGCCCCCTCCCGCCTGGCCTCGCGCTATCCGGGTGCCGCCGGTCACTCCCCGTCTTCCTGACCGGGCTGCGTCTCCTGCTGTGCCCGGACGGCGCGTTCCGTCCCTGGGTCGGCTTCCCGGTTCCTGCCCCAGAGGGCCCCTGACCGCTCCCTGGGCGCCGCGTGCCTGCCGGGCACGGCACCTGTCCGGACAGTTCCCCGCAGCGGGCGGCCCAGCGATGACCACCTGCCCGGCTGCTCGGCATCGCTCCCGTCGGGCCTGCCGCCGAGCGGCCGGCCGGGATCCGGGCGCGGGCTGCCCGGTGTGACGCCAGCCGCGGCGGCGCCGTTCAGGCCGGTGCTCTCCGGGCGTACGAACTCCGCGCGCGCGGCCTCCGGGTTGAGGGTGTCCGTGCGTGCGACCGCCGGGCGCGCAGCCTCCGGGCGCACGGCCTTTAGCATGAGGGTGTCCGGGGCTGGGGAGTCCGGGGCTGGGGAGTCCGGGCCGAGGGCGTCCGGGCCGAGGGCGTCCGGGCCGAGGGTTTCCGGGGCGGCGGCAGGGACAGCGGCGCCAGGGCTGACGCCGTTCACCGCAGCGGACTCCGCGTCGTCCGCGACCGCAGCGGCATCCGATGCGGCGCTGGCCGACCTGAAGCCAGGGGCGCCGACGAGCCGCGGGCTGGTACTGCTCAGTCCGGATCCGGCCAGCGGGGCAGGGTCCGGAGTGACGTTATCCGGGACGGCGTCCAGGAAGCTGGTGTCTGGAATGACGTCATCCGGGGCAGCCGCCTCCGGGAAATCCGCAGCGGCGGCGGGCTCCGGGCTGGCGGCGTCCAGGCCCAGGTCAGCCGGCCCAGCAGGCTCCGGCCCAGCAGGCTCCGGCCCAGCAGGCTCCGGCCCAGCAGGCTCCGGCCCAGCAGGCTCCGGGTTGGCAGGCTCCGGGCTGGCAGGGCGCGGCATAGCGCCGCGCGGTGCGGCTGCATCCGGTGCGACGCTGTCCGGAACGATGCCTACCGGGCTAGCGACCCCCGGGCTGTGACGGTGCGGCGCGGCGAAGTCCGGGCTGACCATATCCGGGACAGCAGGCTCATCCGTGACAGCGGCGTCCGCCGCCGCATCGGCGGGCAGGACGAAGTCATCCGCGGTGGGGGCATCCGGGAAATCTGCCACCTCCGGGATGGCTGCGTGCAGGCTGGGGACGGTGCCCACCGGGCTGGCGTTCCGGCCGTTGCCACCGTCGGCTGCAGCGCCATCCGGGCCAGCGTCACCCGGCGCCGCCCCGTCCGGACTAGCACCACCCGGCGCCGCGGCATCCCCGGCAGCATCACCCGGCGCGGCGCCAGCCGGACTAGCACCAGCCGGCGCCCCGGCATCCCCGGCAGGACTGGCGCCGGCCAGGGCAGCCCAGTCCATGGTGGCCCAGTCCAGGGTGGCGTCGTCGAGGCTCGTGCCCGCCCGGGCCACCTCGCCCATGGTGACCCAGTCAAGGCTGGCGTCATCCAGGCCGCCGCCGGCCTGCTCCGCCTCGCCCGCGGTGGACCATTCCGCGGCAACCTCCCCCGGAGCGGCCCCGCCCGTGCCGACGCCCTCCAGCATGGTACTGGTCAGGGCCCCCTCGCCGAGGGCCGACCAGTCCAGCGTGATCTCCCCCGGGCTCATGCCGTCCAGGCTGGCCTCGTCGGGCACCGTTCCGGTCGGGCTGCCGCCGGCCGGCGCCACCGCGTCCAGGCTGGCGTCCGCGTAAGGGCTGGCGTCCGCGTAAGGGCTGGCGTCCGCGTGAGGGCTGGCGTCCGGGTGGGGGTTAGCGTCGCGGCCGGTGCCCGTACGCAGGCTGGCACTCCTCAGGCTGGCGCCAGGCAGGCCAGCCCCGCCCGGGCCAATGCCGCCCGGGCCAATGCCGCCCGGGCCAATGCCGCCGGGCGCGGCGTCGGCCCGCCGCAGCGCCCCCGGCCCCAGCGCCCCTGGCCGCAGCGCCGCCGACCCCAGTGCCGCGGGCCCCAGCGCATCCAGCGCGGCTGGATCCGCACCGCCGTTGGGCCTGGCCGCGATCAGCCGTCCGGCGGCGGCCGCCGTTATCGCCACACAGGCTGCCGCGAGCACGCAGAAGAGTACGAGCCGCCCGAGTCCGCGTGACCGGATCGGCGGCGCGGGAATCGCGCTAGGTCCGCCGCCGAAGTGGCTGCGTGCCCGGATGCCGTGGCCGGCCGGCCCGAACTTGGTGAGCCGCGCCGCCGCCTGCAGTGCCGCGGCGGCGTCCACTGTGCCGAAGCCGACCCGGTCGTCGTATCCGCCGGGCGGCCGGTGCTGCGTACTGGAGGTGATGGCCCTGACCACCAGGGCGGCGGAAAGATCCGGGTACTTGGACTTGATCAGGGCCGCCACGCCCGCAGTCAGGGCACACGCCGGGCTGGTCCCGGTGACCCCGAAGATACGGCCGTTCCGGCCCTGTGCCGGGACGTTCACGCCGGGCGCGGCCGCCTGGACGGACAGATTGCCGCTGGAGAAATATGCCGGGTTACCGGACTGGTTCACGGCCGCGACGCCGAGCACGCCGGGGTAATCTGCCGGGTACGAGTACGGGGCCTGCGACGTGCCCCGGTCCCTCGCAGCGGTTCCTGAGTTGCCGGACGAGGCGACGACCACGACGTTGTGGTCGAACGCGTCCTGCAGCGCCGACCTGACGACCTGGCTGGGCCCGCCGTAGCCCAGGGACATGCTGATCACGCTCGCGTGCTGCGCGACCGCGTACCTGATGGCCTTCGCCAGCGCCCGCTGCGCTTCGCCCGGTGGCTCATCCTGATACTGCTTGTAGGCCGGGTCCTTCTTGTCGGGAAGCACCCGGATCGACAGCACCTGCGACTTGGGCGCGATGCCGCTGATCCCGCTATCGAACCCATCCCCGTGGCCGGCGATCAGCGACGCCATCCATGTCCCGTGCACTCCCCAGTTGGGATTGGCGGGTGGCGTACTCACGCCGCTATAGTCCGGCCCGGTGATGACCGATCCGATGAGGTCGGACACGTCGGGATTGACGCCGCTGTCGATGACGGCGACCGTCACGCCTTGTCCCTGGGTCACCTGCCATGCCGCTGGCGCGTTCACGGCGTCGAGCACCCATTGCTGGAGGCTTCGCACCCAGTCGGCGCTCGCCGGTCCCGCTGTGATCGCAGCCGCCCCGCCGACCATCGTCGTCAGTGCCAGCAGGCATCCGAGAGAGCGCCGCCGGGCAGCTCGAGCGCTCAGCATCCGGGTACTCCGGGGCAGGTCGGCGGCGGGGGCAGCGCACCAATCCTCGACCCGACAGCGACAGCGACGCCGTTGGCGAGGGCGTCCATCTCCCCGTAGGAATAGGCATCGGATTTCAGCGGAACGCTCGGCCTGCCGTCCGTGTAGCCCGCCGCGGACAGGACAACATAGGGTCCAGCTTCGATGGCCGATGACAGCTGCCGCTCGCCGTTTCCGAACCCCGCGGCCGGCGTTCTGGCGAACGCAAGCGGCAGCACGCCGGAGCGCAGGCCGCCCGCGGACGGAAGAGCACTGATCGAGGCCAAAGTAGCGGCGGCGCCTGGCATCACGGCGACTCCGATTGTGACGAGCTGGCTCCCGGTCGCGTCGACGTAGGTGGCCCTGAGCATTTCCGCGCAGCCGTGCCGGTCCAGCACCGCGGCGGCGGCCGGATCGGCTGCGGCCGCGCAGCTACGCTCCGCGCCGATCCCCACGCGATGCGCGGTGAACGGCAGGCCGGCTGACGCCGTGAACAGGTAGCCGGGCACCTGGTAGCCGATGGCTGGCGGGAAGATCCTGCTGGCCGGCCACTCGCGCCAGCGCCGCAAGGACTCCCAGGTCATGATCTGCTGCTGCTGGGCGGTGCTGAACCGCCGGGGCAGGATCTGGACAACGATGCCGGCGGCCGACGCGGCCAGTCCGGCAAGCCCGAGAACCAGCGCGACGATGCTCAGCCGCCGTCGCCAGCCGCCGCGGCCCGCCGATGACCGCGGCGACCCAGCCAGGCCAGCATCAGGAGGCCGCAGGCGCCCTTTGCCCTGGGCAGCTCGCACCGGCCTGCTATCGCCGCCCGGATTTTCCGGCTGGTTGGCCACACCGGAATGCTACGGCCTGCGCTGACAATTGTGGGCCCCCAGCCATGGGGTTTACGTGATCGACGCTCAGTAGGCGGGCAGCGATGGATCCACCTGGCTTATCCAGGCAAGGACGCCTCCGCCCACGTGCGCGGCGTCGGAAAAGCCGGCGTTCTTCACGATCGCGAGGCACTCGGCGCTACGGGCCCCGCTCTTGCAGTGCAGCACGACGCGCTTGTCGTGCGGCAGGCGCTCGAGCGCGGCTCCGGACAGGAACTGGTCCTTGGGGATCAGGACCGCGCCGGGGATAGAGACGATCTCGTACTCGTTCGGCTCCCTGACGTCGACGAGGAAGATGTCGTCGCCCCGGTCGAGCATCTTCTTGAGCTCCGTGGCGCTGATCGTGGAACCCGCCGCGGCCTGCTGCGCGTCGTCGGAGACGGCCCCGCAGAACGCCTCGTAGTCAATGAGGCCGGTAATCGTCGGGTTCTTACCGCATATCGCGCATTCCGGGTCCTTCCTGACCCGCACCGTCCGGTAGCTCATTTCGAGCGCGTCGTAGATCATCAGCCGCCCGGCGAGCGGATCGCCGATCCCCGTGATCAGCTTGATGGCCTCGGTGACCTGGATGGATCCGACCGAGCCGCAGAGCACGCCGAGCACGCCGCCCTCCGCGCAGGAGGGCACCATGCCGGGCGGCGGGGGCTCCGGGTACAGGCAGCGGTAGCACGGGCCGTACTCGGCCCAGAACACGCTGGCCTGGCCATCGAATCGGTAGATCGACCCCCAGACATAGGGCTTGCCGAGCAGCACGCAGGCGTCGTTCACCAGGTACCTGGTCGCGAAGTTGTCGGTGCCGTCGACGATCAGGTCATACTGCGCGAAAATCTCCAGTGCGTTGTCAGAATCAAGCTGGGTCTCATGCAGGATGACCTTGACGTACGGGTTGATTTCCGTGATGCTGTCGCGCGCTGACTCGGCCTTCGGCCTGCCGATGTCCGACTGGCCGTGGATGATCTGGCGCTGCAGGTTCGACTCGTCCACGACGTCGAAGTCGACCACGCCGAGAGTGCCGACGCCGGCCGCCGCCAGGTAGAGCAGGGCCGGGGATCCCAGGCCGCCCGCCCCGACGCACAGCACCCGCGCGTTCTTCAGGCGCTTCTGCCCCGTCATCCCCACGTCAGGAATGATCAGGTGGCGTGAGTAACGCCTGACCTCATCGACGCTGAGTTCTGCGGCGGGGTCGACCAGTGGCGGCAGCGACACTTTCTCTCCAGGTGACAAATGGCATTCATTGCGGGCTTCACCGAGTCTGAACCCCCGGGACAGCGCTGGCATTCCGGGGCACCGGGCCGGGCTCATTCCCGCGCCGGGCCGGGATCCGCCGGGACTGGCCGGCCCGCAGGCAGGCACGCGCCGGGCGCCCGGGCAGGCGAGTGCCCTATGGTGCGGGACTGGCCGGGAGGACCGCGTAATGCACTCAAAATGTCACCAGTGGCCGGTATGACTCAGGAAAGCGCGAACGGCGGGCGCCTCCGGAGGCCCGAACTGGGCGGCGGCCGGATGCGCCGCGGCAGTGCGATCGAGTGCACGTCTTCCCGGAGGTTAGATGTCACGACAGCCCTCAGCCTCAAGAGGAACGCAGCCCCTGCCCGCCGGTCAGCAGGCCAGAGCGACGCGGCCCCTGCCCGCCGGTCAGCAGGCCAGAGCGACGCGGCCCCTGCCCGCCGGTCAGCAGGCAGCGGGGACCGTCACCGGCACGCCCGCCGTGCTGCCGCTGGTCCCGGGCTTCGGGCGGCCGACGGCCAGGCCGCGGCCGCTGCCCGATGCGGTCGCGGTGCACAT
The DNA here is from genome assembly GCA_050013415.1 of Streptosporangiaceae bacterium. Classification (GTDB taxonomy): domain Bacteria; phylum Actinomycetota; class Actinomycetes; order Streptosporangiales; family Streptosporangiaceae; genus Palsa-506. Next base: position 7,076 of record JBEKFH010000062.1, on the reverse strand, counting down.
GCTCGCGATCCCCGACTCGGCGCCGCCGTACGACGATGAACTCGGCGCCGGCCAGCGGCTGCACCTGGCCGGAGGCGGGGATCCGCGAGGATCCGGCGCGGCCGGCGGCCGGCCGCTGCCCGGCCGTGAACGGCCGCCCGGCGACGGGCCCGCTCCTGGCGACGGGCAGCCGGTCACTGACGAACAACCGCCCGGCGACGGGCAGCTTGCCGGCGACGGGCCCGCTCCTGGCGACGGGCCGGAGGGGCCGGAGCGGCCGCGGCTAGCGCGGGCGCCAGGGCGCCCGCCGCCTCCCGGGCAGGCGCCGCCCGCCTGGCCCAGCAAGTTCGCCCAGGTTCTCGCGGAGACGCTGGCCGGATCCCGCCCGCCACGCCAGATCACGCCGTGGACGACCGAGCGCGCCCGGCGGCACATTCAGCGCCTCGGGCCGATGCTGGCCGCAGGCGAGCGCCCGCGCGTGCGGCGTGTCGTCACGTTCCGGCCGACCAGCGATGCGGTGGAGATGACAGTCATCGTCAGCGTCGGCCCGAAGGTGCGGGCGATCGCCGTCCGGCTCGAGCGGGACGGCCCGCGCGTGGCCAGCCCTGGGCGCGACGCGCGGCCCGCCCGGTGGGTCGCCGTGGCGGTGGAGGCCGCGTGAGCCAGTTGGCGGGGAGGCCGCGTTAGTCAGGCCTTGGGAGTCAGGCCTTGGGAGTCAGGCGCCCTGGCGGTTGCGCGGGTCGCCGTGGCAGCGCTTGTACTTACGGCCAGAGCCGCACGGGCACAGATCGTTCCTGCCGACCCGGGCAGCGGAGCCATTGCCCCCCGCGCCGAGGCCCGGCGTCTCGATCCGCTGCTCGGACTTCCCGGTACCCTCCTCGCTGGGCGCGGTATACCGGAGGCGCCCAGGCCGCGGCGGGGCGAGCCCGCGCGGGGCCAGGCCCGCGGGAACAGCCGGGGCATCCGGGGCAGCGGCCGGGACAGGCGCCGCACGTCCCGGCGCGGACCGGGCAGGCGCGGGCTGGGCAGGCGCAGGGCGGGTCGGCGCAGGGCGGGCCGGCTGGGCGCCGCGGCCGGGCCGTGTGCCCTGGGCGGCCGCCGGGGCCGCAGCCGCGGCTGCCTCCGGAGCCGACTCCTCGACGATCGCGCCCTCCTGCGCCTGCACCTGGAGGTTGAAGAGGCTGCCGACCGACTCCTCCTTGATGCCCTCCATCATCTCGCTGAACATCTCGAAGCCCTCCCGCTGGTATTCCACCAGCGGATCGCGCTGCGCCCACGCGCGCAGCCCGATGCCGTCGCGCAGGTAGTCCATCTCGTACAGGTGCTCCCGCCATTTGCGGTCCAGCACCGACAGGACGACGCGCCGCTCCAGCTCGCGCATGACCTCGGGGGTTAGCTCTGCCTCGCGGCGGTCGTAGGCCGCCTGGGCGTCCTGCCGCATGACCTCGGTCAGGAAATCGGTGGACAGCCCGGCGCGCTCGCCGCCGGCCTCCTCGATCACCTTGTCGATCGTGATGCCGCCCGGGTACAGCTGGCGGAACGCACGCCAGAGCCGATCGAGATCCCACTCCTCCGGGAAGCCCTCGCTGGTCGCGGCCTTGACGTAGCCCTCGACCACCTCATCGATCATGCTGCGGACCTGCTCGTGCATGTCCGCCCCCTCGAGCACCTCGCGCCGCTCGTCGTAGATAACGTGCCGCTGCCGGTTCATCACGTCGTCGTACTTGAGCAGGTCCTTGCGGATCTCGAAGTTCTGCTGCTCGACCTGCGTCTGCGCCGACCTGATCGACCGGCTGACCGTCTTCGACTCGATCGGGATATCCGGCGGGGTCTTGATCCACTCCATGAAATGGGCGATCTTGTCGGCGTTGAACATCCGCATCAGGTCGTCCTCGAGCGACAGGTAAAACCGTGACTCGCCGGGGTCGCCCTGACGGCCGGACCGGCCGCGCAGCTGATTGTCGATCCGGCGCGACTCATGCCGCTCGGTGCCGAGCACGTACAGGCCGCCGACCGCGACGACCTCCTCGTGCTCCTCCGCCACTGCCCGCTTGGCCTTCTCCACCGCTTCCGGCCACGCCGCCTCGAAGTCCTCGGGCGTGTCCACCGGGGAGAGCCCGCGCTGGTGCAACTCCAGGTCCGCGATGAAGTCCGGGTTGCCGCCCAGCATGATGTCCGTGCCGCGGCCCGCCATGTTGGTGGCGACCGTGACCCCGCTCTTGCGCCCGGCCTGCGCGATGATCGCGGCCTCGCGCTCGTGATACTTCGCGTTCAGCACCTCGTGCGGGATGCCGCGGCGCTTCAGCATCTTGGACACGATCTCGGACTTCTCCACGCTCGTCGTCCCGACAAGCACGGGCTGGCCGGCCTGGTACCGCTCGGCGATGTCGTCCACGCACGCCTGGAACTTGGCCTGCACCGTCTGGTACACCAGGTCAGGCTGATCCACCCTGATCATGGGCTTGTTGGTGGGGATCGGGATCACGCCGAGCTTGTAGGTCTGGTGGAACTCGTTCGCCTCGGTGGTCGCCGTGCCGGTCATGCCGGCGAGCTTCTCGTACAGCCGGAAGTAGTTCTGCAGGGTGATCGTGGCGAGGGTCTGGTTCTCGTCCTTGATCTGCACGCCTTCCTTGGCCTCGATGGCCTGGTGCATCCCCTCGCTGTAGCGGCGCCCGTGCAGCATGCGGCCGGTGAACTCGTCCACGATCAGGACCTCGCCGTTGATCACGACGTAATCCTTGTCCTTCTTGTAAAGCTCCTTGGCCTTCAGCGCGTTGTTGAGGAAGCTGACCAGGGGCGTGTTGACCGACTCGTACAGGTTCTCAATGCCGAGCCAGTCCTCGACCTTCTCCACGCCGGCCTCAAGGATGCCGACCGTCTTCTTCTTCTCGTCGACCTCGTAATCGCCCTCGCCGTCCTCGCCGCGCCGCAGCCGCGGCGCGATCTTGGCGAACTCCTGGTACCAGCGGCTGTTCTGGTCCGCGGGCCCGCTGATGATCAGCGGGGTGCGGGCCTCGTCGATGAGGATCGAGTCGACCTCGTCGACGATGGCGAAGGCATGACCGCGCTGAACGCGCTCGTCGAGGCCCCAGGCCATGTTGTCCCGGAGATAGTCGAAGCCGAACTCGTTGTTGGTCCCGTAGGTGATGTCGGCGTCGTACTGCTTGCGGCGCTCGTCCGGCTCCATCTGGGCCAGGATGCAGCCGACCTGCAGGCCGAGGAAATGGTGCACCCGACCCATCCACTCGGAGTCGCGCTTGGCGAGGTAGTCGTTCACGGTGATGACGTGCACGCCCTTGCCTGCCAGCGCGTTCAGGTAAGCCGGCAGCACCCCGACCAGTGTCTTGCCCTCGCCGGTCTTCATCTCGGCGATATTGCCCATGTGCAAGGCGGCGGCGCCCATCAGCTGAGCGTCGAATGGCCGCTGGCCCAAGGTCCGCTTCGCCGCCTCGCGGACCGCCGCGAAGGCCTCGGGAAGAAGATCGTCGAGCGACTCGCCGTCCGCGTGCCGCTTCCTGAACTCATCCGTCATCGCCCGCAGCTCGGCGTCGCTCAGCGCCGCGAAATCCTCCTCGACGGAGTTGACCTGCTGGGCGATCCGCTTGAGCTTGCGCAGGATCTTGCCCTCGCCAGCGCGAAGGACGCTATCGATGATGACTGGCACTTCTGGTCGCGCTCCTCGCGGATCGGCTGGCTGGCTGGCTGGCCTGTCGCCGCCCCGCCTAGACGGGGCAATCGCCGGCCGGGGCGGCGGCATGGCGGCGGACCGGTACCACCTTGTTCACAAGTCATGGTAGGCGAGAGCCGGGGCTAAGCCGAGCACAGGCGATGAGGACATTACACGAGGGGCGGGTGCCGCCCGCCCGGAAGCCCGGACCACAATGGTGCCTGCGGTCATGACGGATGACGAGAGGAGCAGCGCGCATGCCGGATCAGCTGCGACCAAGCACCATGGGCGATGCGGCGGAGGCCCAGGCGATCACCGGCGGCGGCGCCGTGGACGCGCGCATGCTCTCACCTCAGTTGACCAGCGCCAGCGCCTATGTGCCGCCTCCCGCATTCCACGGGCGGCGGGTGTCCTGGACGGCGGTCACACTCATCGTGATCGGCTTTGTCGCCGGGGGCCTCGCGCTGGTATTCGGCCCGACCTGGTGGCTCTTCTGGACGGGCGGGGGGGTGGCGGCCGTGGGCGGCCTGCTCGCGCTGGCCACGAATATCTTCGAGGACTGGTACTAGGCCGGAACTTCGAGGACGGGCAGACCGAGCCGGGAGCTTCAAGGACGGCCAGACCGAGCCGGGAGCTTCGGTCAGATCCGCGGGCTACGCTCTCAGCTCGTGGCCAGCACTTCGTTTCCGGCTCCGCAGCTCACCCTGTCACCCGATGACGCGCGCATGATGACCCTGCGCGCGCAGGGAATGATCGGCACCGAGGCACGCCGCGGCGGGACCGCCGGCATGCTCCGGCGGCTCGGCGCGGTCCAGCTCGACACGATCAGCGTGCTCGCCCGCTCTCACGAGCTGGTCGCCTACGCCAGGCTCGGCGCCATCGGGAGGGAGCGCGTCGAGCGCGCCTACTGGAATCCCGTCCGGCCCGGCGCGTTCGAGTACTGGTCGCACGCCGCCTGCGTGCTGCCGATCGAGGAGTGGCCGTTTTACGCCTTCCGGCGCAGGGCGCTGCGGACCCGCGGCCTGCGGTGGCACCAGAGTCATGAGCGGACCTGCGGCGAGGTGCTAGCCAGGCTCCGGGCGGAGGGCCCGCTGACCGCGACGCAACTCGGCGGCGCGAAGAACGGCGGTGCCTGGTGGGACTGGTCCGAGACAAAGATCGCCGTTGAGTGGCTGTTGGACACCGGAGAGGTGATCTGCTCCCGGCGCACCGGCTGGCGGCGCGTCTACGACCTGTCGGAGCGCGCCCTGCCGGACAGCCTGCTGAGCGCCGACCCCCCTGACGAGGAATGCGTCAGCCACCTGGTCGGCGTGGCCGCGCGCGCGCTGGGCGTAGCTACCCGGGCTGACCTGATCGACTACCAGCGGCTGCGCCTGTTCAGTCGGGGCGACCTCACGGGCACCGCCGTCAGTGAAGCGGCGATCGCGGCCGGCCTCACGCCGGTCGTGATCTCCGGCGGCGGGACCGCGATCCCCGGCTGGGCGGATCCGGCTGCCCTGGACGCTGCCGCCGCCGACGGCCGGCCCGGCGTGCGGCGCGGCCGGCACCGCGTCACGCTGCTGTCGCCGTTCGACTCACTTATCTGGGACCGGAAGCGAACCCTGCGGATGTTCGGCTTCGAGCACAGCCTTGAGGCGTACGTGCCCAGGGCGAAGCGCGTGCACGGCTACTTCACCATGCCGCTGCTGGCCAGGGGCAGGCTGCTCGGCCGGGTGGATCCGGCCCGCAGCGGGCGCACGCTGGTCGCCCGCCAGCTCTCCCTGGATACGCCGTCAGCTGCCGAGCCGATGGCGCGCGCGCTGACCGAGGCAGCCGCCTGGGTCGGCTGCGACAGTGTCCGGCTGGAACGGGTGGAGCCGCCGCGGCTCGCCGCGCGGCTCGCCGCGGCGCTCGGCTGAACTGGGTCCGGCGCCCGACCGAACTGGCTTGACTCGCCTGGCTCGACGCACCTGGCTACTCGCCCGGACGGCTGAACTCGCCCGGACGGCTGACTTTGATCAGCCGAACTCGATCAGCTTCTCCCGGACCGCGACCATCACGGCCTCCATCCTGGAGTGAATCTGCAGCTTCTCCAGGATGTTGCGCACATGGTTCTTGACCGTGTTCTCGGAGATGAACAGCTCCTTGGCGATGTCCCTGTTGTTCATCCCCCTGGCGACGAGCTTGAGCACCTGCATCTCCCGCTCGGTGAGCCGCGGCGCCGGCACCTGCTGGACACGCTCCCCGGTATCGCGCTTCGCCAGCGTGGCGAACTCGCTCAGTAGCTTCCCCGCCATCGACGGGTTGATCAGCGACTGGCCGCCATGCACGGCCCGGACCGTTTCCGCGACCTCATCAAGCGGCAGGTCCTTCAGCAGGTAGCCACTCGCGCCTGCTCTGATCGCCTCGAAGAGATCCTCTTCCTCATCGCTGATCGTGAGCATGACGATCTTGGCGCTCGGAGCGACCTCCTTCATCGCCCGGCACGCCTCGATTCCGCTGCTGCGGGGCATCCGGATATCCATCAGGACGACGTCAGGAAGGGACTCGCCGGCCTTCTCGACGGCTTCGGATCCGTCGCTGGCCTGGCCGACCAGCTCGATGTCTGGTTCCTCCTCCAGGACCATCTCAAGGCCACGGCGGAAGAGAGCATGATCATCGACGATCATCGCGCGAATCGGCTCAGGGCTCCGCGCGCTCTCCGGCGATTGCCCAGCGGCCGCCGCTGCGCCCATGACGCCTCCTCCCGTAACCCTCCGGCTGGCCGCCCTCAGGCTGGCCGCCCTCAGGCTGGCCGCCCTCAGGCTGGCCGCACCGTTCCGCCAGGTGGCATCAGCCCGTGGTGCCGCAATCAACTCTTGCTGACGCAGGCGCCGTGCGCAACCGCGGGGGCGCGCGGACGTCCTGGCCCGCCTCCCGGCACGCCGCCACTGCCCCGCCGGACCATTAGCCCTGTAATTCGCACCTGCCAGTAGGCGGCCTGGTGGTTATGCCTGGTGCGCTGGCCACCGGCCGGGGGTGCAGCAGCCCGGGAAAATTTCTTGCGCCTTTTTTCTGCTGGGTGCCCCAGGGGAGCCGGTTTTGTCAGAGGTAGTCGATAATTTTATCGAAGAAGGTATTTCAGCAGCTAACACCGAAGCGGAGGTGAGCCGGTGCCCGACGAGCAGGATCCCCCGCGCGACATCCCGTCCGCCCCGGGGGACGTCCCTGAGCCGCAGGAGATCCCCGCCGGGCAGCGGGACGTCCCGCCCGGGCCGCAGGACGTCCCGTCTAGCCCGCGGGACGTCCCGGCCGCGCCGCCAGACGTCCCCGCCCCGCAGGACGTCTCGCCGGGGCCGCCAGACGTCCCCGCCCCGCGGGACGTCCCGCCGGGGCCGCCAGACGTCCCCGCCCCGCAGGACGTCCCGTCCGCAGGCCCGGATGTCCTGCCCGCGGTCCTGCCATCCGGCCA
>JBEKFH010000061.1:0-16273 GCA_050013415.1 Streptosporangiaceae bacterium | reverse complement strand
ACTATTGAATAAATCGGGCAGACCCGGGCGCTCGATTTGTCGAAGGTTGGCCACATCCTGGAGGGCAGCTCGGCTGCACTCACTGGTTCCGCAGGGACTCAAGGTAAATTTTTGGTAAAGATGTTGTATCTTCCGAGCGGCCTTGAGGGAGGACAGCCGTGACAACCGCGGAGCAGCCGGCCGGGACTGCGCAGAACTTTGGCGGGACTGCAGAGGGCTTCGACGTCCGCGACCTGGCTCGGCACCACCTTGCAGGTTCCCGCGGACATGTGGCCGACTGACCGGGCCGCGTTTCGAGCGGTACTGGGCCGCCGCCCTCCGTGCGACGGTTTCAGCGCCAGCCGACGGTGATGACGTCGCTAGCCGATGGTGATGGCGTCCAGGCGTTCCTTCAGGAACTGCGCAGACACGACCGGCGCGTAGTCGTTCGGCCTGCCGATCGGCGGCTGCAGCGACTCGATCACCGCGTCGTGGTCGGCCTCGTAGAAGTAGACAAGCGAGACGAGGTCCTCGTCCGGCGCATCGGCCTGCGGCGGAAGCACCCGGTGCCGGTTGGACTTCCAGCGGCCTCCGCTCCAGCGGGCGAGCAGGTCACCGGTGTTGATGGTGAGGGCACCGGGAGCGTACGGCGCGTCCTGCCAGCCGTCCTGCTCGGTCCAGACCTGCAGCCCGCCCCGGCCAGGCTCACGATCCAGGATGGTGACCGTGCCGAAGTCGGTGTGCGGGCCGATCCGGAACTGGCCGGGCTCCGGCTGGCCGGCCAGCGTCATCGGCGGGTACCAGTTGATGTTCATCGTGTGCGTGGCGTGCCCCGTGTGCCGGGTGAAGAAATCGCCCGGCATGCCCAGCGCAGCCGCGCAGAGGACCAGCAGCTCGTCCGCGAGCTCGCGCATGCGGGCCAGGTAAGCCACGACGGCAGGTTCCAGCCCCGGCACCTCGGCCGGGTAGGCATTGGGCTGGAACCAGAAGCCGTCGACTGCGGGGTCGCCGGTCGGCTGGTCGGCGCCGACCGCGAACGACTCCTTCAGATCCGGCGGGGTCACCGTGCCCTCGGCGTAGCCGTTGGCCTCCACGCCGGGCGGCAGCCAGCCCCGGCCGCCGACCGTCACCGCGTAGCGCTGCTTGGCCTCGCGCGGCAGCGCGAAGAACTCCCGTGCCGCGGCGCGTACCCGCCCGCGCTGCTCGTCTGGCACGCCGTGGCCGGTGATCAGGAAGAAACCCACGCTCCGCAGCGCTTCGTCGACCTGGCCGGCGACGGCGGCGCGGGCCGTCTCGTCTCCGCTGGCCCAGGGCATGAGGTCGATCACGGGAACTGACGAGTGCATGACCGGCTCCGATGTCATCGCCGCGTGACCGCGGTCAGTGGTGTGCCTGGTCCATGCCAGCGTAGGCGAGCGCCGAATCCGCCGCGGGCCGGGGCACGGGCTAGTTCCAGAACAGGGCGAGGTCGCCGGCCTGGGCCCGGCCGATCCGCCGCCCCGCACGGGCGGCTGGTCCGCGGGTGGCAGGTGACAGCGGATTCGTGCCGAACGCAGCCAGGGAGGCCGCGTCGGCATGCACCACCCGTACACCAGCAGGCTTGAGCAGCTCGATCTCACCGTCCAGGCTGCCCCATGGCTGGGGGGCGCCCGCGAGCGACGGCGTGATGACCAGGATGCGGTCGCAGCCGGCGGCGAGGTCGGCGTTGGTGGCAGAGCGCACGCCGCCGTCCATGTAGCGACGCCCGCCGATGGTGACCGGTGGCCAGACGCCCGGGACCGCGCAGCTGGCAGCGACCGCATCGGCCAGCGCGACTCCGGAGTCACGCGTGAAGATCACCGGCTCGCCTGACTCAGCGTCGACCGCGGGCAGCAGGACGACGCGGCCGGGCCATGCCGCCGCGGGCAGCCGGGCGGCGACCGCGGCGCGGCGCGCAGGTTCGCTGACAGTCGGGGTGGCAAGGGCCAGTGCGCCGATCCGTCGCCGGGCGTCCGCGGCCGAGGTCGCGCCGGCTGCTGCCGCGGCGAACCGTGCCATCAGGTCTTCCAGGTCGATGTCGACCTCGATCTCGCTGGACTTCTCGGCCAGCTGAGCGGCATAAAGATCATCGAGCGCGGTCCCGCTGGTGATCTGGGCGGCGACGGCTGATCCGGCGGACGTGCCGACCACGACATCCGCCGCGGTGAGGCTGGAGAGCAGATCAGCGTCGATGTCCTGGACGCCGCGCAGGACGCCGAGTTCCCAGGCGATGCCGGCCACGCCCCCGCCAGCCAGGACAAGCCCGCGCTTCATGCTGCTTCCCTTCCGCTGCCTGCTCGCAGGGATCGCGCACCGGCGAGACCGTGAAAGGTGGCCGGGTGAAGGTCAGGTGAAAAGTGGCCGGGTGAAGGTCAGGCCTGCTGTTACCGTACGACAAGACCTGAAGGAGTTATCCAGTGGTAGTCGCGCCCCAGCCTGGCCTGCCGCCCCTTCCCCAGGTACCTGACGGATGGCCCGCTCTTCTTGCTGATCCGCCATGGCGATTCATCAATCGCACCGGAAAAGTTGCCCCGGAGCACCGGCGGCTGGATCGCTACGACACCATGACGGTCAAGGAAATCTGCTCTTTGCCGGTGGCTGACGTAGCCGCGGACAGCGCTCACCTGTATCTCTGGGTTCCCAACGCATTGCTCCCTGAAGGTCTTCAGGTGCTGGAGAGCTGGGGCTTTCGTTACGTATCGAACCTGGTCTGGGCCAAGCGCCGTAAGGATGGCGGGCCGGATGGCCGCGGCGTGGGCTTCTATTTCCGTAATGTGACGGAACTCATTCTCTTCGGCGTCCGCGGCTCCCTGCGAACCCTGCCCCCCGGCCGGCGGCAGGTCAATATCATTGAGACCCGCAAACGTGAGCACTCCCGGAAGCCCGACGAACTTTACGAGATCATCGAATCCTGCTCGCCAGGTCCTTACCTGGAGCTCTTTGCGCGCTACCCGCGGCCGGGCTGGGCCGGCTGGGGCGACGAGGCAGATCCGGGTGTCACTCCGCGCGGACGGCAATGGCCCGCCTACCGCACTGCGTGACGCGCGGTGCCTGCGGCGTGCGGGTACCGGCCGGGCGGGCTGGCCTGGGCAGACCGCTGAGCTTATTCTGGATCTTCCCGGAGGTGATCTGGTGCCGCGAGGGGACAGTGACTGAGACTCCGAAGTTCCGTCCTGGGCAGCGAGTAGCCCCAGGTGAGCAACAGCGACTTGGCCGGCTCCTGGTGATCGAGTACCAGTCGGGAAAGAGCATCCGGCAGCTCTGCGCGCAGACGGGATACAGCATCGGGCGGATGCGCCGGCTCCTGGAAGCTGGCGGCGTGACGTACCGCGGTCGCGGTACCGCGACCCGCAAGCGGAGTCCTGCGCGGGAGTGAAGTTGCGCGGGAGTGAAGTACTGCAGGGCGGCGTTACGAAATCCTCGGGGCTGGCCGGCCTCTGACGCTGACGGGTTCCGCCGGTAACTGCGTTAAAAATGGGCATGTCCCGCGTCGGGCAGGCTGCCGGGCGGCCCGGCAGCCTGCGATTGCCGCCGGGAGGCCGCGCTCGGCCGGCGCCAGAAGTACTTGCCGCTGACGGCGGCGAGGTCGGCGCCGCTGACCCGCTGGCCGTCGGCGTAGATCTGGGTGCCATGGGTGCGGATCACCAGCGTCGCGTTGCCGTCCGGCCTTCCCCAACGTTTCAGCTGGCTGGCTCGTTTACTAAGTAGGGCCATCGGTGAGGAGTGGCGTGGAGAGCTGGAAGCAGACGCTCGCTGAGCTCGCGCGCAACCGGCTCGCGTCCTTGATCCGCCAGGCATTCCTGCTCTGCGGTGACCAGGGCCAGGCCGAAGATCTGGTACAGGACGCCCTAGTTCGGGCGTTCGCGCGGCCCCTGCGAACCCCGCGGCCCGGCGCGGCTGAGGCCTACGTGCGCGCGATCATGGTGAACCTATTCATCGACGGGGCTCGCAAGCAATCACGCTGGAACCGGGCGGCACCACTGCTGGCAGGAACCGAGACGGTCACCGGCCCCGCCGACCAGGTGCTCGACCGGGACGTCATGCTGATCGCGCTCAGCGGCCTGTCACCACGGCAGCGCGCATGCGTGGTGCTGCGCTACTACCAGGATCTGCCCGTCGCGCAGGTCGCATCGGCGCTGGGCGTGGCAGAAGGAACGGTCAAGCGGTACCTGAGCGAGGCGATGACCCGGCTCGCGGCGCGGTTGTCACCCGCCGGGAGTCGGGGGCAGGAAGGAGGCGAGACCCGATGATCCTTGACGAACAGGAACTGCGCCAGCGCCTGACGGTGGCGGCCAGCCAGGCCAGCGCGGCCCGCTTCACCATGGACGGCCTGATCAGCCGGATCCGCCGACGCCGGGCCAGGATCCTCGGGCTCGTCTCGGGGTCGCTGCTGGCGGTAGCTGCCATTGCCGTGGCAATCCCGGCCGCCTTGAGCGGCCCGGGTACCCCGACGGCGTCCCGTCCCCCGATAGCTCCGTTTCAGCTGTCGTTCACGGTGACGGTGAATGGCCACGCACGGAGGAACGAGTCGCCACCAAGATTCACCGTCACCCCAGGTGAGCACCTGAGCATCCATATCGCCGTGATCATCCCCGTGCACGCCCGGTTGACGACCCTGTGGCTCGGCGTCACCAAGGACGAACTTAGCTCCCCCGGCCGCGACGGTCAGCGGCCGCCCGGCATGCGCCCGGTCCTGGCGCACACGCGGCAGCCGCTCACCCCCGGACCGCACACCTTCAGGCTGACATGGACCGCGCCCGCTCATCTCCGCCGCGGAACCACCCTGTCACTTGCCGCGGCATGGGCGACCAGACAGGAAGATGACAGGGCGGCGCAGTTCGTTGCCGAGTTTGTCAGCGTGCACCGGGCAAGCACCGTCGCTACCGCGCCGCGCCGCCATGCCGCAGAGCTGAGCTTGCGCGATCGCCGGGTATCCGGCCGTCGCGCTCTATGACGCCCGCGGCGCCCCTGCTGCCCTTCCGGTACACCCATCACAGCCGGTACGTCACCATAGCCCGGCCCCGAAACGGTGCTGCTGCCGCCGCAAGCCTCACCCGCATTGACGCTGGTCTACGAGCTTACTTAGCGGGCGGGCAGGCCGAAGAGGGGCCGGCAGGCTTCGAAGCCGCTGATCACTACGTTGTTGCTGACCCCGCTGGCCAGCCAGCTGGCGCGCAGTAGCCGCATGTGCGTCATCACGTCGACGCGATCGCCGCGGGAGTGCAGCGATTCGCCGTTGGGCTGGTATCCCAGGGCGCGGGAGACGCCAAGGGAGGCGTGGTTGTCGTGCCAGGCGGACGTGACGGCCGCCCGCGCTTGCAGCGGGCCGAAGGCCAGGGCGAGCACCGCGCCGCGCATTTGCTTGCCGTACCCGTGTCCCCGCGCCCCGGGGACCAGGAAGGAGAAGGTGCCGGCCGTGCGCAGGGTGAGAAAGTCGTTGCCCTCAAGCTCTTGGACCCCGAGGATCTCACCGCCGGCGGCGCGGACCACGAAGCTCAGCCGCCACGCCTGGGGGCACCAGGTCCCGTAGGATCTCCAGTAGCTCTGGTGGGAGACGATGCCCCGGCCGGTGCGTTCGTCCCCGACGTCGTAGGTCACCGAGGCCGGGTCCTGCTCCGCATCATCGGGCAGCACGTCGGCGATCGCGGCCAGATCAGCTTCGGCCATCGGGCTCAGCAACAGGCCGGGCAGGGTAAGGCGCAAGTCGAACAACGGCCAGTACCGGTACGTCATCACGCGACGCTACGAAACGCCGCCCCTCCGGCACAAGACGAACCAGGTGACAGCACAACCGGGGTGTCCCGGCGGCACCACTGCCACTACTCCCGGGACCAAGGGGCGCGGCAGAGCGGACGGTTGCTGGAGTGCCAGCCTGGGGTCACGGACGGGATCCGTTTCCGCGAGGGCGGCTCGGGCGCGGCCTGACGCCGGGAAGGCGCACGCTCGGCTGCGGCACAGGCCGAGCCGCCGGGATGACCGCCGTATCCGACGTTCGTCTCATTCACAGAACCGAAAGGTGCTCGGCTCCAGCGCCGTGAACGGCTCTCAGCGGAACTGACTGGTCAAAGGTGGCGAATCGGCCACCGTGGGCTACCGCCAGCGCAAGCAGGTACACGTGCGTTACCTGCCTCGGGCCGAGCACCCACTCCCTCTCGATGACCTGGCCGCTCAGCAGGCTGACGGAGCACGGCCAGAACTCATGACTGGCCGTGCTGGTGGCCTGCGCCAGCCGTGCCATCGCCTGAGCTACCGGAACCGGGCTAGGGTAACGCGGCTGGCTGATAATCCGGACGAACCCATTCTCGGTGATCGCGCACGATGCCCACCCAGATGGGATCTCCCGATCCAGCCAGGCCATTGCCCGGTCGTGATCCACGTGATCACTGTCGAGCAGCGCGAGCAGCACGTTGATATCGAGCAGCGCCCGGCTCACGCGACGTCTTCCTCCCGCAGCTCGTCGATCAGATCGTTCGAAACTGCCGGGCCCCGATGCGGAAACGGCTCGAAACCATGTACCGGCACGGGCGTGGCCTCTGCCCCGGTGCGATGCTGGCCGGTCAGTGCCTGACGGGCCAGTTCGGACAGCACTTCGCCGATGGGGCGCCGCTCCCGCCTTGCTCGTTCTCTCACGGCGCGCATGACGTCATCATCGATCGACAACGTGGTGCGCATGCATCTGATGCTAACACATCACAGGCACGTCGATCTTGCCACCCGGAGTAGCGGACGGCTTGCAGCGCCGGTATCGGACCGCCAGCATTGACCCCGGCGCCGCCTTGTCCCTGTGCGGCTTTGCCCGGCAGCGCATCCACGTCGTGGCTGAAACTCGAGTGACTGTGAGTCACGGCACCGGACCATCCGATCGGGACGCGTTGGCGTCCACGGGAGTGGTGTATGGCCCCCTCCGGACGGTTCATTACATTCAGCCAGCTGAGCATAGGGTTGGCAGCATGACGCTGCGGCTTGTTCAGGTTGCGATGAACGCCCGGGATGACTCCGCGGTCGGCCGGTTCTGGGCGGAGGCGCTCGGCTGGGGTGTTTCCAGCGATGAACCCGGCGTAACCAGCCTCGAACCCGTGGGCTTCGCTTATCCCGACCCCGTCGCCGTCTGCATCGACGTCATTGCCGTCCCGGAACCCAAGACGGTGAAGAACCGCGTGCACATCGACCTCGCTAGCACGTCTGCGGCCCATCAAGCGGATCTGGTCGCGCGCCTGCAGGACCTCGGCGCGTCGCCCGCCGACGTGGGCCAGGGCGACGTCTCATGGACCGTCCTGGCCGACCCGGAGGGCAACGAGTTCTGCGTGCTGGAGCCTCGATCGATCTACCGGGACACCGGGCCAATCGCCGCGGTGGTTGTCGACTGCGCGGATCCGCTGGCCATGGCCCGGTTCTGGGGCGAGGCGATGGACTGGACCCTGCACGAGGTGACCGGCGACCACGCGGTGCTGCGCTCCGCCAAGGGCGTCGGCCCGTATCTGGAGTTCCTCCGCACGCCTGACACGAAGACCGTGAAGAACCGCGTCCACCTCGACCTCCGGCCCTACCCCGGTGACGATCAAGCGGCCGAGGCGGCCCGGCTGCGGGCTCTCGGCGCCACCGACATCGACCTCGGCCAGGGCGACGTCCCGTGGACGGTCCTGGCCGACCCCGAGGGCAACGAATTCTGCGTCCTCACCCCGCGCTGAAGGAGCCATGCTCCCGACTCCGATTTGCCCCCTCCTCCTGATGGGTGCCGAGGTCTTGCCAGGGTGGCTATCGGCCGCTGCGCCACCCTGTCAGTTCTCTCGCGCTCGGATCGCAGGGGTGGATCCAGGCCGGGAACTTCGCGGTGGCCGGGACGTTGTTCCTGGCCGGGGCCGCAGGGCTGGCGCGCGCTGGTGATCCCGCGGGCAGCAGCCAGGCGGCACCGGCCCTGATAGGCGCGGCAGGCGCAGGGCTTACCGCCTCGGCGATCTTCATCACTGACCCGGTCAGCGGTCACTCGCCAGGAACAACCGATGCGCTGGCTCACCGCCCTGCCCGCACGGGCACTTCGGCATGCACCCGCCCACAGCGCCGAGCCAGTAGCC
The DNA here is from genome assembly GCA_050013415.1 of Streptosporangiaceae bacterium. GTDB lineage: Bacteria > Actinomycetota > Actinomycetes > Streptosporangiales > Streptosporangiaceae > Palsa-506. Next base: position 8,204 of record JBEKFH010000061.1, on the reverse strand, counting down.
AGCACCGCACCGGCATCCCCTGTCATCCCCTTCGCGCTGATCGATGCGCAGTAGCCTGCACGGAGCGGCTAGATAGCGCGCGCAGCGAAAGGGGCGATCGCCAATGAAAGTCAATGCCTCCATGACCCGCGTTGTGATCCCGGGCCTCGCCGCCGGAGTGATCTACTTCATCATTGCCCTCGCCACCGGAGCCTCGGCGGTCGCCTCGATCATCGGCGGGATCGTGGTGGCCGCCATTGCGGCCGCCATCGGGCTCATCTTTCGTGCAGTTTACAAACGCAGGGCTGCGGGCTCCAGCGAGTAGATTGCCGTCGATTGTGTCCCCGCTGGCCGATCGTCTGCCGGTGTCGGCGGTTACGGTGCTTCAATCTTCACCAGTACGAACACGCAGCGTGACTGACTCGGGTACGACCGCAACACCGGCGGTGCCAAGCTGCCCGATTAGCGCGGTCTCTCCTAGGCCCGGGCACTCTGCAGCGCTCAGCCCGTGCATTTGACCCTTCGCTTCAATGCCGCACCGTCATGCCTCCCTCATGCAGCAGCGGCCGCGACCTGCATGAGGAAAGATAGCCTTCTCACCAGCGAGAACAATAGTTGTCTGCTATACCGCAGTTGCAGGATCGCAGGGAGATGACCATGTCAGCAGACCTCCGGACGCGGTGCACGGCGCTGCTCCCGCCGGACATCGATGTGCGCTACGCCTGGACAGCTCAGCGGGGCCTGAATCCGTCGTGGCGAATCCTGTCGTGGCTGGTCATCGCCAGCCCGTGCCGGGTGGTGGCCGTTACCGATGACACCATCTACGTATTCAGGTCAGGCAGCGCGATCGTGAGCCCCCGCAAGCCGAAGTCACTGAAATTCTCGGTCCCCCGCGCGGCGGTGCCGCCGCCAGCCCGGCTGACGGGTTCCTGGACGCGGACGACCATCGGCCCGGAGCGCATGTGGGTGCGCAGGCGCGCCTACCCGATCGTCCGCCAGGCGCTCGGCGCCGCCAGCTAAGACCGGCTAGTTTCGATCGGACTTCTCGTGAGCAAAGCCGAGATCAAGGGCACGACGATGCCCGTCCTGGAAGTCTCGCTCGGCCAGGCGAGTCCGTCGTGACCCCGCATGGCGAGATGGCCTGGCTGACGACGAGCATCAGATGCCGTAGACGATGAACACCGGCAGCGGTGGCGGTGGTGGTCCGGGGCGGCGGCCTGAAGCCGATGCTCGGCGACGGCCTGTTCCTCACCTGCTACGACAGTCCTGGCTCGATCACCTTCGCCGCCAAGGTTCCCGCGGGCACTCGTACCTGGTGCGAGATGACCCGCCAGTCCACCTGGTAGCCGCGCTCGTCTTGGGCCATCCGGACCCATTGCTGGTCATCCAGGCGAAAGGCCACACCGGATCGAAGTAGGAGTGATGTCCGCGTAGCTCATCGACGTACCGTGGCGTTCATGCCTCGTTCCACGAGGGGCGCGTAGCTCAGGCCTGGCCGGTTCCGAGGCTGGCGAGCGCGGCGAGGATGTCGGCGACCTCGGTGCGGGCCGTGTAGTCGGGCTGGACGTCCACGAAACGCACCGTGCGGTTCTCGTCGACGACCAGGACGGTGGGCCTGGGCAGCTCGGTGGAGCCCTCGGCGTTGACCTGGGCAAGGTCGAGGCCCAGCTTGCGCTGGGCGCCGAGGACCTCGTCGGCTTGCTGGAAGGAGATGCCGATCTGCCGGGCCAGGCGGCTGGCCGGGTCGGATAGCACGGTGAAGCCGAGCCCGGCCTTCTCCGCGGTGGACAGCGACTGGTCAGGCGACTGGGGGCTGATGGCCACCAGCCTCGCGCCGAAGGCGGTGAGCTCGGGCAGTAGCTCCCGCTGGTAGGTGCGCAACGCCAGGTTGCAGTAGGGGCACCAGCCGCCCCGGTAAAAGACGATGACCGCCGGGCCGGCCTCGATGAGCTGGTCCAGGGTGACTGGCGCACCGGTGGCGTCGCTCAGCGTGAACGGCTCCAGGCTGTCGCCGACCGTGATCGCGCCGGAGGGCACCCCCTGATCGAGCAGATCCCGGATGCTCCGGTCGAACACCTCGACCACCTCGGCCGGCAGGCGCTGCGCCGCAGCCGCCTTCATCTGCTCGGACTGCTCGCGAATGGTGACAGACACCGGACCTCCCGGATAGCCGCGCTCACGGAGTGGTGGACTGCTCAGTCCACAAGTATCCGAGCACGCCCACTACTGGACTGTCAAGTCCAGTAGCGGGATACTTTGCAGCATGGCACTCCAGCCGACCACCGAGAGAGGACGCCAGACCCGGCGGCGCATCGTAGCTGCCGCCGCCGACGTGGTGTCCAAGAAAGGCGCGCTCGGGGCCAGCCTGGACGAGGTCGGCGCCCGCGCCGCGGCGTCGCGCAGCCAGCTCTATCACTACTTCGACGACAAGAACGACCTGCTGCGGGCCGTAGCCGAAGCCACCACCGACACCGTCCTCGACGGCCAGCGCGCCCTCTTCGCCGGCCCCGGCAGCTGGGCGGGCCTGCAACGATGGGCTGACGCGCTCGTGGAGCTCCAGCAGCAGTGCGGCGGGCGCGGAGGCTGCCCCATCGCCAACCTCCTCGGCCAGCTCGGCGAACGCGACGACGACATCCGGGCCGTGCTCGCCACCGGTTTCGACCGCTGGGAAGCACATATCCGCGCCTGCCTGGCTGCCATGGTCACCGCCGGCGAGCTCCAGCCCGGCACCGACGTCGGCTGGCTCGCCGCCTCCACCTTGGCCAGCCTCCAAGGCGGCCTTCTCCTCGCCCAGGCCCGCCGCGACCCCCAGCCGCTCCGGCGGGCACTCGACGGCGCCCTCGCCCTCATCCAGACCTACCGCCCCGCCAGCTGACCCCCGTGAGGACGAAGGATCCCATTTCCCTCCGCGGACGTTCCCTCCGCGGACGTCGAGCGACGACGGACGCGCGGAGACGCAGCGTTACGAGCGGTGCGCGGCCATCAAGGGATCCGCGCTCGCGCCGAACGCCGATTGCATGCTCGGCATGCCGTTGGCGACGTCGATCGAGATTGATTGATCTGCTCCTGTCCGCTTGACTCAGCCTGTGACCGGAGAACCCAGGCAGATCGGCATCTTGCTCTTCGCGGATGTCGAGGAACTCGACGCGATCGGGCCGTGGGAGGTGCTGTCCTACTGGACCCGCAACTACCCGGCCGACGGGTACGCAGTCTCCACGCTCTCGAAGTCGGGTGGCCTCGTCGAATGCGCCAAAGGGCTCGTGGTGCAGGCCCGCTGCTCGTACGCCGACGCTCCGCCCCTCGACGTGCTGATCTACCCGGGAGGCCAGGGGACCCGGCCGCAGCTTCGCGACGACGCCCAGCTGGACTGGGTCCGTCGCCAGCGCCAGGCCGTCCCGCTAATGGCCAGTGTGTGCACGGGCTCTCTCGTCTACGCCGCGGCGGGTTTGCTGGCGCACCGGCCAGCGACGACGCACTGGGCGTCGCTGGAGAAGCTGGCCGAACTCGATCCCAGCATCGAGGTGCGGCCCGGCGACCGGTTCGTCGACGACGGGGACGTGGTGACCTCGGCAGGCATCTCCGCCGGGATCGACATGGCCCTTCACCTAGTGAGGCGCCTCGCAGGGCAAGAGAGAGCGCAGGCGGTCCGCCGCGGCATCCAGTACGACCCGGCCCCGCCCGTCTGACGCGCTACGCCCGGGACTTCGCAGGCACCGCGCAGGCGGCTGGCAGAGCGCCAGTTCCGCGAGCAGCTGGGCGCGAGGAACGCCGGCAGCGTCGCCCGAACCAGATGAACACGGCCTATTCGGAAGCTGCAGAGGTGGACGATAGCGCTGTCTTCCTCGGCTTCCATTGTCCAGCTCGCGAGCACCGCGTCTAGGCCGCCCTCCGGGCGTCGCTTCGCGATGGCTTCGCCAGCCTAGACCCCGCGCCCATTCGCAGGGATTCGGCGCCTATGAGGAAGAAGGGACTACCAGGAGCGGCAACCTGTCTGGCGGGCTCATGCCTTGTTGTCCTCGAAACCCCACCATTCCGTGCGCTTCAAGAGTGCTTCTAGGGTCGGCGCGGTTTCCGGATTGTCGCTGCTGGGTTCCACGGAACCGTCAGCCGTTACGACCCTGAATGTGCCGTGCTTGCGATGCAGGTAGATCTTTGCGCCAAACTTGTCTTTCATCCGAACACGGGCAACAGAAGTCATGCGCGTGAAATCCAGCCGCTCCATGGCTTCCGGAAGTGGTACACACTCAGGGTGGCAGAATCCCCGGAATTTTGTGCAGGGTCCAGCGAAGCCGCGACCCCCACCCAAGAGCCCAACCATCAGGCTCCCTTCCGCGATCGGGTTTGAACAGAAAGTGCAGGACCGACCCCACTTGCATTCAAACGGATCTGAGAACGTGGTAACCGGGAGCCCGGCCCGCAGGCCGACGTCGGCGGACTTGGCTTCAAGTGGGGCAGAGGGGCCAAAGTCCTCGGGGTCGTAGCGCAGGAACACGCCGAGCATGCCGGGCCCATCGTCCCAGAGCCCGCCCCGACTATCACGCCTTCCAGTGCGATCGCTTTGCCCTCACGCTCCTGCACCGCTAGGAGGCCGGGACGGAGCGTGCGCGCTTTATCACTTGGCAGGTAGCCCACCATCAGGCCTTCGATCCAGACCGAAACGGCGCTGGGATCGTGGGGGTTGCCGTCCTCGGCCAACAGCATTGCCCAGACGTCCACGCGGACGTGTACCTCTGGGCGGTGCTGGACGCCGACCACGCGCCAGAGATTTGCCTGGCGATACGACTCGCCCACTACTTCAAGATCCTCGTAACCTTCAAGAAACGCAGCCGCCAGCGTGCCCTCGTGCATCCACGCCGGGCGACCCTGCTGATACACCGCCCTGAACTGAGGGGAAATTACCTGCACAGTTGGCTCGGCGCTTGGGGCAAGGTCAGGGGGCGCGGCGGCAGGAGCGGGATCCGGTATCCACAACTGCCAGCCCGCCGGCGGCGGGCCCCACGCCGGATCAGGCCTCCACCCCGGCGGCGCAGTCCACCCCGGCGGAGGCGGAGGCCAGTTGGGCGGCGGGTTGAACCGCATGGCGCGACCCGGTTGTACTGACGAAGACCTGACGGAAGATTTCCTACGAAACACTGCAACCCAGCGACCAGCCCAGACGCGGTGAAAACGGGTGTGTCAGAGCCATGACGCTATGCAAGCGGCGCGCATCCATGCAGCCCTCCCCAATCACCTCGGGGCGTAACGACAAGATCCACTGCGGATCGAGACCTCACCTGCGATCCGCGTGGGATAGTCCATGGCAACCTGCGGTCACAGACGGGCCATGGGGGTCACTCAGCGACACCACGCAGAGGATGGCCATAGGCACGTCTGCCCAGGTCAAGCCACTGCGGATCGAGTGGTCAGGGCGGGGTCGAACCGCCGACCTTCCGCTTTTCAGGATTAGGGACGACCGTACATCGGAGTGCACGGACGGCTATCCGTCCTGCTCGCCGAGGCTCATACCCGCCCGCCGACGCCCGTGGACGTAGATAAATGAGACCAGAACTGAGACCATCCGCACGGCGCTCCCGGGACATAGGTGTCCAGCCGCCTGCAGGCGTCGCGCAGGCCATCGCCTCGCTGACGAGCCACAGTCCCTGCTGAGCGCTCGCATGCCGGCGGAGCCCGCTTGCGATGCGGTACGCGTCCCTCGTGGCCACGGGCCGGCGTACCGGCCCAGCCAGGTGCTGTCAGCGGTAAATCCGCTGTCGCCCGTCGCGGCGGATGGCGTTCTCGAGCTCGGTGAGGCTGCCTGCGATGTCCTCTCTGCGATGGTCATCCACCCACGAGCGCAGGAGGGCCGCCAGCGGCGAGGGGAAGGCCCTGGGTGCCTCGGCCGAGAACCCGGCGATAATGGCAAGCTGCTCGCATGCCGACGCTGCGTCAGTGCCCGGGCTGTGCCCGGGCGCAGCGTCAGGAGAATCCTTACGTCACCGCCGCTGGACTCGTCGATCACGCTGGCGACTGGCAGCTGCCCCGGGGCCAGATCCGAGTCAGGCCCCCGGCGCGACGCCGCCCGGCGGGCGATTGCCTGGGCCATCTCCGAAGCGACCGTCACGGCCGGCAGCGACTCGATAACCAGGTGGGCCGGAGGGGCCTCACCTGTCCCCCGGTACGGGTAGTACCGGCGATCGCCAGGTGCTGACGGAGCACGCCGGGGCTCATCCGGGACGGGAACACCGGTAACGGTGATCCGGCCGGCCTCGCGGAGCACCACCCTGCGGCCGCTGGCGAGCGCGGCCAGATCACCTGTCACGGTGCAACTCGTCCCGGACCAGGGAGGGTCAGCGACGCCGATCAGCTCGCCGTCAGGAACGCGGGCATCGGCCAGCAGCCGCCGCAGCGCAGCGAGGACCCGGAACGGATCCAGCGGCGGCTGAGTACTACCCCGGTAGGCAGTGCCGTTGATCAGGCCTACCGGGACGGGCGCCAGCCGGCGAGCTTCCGCATCGAGCACAACCTGGCCAGCGTGCGACGGGCGGCACTCGGTGTACTCCGGCCCGGGAGGCGGAAAGCTCCGGTCCCCGTAGTTGCCCATGACGGCCACGGTGCGGACAGGAATAATCCAGCGGCGGGCCAGGTCAAGCAGCAACTCGTAGGCGTACCGGGGTCCGAGCCCGATACGTTCCTCGATCCGGGCCAGCGCCTTCGCGGACGGCATATACGCTCGCGGACGCCCCGCAGTCACGGTGTCCAGCGCCTCGAGCACAGCCTGTTCGACCAGGCCACAGCCGCTACGATCAGTCACTGTCAGCTCCCTCGGACCAGCGCGCAGCGCACTGGCATCCGCGGCGCGGGCTGACCCTGCGCGCACTGGCGGCCTGCGCGTGGCCCGCGGCGCCAGGATCGCAGACGTGGGAGAATGAACCCGTCGAGGAGGTGGTGATCATGTCGTCTGATCATGCGGAATCGCTCTCCAGTCCGTCCGGCCCTGACGATGTGCCGGTGGAGGAACTGGCCCGGCGGCAGGGCGTCGAGCCGGTCACGTCAGTGGATGACATGGCGCGCCCCGGGCTGTTCGACTCCGATGAAGAGTGGGAAGAGTTCGTGGCGGACCTGTACGCTTCCAGGCGGTCTGGCCTGGCGTGAGCCCTGTCGTCCTGGACACTGACGTCGCGTCGGCAAGCCTGCGCGGTCGCCTCTCGGGCCCGCTGCGCGCGCGGCTGACGGGTGAGACGTGGTGCATGTCGTTCGTGACCCTGGGCGAGCTTACCAAGTGGACGGTGCTGCGGAGCTGGGGACCGCGCAAGCTGGCAGAACTGGCTGACTGGCGGCAGCACGTGGTGACGCTCCCCTATTCGGAATTGGTGGCGATCCGCTGGGGCGAGCTGCAAGCACGCGCCGCACGGCGTGGCCGCCCCCGGCCCGTGAACGACACGTGGATCGCCGCGTGCTGCCTGGTCCGCGGTCTGCCGCTCGCAACGCTGAATCTGAAGGACTTTGCCGACTTCGCCGAGCACGACGGCCTGCGGATCATCGGAATCAACGACCGTTGACAATGCGGCAATTGCGCCAAGTTGGCGATAGCCGGTCCTGCGGCGCTGTACCGCGCTGTCCGGCGCTCCCCGAGCCGGGTTGAGCGGGTCCTGCCGACCGGCAGGCTGGGCGCTCACGATGTCGTCGTAACGCGCCGGGTCCGGCCCAGCGCGCAGCAAGCCAAGAGTTGTACCTGGTCGCGCATCAGGGCCGATGATCGCACATGTGTCGCACCTATCGCCGAGTTCGGCTTCGCAGTGATTGCGCCTCATCAGACCAAGATCGGCACGCCGAACGGGCAGGTGCGCGTAGTCGGCGGATCTGACGGCGGCTCGTCGAGCAGCCTTCTGTCGTCCGCGACCGACCAGCCCGCATAGGTATTCACTGCGTTTGGGCCAGCGTGCACGCTGGTGCACGTCCGGCCGTCCGCTGCCAAATCGGTCGAAGCAAGTCACCTGCGATGCCCGTGACCTGCGCAATCAGGCGGGCGCCGATCCGGAGAGGACCAGCGGCTCACGGCGGTCTCAATTAGCGCCGTGGCCAGATGACTACACGCAGCGCGTTCTCGCAGATCAGCGAGTGCCGAGTGAGGTCTTCACATTTAGCTTTGAGCTGCGGGGATGCGCGTTTCTGGCGGTGGTGTCCACGGGTTAAGCGGGCTTCGTCCACAGAGTTATGAGCGGGTTTGCCGGGTTCGGCCAGGCGGG
>JBEKFH010000060.1:0-16356 GCA_050013415.1 Streptosporangiaceae bacterium | reverse complement strand
ACCGTCGGGATCCTGGCGGCCGCGCAGGTCGTCAGCGCCTCCTCGCGGCGCGGCAAGCTGCTGGTCACCGGGCTCGGCACGCCGGACTCGCTGAAGAAGTACGTGGCGAACGGCACGGTAAAGGCGTTCGAGCTCTGGAACCCGGCCAACCTCGGCTACCTCGCCGCCTACGCGGCGGTCGAGCTCGCCTCGAAGAAGATCACCAACGCAGCCGGCCAGTCCTTCACGGCCGGCAAGCTCGGCACGTTCACGGTGGGCATGGACCACACGATCCTGCTGGGCCCGCCGTTCGTCTTCAACGCGTCGAACATCAACCAGTTCAACTTCTGACCGCGACGGCCGTGGTCCCGGCGCGGTTCCGCCGGGACCACGGCCAGGCCGGTACCACGGCCAGGCCGGAGGGCTGTCCGGCCGGGCTGGTCCGGCCGGACGACAACGATGAGGAGGCCGAGCCGATGGAGCGGGTCTGCTTCCTCGCGCGGATCCGGCCGGACCGGCTGGAGGAGTACCGCGCACGGCACGCCGAGGTCTGGCCGGAGATGACCGAAGCGCTCACCGCGGCCGGCTGGGCCAACTACAGCCTCTTCCTGTCCGACGACGGGCTGCTCGTCGGCTACCTGGAGACCGATGACTATCCCGCCGCGCTGCGGCGGATGGCGCAGACGGGCGTCAATGACCGCTGGCAGGCGGAGATGGCGCCCTTCTTCGCCGGGACCGGCGGCCAGCGTCCCGACGAGGAGTTCACCAGGCTGCCAGAGATCTTCCACCTCGACTGAGCCGACTCGACTGAGCTGACGAAGCTGACCAGCATGGAGATGACCGAATGCCTGACCTGACCGCCACGGCGACCGCACTGCGAGCCCACCGGATCGAGCTGCCGTCCTGGGCCTTCGGCAACACCGGCACCCGTTTCAAGGTGTTCACCCAGCCCGGCGTGCCGCGAACGCCGCAGGAGAAGGTGCAGGACGCGGCGCAGGTCAACCTGTTCACCGGCGTCGCGCCGAGCGTGGCCGTGCATATCCCGTGGGACAAGGTCGACGACTACGCGGAACTGGCGCGGTTCGCGGCCGGCTGCGGGGTGCGGATCGGCACGGTCAACGCCAACGTCTTCCAGGATGACGACTACCGCCTCGGCAGCGTCGCCAACCCGGATCCCCGGGTCCGCCGCAAGGCGCTCGATCACCTGCTGGAGTGCGTCGACATCATGGACGCCACCGGATCAAGCGACCTGAAGCTGTGGTTCGCGGACGGGACCAACTACCCGGGCCAGGACGACATCCGGGCCCGGCAGGACCGGCTCGCCGAGGCGCTGGCGGCCGTTTACCAGCGGCTGGCCCCGTCCCAGCGGATGCTGCTGGAGTACAAGCTGTTCGAGCCGTCGTTCTACACCACCGACGTGCCGGACTGGGGCACCTCCTACCTGCACTGCGTCGCGCTCGGCCCGCAGGCGGCGGTGGTCGTGGACACCGGGCACCACGCTCCGGGGACGAACATCGAGTTCATCGTGGCCCTGCTGCTGCGGGCCGGCCGGCTCGGCGGCTTCGACTTCAACAGCCGATTCTACGCCGACGACGACCTGATGGTCGGGGCCGCCGACCCGTTCCAGCTGTTCCGCATCCTGCACGAGGTGGTGGCCGCGGGCGCGCTCGACCCGGCGGCCGGCATCGCCTTCATGCTCGACCAGTGCCACAACATCGAGCCGAAGATCCCGGCGCAGATCCGCAGCGTGATGAACGTGCAGGAGGCGACGGCCAAGGCGCTGCTCGTCGACGCGGCCGCGCTCGCGGCCGCGCAGCAGGCCGGGGACGTGCTGGGCGCGCACGCGGTGCTGATGGACGCCTACAACACCGACGTGCGGCCGCTGCTGGCCGGGCTGCGCGAGGACATGGGCCTGGACCCCGACCCGGTCGCCGCCTACCTGCGGTCCGGCTACGGCGAGCGGATCATCAAAGAGCGCGTCGGCGGCACCCCCGCCAGCTGGGGCAGCTAGCGGGCGCAGCGTCCGCAACCCGTTGAACATTCATTTCAACGGCACCCAACCCGCTCAGATCACCTTTCAGCGGGCTGCCAGCCCGACCAGCCAGCCCGACCAGGAGGACAGCATGACCCCGCAGGAACCGCCCGAGGTCGCCGCGCTGATCGAGCGCAGCAACCGGCTCGGCGCCGATCCGCGCAACACCAACTACGCGGGCGGCAACACCTCGGCGAAGGGCAAGGGGACCGACCCGGTGACCGGCCAGCAGGCCGAGCTGCTCTGGGTGAAGGGCTCCGGCGGCGATCTCGGCACGCTGACCGCGGGCGGCCTGGCCGTGCTCCGGCTGGACCGGCTCCGCGCGCTGCCCGGCGTCTACCCGGGCGTGGACCGCGAGGACGAGATGGTCGCGGCGTTCGAGTACTGCCTGCACGGCCCCGGCGGCGCCGCGCCGTCCATCGACACCGCCATGCACGGGCTGCTGGACCTCCCGCACGTGGACCACCTGCACCCCGATTCCGGCATCGCGCTCGCGACCGCCGCCGACGGCGAGGCGCTCACCCGGGCGTGCTTCGGCGACCGGGTCGGCTGGGTGCCGTGGCGCCGGCCGGGATTCCAGCTCGGCCTGGACATCGCGGAGTTCCAGCGCGCCAGCCCGGCGGCGATCGGCGTAATACTGGGCGGGCACGGGATCACCGCCTGGGGGGCCAGCAGCGCGGAGTGCGAGGCGAACTCCCTGGAGATCATCGCGGCGGCGCGCCGCTATCTGGACGACAATGGCCGCCCCGATCCGTTCGGCCAGGTCATCAGCGGGTACCAGCCGCTGCAGCCCGCCGAGCGGCGGGCCCGCGCGGCCCAGCTCGCGCCGCTGATCCGAGGGCTGGCCTCCACCGACCACCCGCAGGTCGGCCACTTCTCCGACAGCCCGGCCGTGCTCGATTTCCTGGCCTGCGCGCGGCACCCCGAGCTCGCCGCGCTGGGCACGTCGTGCCCCGATCATTTCCTGCGCACGAAGGTCGCGCCGCTGGTACTCGACCTGCCCGCGGCGACCCCCTTTGATGAAGTACGCAGCCGCCTGGCCGAACTCCACGCGGCATACCGGGACGACTACCGGGCTTACTACGAGCGGCATGCCGACGCGTCCTCGCCGCCGATGCGCGGGGCCGACCCGGCGATCGTGCTGGTGCCGGGCGTCGGCATGTTCAGCTACGGGGCGGACAAGCAGACGGCTCGGGTGGCCGGCGAGTTCTACGTCAACGCGATCAACGTGATGCGGGGCGCCGAGTCGGTCTCGTCGTACTCCCCGATCAGCGAGGCGGAGAAATTCCGGATCGAGTACTGGGAGCTGGAGGAGGCGAAGCTGCGGCGGCGGCCGAAGCCGCGGCCGCTGGCCACCAGGATCGCGCTGGTCACCGGCGGCGGGTCGGGCATCGGCCGGGCCACCGCGCGGCGGCTGGCCGCCGAGGGGGCCTGCGTGGTGGTGGCCGACCGGGACGGCGACGCCGCCCGGCAGGTGGCAGCCGAGATCGGCTCGGCCGACGTCGCGGTGGGCGTCACCTCCGATGTCACCAGCGAGGACGACGTCGCGGCGGCGTGCCGCGACGCGGCGCTCGCGTTCGGCGGCCTGGACCTCGTGGTGAACAACGCGGGGCTGTCCCTGTCCAGGCCGCTGCTGGAGACCACCGCGGCCGACTGGGACATCCAGCACGACGTGATGGCCAGGGGATCGTTCCTGGTCTCCCGTGAGGCCGCGCGGGTGATGGCGGCGCAGCGGATGGGCGGCGACATCATCTACGTTTGCAGCAAGAACTCCGTCGTGGCCGGCCCGGCCAACATCGCCTACAGCGCGGCCAAGGCCGATCAGGCGCACCAGGTGCGGCTGCTCGCCGCCGAGCTCGGCGAGCTTGGCATCCGGGTGAACGGCATCAACCCGGACGGCGTGGTGCGCGGCTCGGGGATCTTCGCGGGGGGCTGGGGGGCGCAGCGCGCCGCGGTCTACGGCGTGCCCGAGGAGGAGCTCGGCGCCTTCTATGCCCAGCGGACCCTGCTCAAGCGCGAGGTGCTGCCCGAGCACATAGCCGCGGCCGTCGTCGCGCTGACGGCGGGCGAGCTGCCGGTGACGACGGGCCTGCACATCCCGGTCGACGGCGGCGTGGCGGCGGCGTTCCTGCGATGACCGCCGTGACGGTCGCGGCGGTCGGCCTCGGCGCGCCCGGACGGCGGATGATCCGGTGAGCGGGGCCGTGACGGTCGCGGCGGTCGACCTCGGCGCGTCCGGCGGGCGGGTGATCTGCGGCAGGCTGGACGGCGGGCGGCTGGAGATCACCGAGGCGGGCCGGTTCGCCAACGTGCCGGTGACCGCGGGCGGCACCCTGCACTGGGACATCCTGCGGCTGTACCGCGGGGTGCTCGAGGGGCTGCGGGCGGCGGCCAGGGCCGGGCCGCTGGATAGCGCGGGCATCGATTCCTGGGGCGTCGACTACGGGCTGCTCGACCAGTCGGGAGCGCTGCTCGGCAACCCGGTGCACTACCGGGACGCGCGGACGGCCGGGGTGATGGAGTCCGTGCTCGCCCGGATCCCCGCCGCCGAGCTGTACCAGGTCACCGGCATCCAGCAGCTGCCGTTCAACACCATCTACCAGCTGGCCGCGGCGGCCGGCACCCCGCAGCTGCAGGCCGCTGGCACGCTGCTGCTCATCCCCGACCTGCTCGGCTACTGGCTCACCGGGGAGGCCGGCGCCGAGGTCACGAACGCGTCGACCACCCAGCTGTACGACATCACCGCGAGGACCTGGGCCACTGACCTGATGGCCAGGGCGGGGATACCGGCGGCCGTTTTCCCGCCGCTGCGCCAGCCCGGCGACCTGATCGGGCCGATGCTGGCCGGCCCGGCGGCCGAGGCCGGCCTGGCGCCCGGGCTGCCCGTCGTCGCGGTCGGCTCGCACGACACCGCGTCGGCCGTGGCCGCGGTGCCGGCCACCGGCACTGACTTCGCCTACATCTCCTGCGGGACCTGGTCGCTGGTCGGCATGGAGCTCGACCGGCCGGTGCTGACCGAGGCCAGCCGCCTGGCGAACTTCACCAACGAGACAGGGGTGGACGGGACAGTCCGCTACCTGCGGAACGTGATGGGCCTGTGGCTGCTGCAGGAATCCCTGCGCACCTGGTCGGCTGCCGGGAGGCCGGCCCGGCTGGGCCCGCTGCTCGCCGCCGCCGCCAGGGCGAAGCCGCTGCGCTGCCTGATCGACCCCGCCGATCCCGTCTTCCTGGCGCCCGGCGACATGCCCGCCCGGATCACCGCGGCCTGCGCGGCGACCGGCCAGCCGGTGCCGGCCGGCCGGCCCGGGATCGTGCGCTGCATCATGGACAGCCTGGCGCTCGCCTACCGCGAGGCGATCATGACCGTGCAGGAGCTGTCCGGCAGGCACGTCGCCGCGGTGCACATCGTCGGCGGCGGCTCGCGGAACGAGCTGCTCTGCCAGCTCACCGCCGACGCCTGCGGGCTGCCGGTGGTGGCCGGGCCGGCCGAGGCGTCGGCCATCGGCAACGTGCTCGTCCAGGCCCGCCGCCTCGGCGCCGCGCCCGCCGACCTGGCCGGCCTGCGCGGGCTGCTGCGGGCAGCGCACCCGCTGCGCCGGTACGAGCCGGCCGGCCAGGACGCCGACGCGGGCCAGGGCACGGGCCCGGGGGCCTGGCATGCCGCCGCCGGGCGGCTGGCGGGCGCGCGGGGGCAGCTGGCGGGCGCACTCGGGGATGCGCCCCGCCCCGGCGTCATTTGACACGTTCCAATACCGAGCTGAGACTGACCAGAGCTGAGACTGTCCGTCTGGCCGGAAGGAGGTCGGTGAACGCGCCTGTGGGCATCCGGGAAGTGGCGGCGCACGCTGGCGTTTCCGTGGGCACCGTCTCCAACGTCCTGAACCGCCCGGACATCGTGGCGAAGTCGACCCGCGACCGGGTGCACCAGGCGATCAAGGCGCTCGGCTTCGTCCGGAACGAGTCGGCCAGGCAGCTGCGGGCTGGCCGCAGCCGGATCATTGGCCTGATCGTGCTCGACGTGGCCAACCCGTTCTTCACCGACGTCGCCCGCGGCGTCGAGGACGAGGCGAGCATGTCCGGGCTCGCCGTCATCCTGTGCAACAGCGACGACCAGCTGCCGAAGGAGAACAGCTACCTTGAGCTGCTGGAGGAGCACCGGGTCCAGGGCATCCTGATCACGCCGGTGGCGGGCACCGACGAGCGGCTCGCGCTACTGCAGCAGCGCGGCACCCCGGTGGTACTCGTCGACAGCAGATCCCCGTCCGGCGGCCTGTGCTCGGTGGCCGTCGACGACGTGCTCGGCGGCGATCTCGCGATGTCCCACCTGCTGGCGGCCGGGCACCAGCGGCTCGCCTACATCGGCGGCCCGGTCAGCTTCCGGCAGGTGGCCGACCGGCGTGACGGCGCGCTCCGCGCGCTGTCACGGGCCGGGCGCGATCCGGGCGACGTGCTGCTGATCGAGACGCAGGCGCTGAACGTCGCCGCCGGGCAGCGGGCCGGAGCGCAGATCGCCGCGATGTCCGTCGGGCGCAGGCCAACCGGCGTCTTCTGCGCCAACGACCTGATCGCGCTCGGCCTGCTGCAGGAGATGACGCTGCACGCGATCGCGGTGCCCGACGAGATCGCCATCGTCGGGTACGACGACATCGACTTCGCGGCATCGGCCGCCGTGCCGCTGTCCTCGGTACGCCAGCCCCGTCAGGAGCTGGGCCGGATGGCCGCCCGGCTGCTGCTGGAGGAGTCGATGGGGGCGGGCACGCACACCCACCGCCAGGTGACCTTCAAGCCCGAGCTTGAGATCCGCCGGTCCAGCCAGGCTAGCCCGTTCCGGGCCGCCGGGACCTGACGGCGGCGGCGCCCCGGCGTCGGCGGCGCCGGCCGGCCGCGACGGCGTAACCCCGGCTACGTGAGTGCGGCGTCCGCGATGACGTCGACGAGAGCCGGGCCGTCGTAGGCCAGCGCCGCCGAGATCGCGTCGTCCAGGCCGGCCGCGTCGGTGACGGTAGCGCCGTGCCCGCCGCAGCCGCGCGCGTACTCGGCGAAGTCCGGGTTGGTGAGGCTGGTCTGCCAGACGTCATACTGCCCGGCCCGCTGCTCCTTGCTGATCTTGCCGAGTTGTGAGTTGTTGATCAGCACGTGCGTGATGTTCATCGAGTACTTGACCGCGGTGGTGAACTCGGCCAGGTACTGGCCGAAGCCGCCGTCGCCGGTCACCGCCACGATCGGGCGGTCTGGCGCGGCGGCGAGCGCGCCCATGGCCGCCGGGAAGCCGAAGCCGATCGAGCCCAGGTAACCCGACATCAGCACCGACTGCCGGTCGCATTCGAAGTACCGGCCGAAAGAGTAGGCATGATTGCCGACGTCCACCGCCACGACGGCGTCGGCCGGGATGACCCGCGACATCGAGTCGAACACTGCCGCCGAGGACACGCCAGCACCGCGGGTGTCCAGCACCCGCCGGGCCTTCTCGGCGCGCCAGATCGCCCAGCGCTCGGCCACGTCGGCGCGCTGATCCGCCCGCTGGCCGGCGCCGGCGATCCGGCCGATCAGCTCGCCGGCGGTGACCCCGACATCGCCGAGGACCGGCGCGGTGACGGGGTGGAACCGGCCGAGCGCCATCGGGTCGCTATCGACCTGGATGATCGGCTTGTAGGACGCGATGCCGGTGTGGTTGGAGAACGACGCCCCGAACACCAGCAGCAGGTCCGACTCGTTCATCAGCCAGGACGCGACGGGCGTGCCGCTGCGCCCGAGCACCCCGCAGCCCAGCGGATGGTGGTCGGAGATGAGGCCCTTGGCCTTGAACGTGGTGAGGACAGGCGCGTGCAGTGCCTCGGCCACGCGGGTCACGGCCGCCATGTCGAACCGCGCCCCGTGCCCGACCACGATGACCGGGCGGCTGGCACCCGCCAGCAGGGCGGCCGCCTGGTCCAGGGCGGCGGTGGGGGGATGCACTCGGTTGTCACCGACCCGCCCGGCCGGGCCGGACGCCGGGACGTCCCCGGCCGGCTGGACCTGCACCTCGTCGGGCAGGACGAGGTGCGCCACGCCGCGCTCGACCAGGGCATGCTTGATGGCGAGCGTCATCAGCTCGGCATGATCTGACCCGGCGAGGACGGTCTTGGAGTACGTCGCGACGTCGGCGAAGGCGGCGGGCAGGTCGAGATCCTGGAACGCGCCGCGGCCCAGCACCGATGACGGCACCTGGCCCGATATTGCCAGCACCGGCGCCCGGTCGGCCTTCGCGTCGTACAGGCCGGTCAGCAGGTTGGTCGAGCCCGGCCCGGCGATCGCGAAGCAGGCCGCGGGCCGGCCGGTGAGCTTGCCGTAGGCCGAGGCCGCGAACGCGGCGGCGCCCTCGTGCCGGATTCCGATGTAGGTCAGCCGGCCGGCCTCCTCCTGGCGGCGCAGCGCATCGGCGAATCCCAGGTTCGAGTGGCCCACCATCCCGAAGACGTGGGTGACGCCCCAGCTGACCATCGTCTCGGCCAGCAGGTCGCCGACCGTGCGCTGGTGCGGCGCCGGCGGGGGGACGCTGACGTAGATGCCGCCGGCCCGCCGTTCGACCGCGAAGCTCTCGGGACCGTCGGTGAATCCTGGCGGCGGCTTGCCGTCCAGCGGGTTGTAGTCGTAGCCGTGCCAGGGACAGCGCAGCCAGCCCTTCTCGATCGATCCCTCACCCAGCGGGCCGCCTTGATGCGGGCACCGGTTCTCCAGCGCGCCGTAGCGCTCGCCGACGCGGCAGAGTGCGATGCTGAGATGTCCGGCCTGCACGGTCGTGACACGTCCGTCCGCGAGCTCATCAGCCTCGGCGACCTTGATCCACTCGTTGTCCGCGTTCGTCACGGCGCGCACCGCCTTCCTCCCGGGTCAGACTCTGGCAGTGTCCTTGCGGAGCCGCCAGGCGGCGCCGCCGGCGAAGATGGCGAGCCAGATGACAGCGTTGGCGACCCACGCCAGGTGGACGCCGCCGCCGAGGAACGGGGCATGCACGAGGTAGTTCAGCCCGTACAGCGGCGTGTACTGGGCGAAGGTCTGGAACAGGTGGGGGAACTGGCTCAGCGGGATGAACACGCCGCCTGCGAAGGCGAACAGCACGAGAGTGAAGGACAGGATCTGCATCACGTTCTCGGTGGGCAGCAGGTAGCCCATGAACAGCCCGTAGGCCGCGAAGACCAGCGAGCCGACCCAGACGCAGAGCGCGGTGACGATCCACAGCCAGACCGGCATCGTGGGCTTGCCGGTGAGGCCGCCGACGACATAGACGGCGGTCAGCGAGCTGAGCCCGAGCACCAGCGCGGTCAGCATCTTGATCGCGATGTAGGCCACCGGCGACAACGGGGTCAGCCGCAGCTGCCGGCTCCAGCCGGCAGCCCGCTCGATGGACACCATCGCGCCGCCGCTGGTGGTCGCGAGGACCGAGCCGTACAGCGCCAGGCTGATCATGATGAACGCCGACTCGTTGCCGTGGCCGATGCGCAGATTGGCATACGCGCTGTTCAGGCCGAAGGTCAGGAAGAAGAAGACCGGCAGCACCATCGTGAAGAGCAGGGTCCGCCGGTTGCGCAGCAGCCGGCGGATCTCCAGCCGCAGCACGGTGAGGTTGAAGCCGCCAAGCCCCGGCGCGCGCCGGGTGGTCAGGTCCGGGCTGGGCAGGTCCGGGCTGGCCAGTGACCGCGTGCTCATCGCGATGCTCCCATGTTCGTGACGCTCTGCCCGGCGTCACCGGCGTCACCGGCGTCGTTGGCGTCATCGCTGGTCAGGGCGATGAAGGCGTCCTCAAGGCCGCGCGCGGTGATCTCCAGGTCCCTGGCCGGCGTGTTGCTCAGCAGGTACCTGGCCACCGCGTCGCTGTCCGTGGAGTGGATCAGCACGGTCTCGCCGCGCACCTCCACGCTGTCCGCTCCCGGGATGGCGCGCAGCGCCGCCGCATCGGCGTTCGCCATGGTGGCACGCACCGTCCGGCCGGCGGCCAGCGCCTTGACCTCCGAGGAGGTGCCGTCGGCGACGATCTGGCCGTGGCGCAGCAGGATGATCCGGTCGGCGTAGGCGTCGGCCTCCTCCAGGTAGTGCGTGGCGAACAGGACGGTCCGCCCCTCGGCGGTGTCGTGCCTGATCGCACCCCAGAAACTGCGCCTGCCCTCGACGTCCATGCCGGTCGTCGGCTCGTCCAGGATGAGCAGTTCGGGATCGGACAGCAGGGACATGGCGAAGCGCAGCCGCTGCTGCTCGCCGCCCGAGCACTTGCCGACCCGGCGGTTCGCTATGTCGGCGATACCGGCCCGGTGCAGGACCTCGGCCACCGGCCGGGTCTGCGTGAACAGGCTCGCGGTGTACTGGGCGGTCTCCCCGACGGTCAGATCCTTGAGCAGGCCGCCGGTCTGCATCACGGCGGAGACCAGGCCGCGGCTGATCGCCTGGCGCGGCTGCATCCCGAACACCGACACCGTGCCGGCCGTCGGCGTGGACAGCCCCAGGATGATGTCGATCGTCGACGTCTTGCCCGCGCCGTTAGGGCCGAGGAACGCGACGACTTCGCCGGCGGTGATGGCGAGGTTGACGCCCTTCACCGCCTCGACGGAGCCGAAGCTCTTGTGCACGCCCTTGAGGTCGATCGCCAGCAGCCCGGACCCGCTGCCAGCCCTTAATCCGTCCCCGGAACTCAGGTTCATCCGCGTCATGGCTCCCATCGTGGCATCGAACGCCGCGCAGTAGGACATCGCGCAGTAGGACATCGCGCCGAACGCCTAGCCCCGGCACCCGCCTAGGGCCGGGATTCCGCCTGGGCGGGGAGACCGGCGCTGAATATCAAACCCCGGCACCGGCTCCGTGCCGGGCTGCCGCCTGGGCGGGGAGACCGGCGCTGAGCTATCCGTTCAGGCCAATGACCTCCGGCGCGGCGAGGCGGAACCTGTCCCCGCCCGGCAGTTCCCCGGTGCGGGTGATGAGGCCGCCGGTCTCCTGCAGGTACGCGATGTGCGCGGCGGTCTCGGCCAGCGCGGCCCGGCGCATCAGGCCGGTGACCTGCGCCCAGCCGCGTGACCAGGTGAGCCGCTCGGCGATCTGCCAGATCGTCGGCCCGTCGGACGAGCCGATGACGCTGACGATCTCCTCCGCCCGGTCCTGGTGATGGGCGGCGATGGCGTCCGCGCGGCTGGCGATCCCGCGGAAACGGTACTCGTGGGCGGGCAGCGCCTCGGCGGTGTCGTAGCCGCGAACCCGGCGCAGCGAGTTCAGGTAACTGCTCAGCGGCGAGCCCTGGCCGCCGGGCGCCAGGCCGATGTTGGGCGTGATCCGCGGCAGCAGGTGATCACCGGTCAGCAGCAGGTCGTGATCCTCGTCGTGCAGGCAGATGTGCCCGGGCGTGTGTCCCGGGGTCCACACCACCCGCACCCGGCGGCCCGCTAGGCCGAGGTCGTCGCCGTCGTTCAGCAGGACGTCGGGGTCGGGCATCCGCCAGAACGGGCCCTCGGCGTCGTCACCGAACGTCAGCTCGCCGATGAGGTCCTCCGGCACGCCGCACCGGGCCAGCCAGCCGCGATCGCCGGCCCGCCCGCCGCCGGCCCGCCAGATCCGCTCGGGCAGCGAATCCACCTCGGCGGCGTGCATGGCGATCCGCGCCCCGGACGCCTCCCGCAGCCGCGCGCTCAGGCCGTGGTGGTCGGGGTGCACGTGGGTGAGGACGATGCCGGTGACCCGGTCCGCGGGGATGCCCGCCGTCGCCAGGCCGCACAGCAGATCCTGCCAGCCGGTCTCGCTGTCCCAGCCGGGATCTACGACCATGACGCCGTCGTCGGAGTGGATCAGGTAGGCCAGGGTGTACCGCAGCGGGCTGTCCGGGATCGTCACCGGCACCGACCACACGCCGCCGGCGACTTGCTCGACCGGGGGGAACTCGCGCGCCAGCCACGCCCGCCGCTGCGCCACTCCGGTGACGATCACGAGGTCGTGCCCTCCAGGGTGGCGGCATGGTCGGGCACATAGGTCTGCAGGTCCTTCGGCGCGCGCACGTATCCCTGCGACGGCGGCCTTGGCGGCAGGGACAGCGGCATCCGCTGCACGTCGTGATAAGGGATCGTGGACAGCAGGTGCGCGATCATGTTGATCCTGGCCCGCCGCTTGTCGTCGCTTTCCACGACGTTCCACGGGGCCTCCGGGATGTCGGTGTGCACGAACATCTCGTCCTTGGCCCGCGAGTAGTCCTCCCACCTGGTGACGGACTCCAGGTCCATCGGGGAGAGCTTCCACTGCCGCATCGGGTCCTCCAGCCGGGACCGGAACCTGAGCTGCTGCTCCTCGTCGCTGACGGAGAACCAGTACTTGCGCAGCAGGATGCCGTCCTCGACGAGGAGCCGCTCGAAGATGGGGCACTGGTGCAGGAACCGGCCGTACTCCTCCTTCGTGCAGAACCCCATCACGCGCTCGACCCCCGCGCGGTTGTACCAGCTACGGTCGAACAGCACGATCTGGCCGCCGGACGGCAGGTGCTCGATATACCGCTGGAAGTACCACTCGGTCTGCTCCCGCTCGGTCGGGGCCGGCAGCGCGGTGATCTGGGCGACCCGGGGGTTGAGGTACTGGGAGACCCGCTTGATCGTGCTTCCCTTGCCAGCCGCGTCCCGGCCCTCGAAGATCACCACGATGCGGGCATGCTCTGCCCGTGCCCATTCCTGCAGCTTGACCAGTTCCGCCTGGAGGCGGAACAACTCGGTCTCATAGAGCTTCTTTGGCAGCCGTTTTACGCCGTCGGCCTTGGCGGCCTTGGCGGCCTTGCCCGTCTTTCCCGCCTTGCCCTCCTGGCCGGCCTTCCCGGCCTGGTCAGCCTTCTTCGCCTTTACTTTCGTGCTGCCGCCCGCCATCGCCTGACCTCCCAGCCCTGGGCACATGGTCATTCTCCCACGTAACGGAAGGCCCGCTCAGCCGCTGGCCGCACTGGGCGGGCCGGGCGCGCTGGGCGCACTGGGCGGGCCGGGCGCGCTGGGCGGGCCGGGCGCGCTGGGCGGGCCGGGCGGGCCGGGCGCGCTGCCTGCGCCGGGCGCGCGGGCCGCGTCATCCGCCCCGGCCGCGCTGGCCGCGCTGGGCGCGTCATCCGCCCCGGCCGCGCTGGCCGCGTCATCCGCCGTCTGCACTGGCCCGGTCTCCGGTGACCGCGTCGAGCAGGTCCGCGTCGAAGCAGGTCCGGTCCCCGGTGTGGCACGCCGCGCCGACCTGGTCAACCTTGACGAGCACCGTGTCGCCATCGCAGTCAAGGGCGACCGACGTGACCCACTGCTGGTGACCAGAGGTCTCGCCCTTCACCCAGTACTCCCGGCGGCTGCGTGACCAGTACGTGCAACGGCCCGTGGTCAGCGTCCGGTGCAGCGCCTCGTCGTCCATCCAGCCGAGCATCAGCACCTCGCCGGTGTCGTACTGCTGCGCGATGGCGGGAAACAGCCCGGCCGGGTCCCGCTTGAGCCGCGCCGCCACCGCCGGGTCAAGCCCGGATCCGGCCCGCCCATCCTGCCCGCGGGCGCTGCCCCGCTCATCGCCGCCGCCGGCCCGCCCGGCCTGCCCGCCGGCACTGCCCATCATTCGGCTCAAATTTCCCGCCAGCCCCTCTGACCCCACCCGCCAACCCCTCTCCCTCACCTGCCAGCTCTCTGATGCCCGCAAAACCGGCTCATGCGCCTCTTATACCGGATTCGTTGAGCAATATACGACTCAATGTTCGAATCGAGTTCACAATATCCGGTATAAGTAAGAATTGGGCCGGAGATGGCGCCTCATATGCGTAGATTATGGCTATTTTCCCGGTACTGGGCGCTGGGACTCCCCGGGTGCTGGGCGCTGAGGCGCACGGGATGGCCGGCAGCCCGCAGTGACTCCTTGACGTCGCTGATCGCCAGCCCGCCGAAATGGAACATACTGGCGGCCAGCACCGCGTCGGCGCCAGCCTCGACGGCCGGGGCGAAGTGCGCGAGCTCCCCCGCTCCCCCGCTGGCGATCACCGGCACGGTGACTGCGGCCCGGACGGCGCGGATCAGCGGTAGGTCGAAGCCGGACTGCGTGCCGTCGGCGTCCATCGAGTTCAGCAGGATCTCGCCCGCCCCCAGCTCAGCGGCCCGCGCCGCCCACCCGACGGCGTCCAGGCCGGCCGGGCGGCGCCCGCCGTGCGTGGTCACCTCGAAGCCGCTCGGGAACGGGCCGCGGCGAGCGTCGACCGAGATCACCATGCACTGCGAGCCGAACCTGGCCGCCGCCTCGGTGAGCAGCCCAGGCCGGGCGATCGCGGCAGTGTTCAGCGCGACCTTGTCCGCCCCGGCCCGCAGCAGCCGGTCGACATCATCCGCGCTGCGGACCCCGCCGCCGACCGTCAGCGGGATGAACACCTGCTCGGCGGTCCGCCGTACCACCTCATACATGGTCTCCCGGCGGTCGCTGGACGCGGTGATGTCGAGGAACACAAGCTCGTCGACGCCTGCGGCGTCGTAGGCCGCGGCGAGCTCGACCGGATCGCCGGCGTCCCGCAGGTCGCGGAAGTTCACGCCCTTGACGACGCGGCCGTTGTCCACGTCCAGGCAGGCGATGACCCGCACGGCGACGGTCATCCGCGCACCGCCGCGAAGATCGCGGATGCAACTGCCGCG
This sequence comes from Streptosporangiaceae bacterium, assembly GCA_050013415.1. Taxonomy (GTDB): domain Bacteria; phylum Actinomycetota; class Actinomycetes; order Streptosporangiales; family Streptosporangiaceae; genus Palsa-506. Next base: position 1,719 of record JBEKFH010000060.1, on the reverse strand, counting down.
AGCGCGGATGCAGTGGCCAGGATCATCGGGAACGCCGGGAAGATCACGTGCGCACCGCTCCGGGAATCATGAGCGCACCGCCGCAAGCGCCTGTTGCAGCGTGAACGCGCCCGCGTACAGGGCCTTGCCGATGATGGCGCCCTCGACGCCGAGCGGCCGCAGGGACGCGATCGCGCGCAGGTCAGCCAGGCTGGACACGCCGCCGCTGGCGATCACGGGCCGCCCGGTGCGGGCGCAGACCTGGCGCAGCAGGTCCAGGTTCGGCCCGCTGAGCATGCCGTCCCTGGTCACGTCGGTGACCACGTACCGTGCGCAGCCGGCCACTTCCAGCCTGGCCAGCACGTCCAGCAGCTCGCCGCCGTCCGACGTCCAGCCGCGCGCGGCCAGCCTGGTGCCGCGCACATCCAGGCCGACCGCGACCCGCTCGCCATGCCGGGAGATCACGTCGCGGACCCAGTCCGGGTTCTCCAGCGCCGCGGTGCCGATGATGACCCGCGCGCAGCCCGTCGCGAGCGCTGCGGCCAGCGAGGCGTCGTCGCGGATGCCGCCGGACAGCTCTACCGCGACACCTGGCCCGCCCGCCGCGATACCGGGGCTGCCGGCGATGCCGGGGCTGCCGGCGATGCCGGGCAGCCGCGCGGCAGCAGACAGCTTCCCGATCAGGCCGGCCAGCAGCCGAGCGTTGGAACCGCGGCCGAAGGCGGCGTCGAGGTCAACCAGGTGAATCCACTGCGCTCCGGCGCGCTGCCAGGCGAGCGCCGCCTCCAGCGGGTCGCCGTAGCCGGTCTCGGTGCCCGCAGCGCCCTGGACCAGCCGGACCGCCTGGCCGCCGGACACGTCCACGGCGGGCAGCAGGGTCAGGCCGCCCGCAACCGCGCCGCCGGTAACCTCTGCGCCCGCGACGGCGGCGCCCGCAACATCATTGCCCGCGCCCGCGTTGGCGTTCGCAGGGGCGGCGGCCGGGTTCGAGGCCACGGCAGCCAGCAGCGCGGCGCCGGGATCCGGCTCGTTCATCGCACCATCTCCAGCCAGTTCGCCAGCAGCGCCGCCCCGGCATCCGCCGACTTCTCCGGGTGGAACTGGGTGGCGGACAGCGGGCCGTCCTCGACCGCCGCGATGAAGTCCTCCCCGTGCGTCGCGAGAGTGAGCATCGGCCGCCGGTCCTCACCGGAACGCGGCGGCATCGACTTGGCCGCGTAGGAGTGCACGAAGTAGAACCTGGTATCCGCGCCGATCCCGGCCAGCAGCCTGGTCCCGGCCGGCGGCCGGACCGTGTTCCAGCCCATGTGCGGGAGCACCGGCGCATTCAGCCGCTCCACGACGCCGGGCAGCTCACCGCAGCCAGCCGTACGCTCGCCGTGCTCCGCCCCCTCAGCGAACAGCACCTGCATGCCCACGCAGATGCCGAGCACCGGCCGCGACCCGGCCAGCCGCTTGCCGATGATCACGTCGCCGCGGACCGCCCGCAGCCCGGCCATGCAAGCGGCGAACGCGCCCACGCCGGGCACCACCAGCCCGTCGCAGCTCAGCGCCGCGTCGGCGTCGGCGGTCACCGTGACGTCAGCGCCCGCGCGCTGCAAAGCCCGCTGGGCAGAACGCAAGTTTCCGGAGCCATAGTCCAGCACCACTATTCGCGGCCGCACCAGGGAACTCACGCCGCGCCCTCGGTGCTGGGGATGCCGCGCCGCCCGCGGCCGTCCGGGGAACTCACGGCGCGCC